>JBAUAR010000441.1:0-14468 GCA_049675875.1 Streptosporangiaceae bacterium
CCGCCACGCAGCCGCAGCAGCGCGGTCAGCGGCAGGTCCGGCCACGGGCGGCCGCGTCCGGCGTCCGCCGGTGACAGCGCAAGGTCGATCAGCGGCCGCCAGCCGAGTGCGTCGAGGACCGCGTCCCTGGTGGCCGGCGCGAATCCGGTGCACAGGCACACCCTGATTCCGGCCGCGCGCAACGCCATGATCGTCTGCACGGCACCCGGCAGCGCCGTCACCAGTCCGGCCCGCACCGACTCGGCGTAGCTCTCCTCGAAGATCTGGTTGCCGCGCACCGCCCGGTCTTCGCTGCCGAGCAGCTGGCGGAATACCTCGATCTTGGACTGGCCCATGGTGTCCTGTACGAACGCGATCGCCTCGGCATAGCCGGGCCTCCCCGGCGTCAGCCCGAACTCAGCGGCCGCCGCCCGGAACGCTGCGAGTACGCTGCCGTCGTCCGCAACTGTCGTGCCCGCCATGTCCAGGCACGCCACCGTGATCCGTCCCATGGCCTCACCCTCTCACTCGGCCAGTCGTAGCCGCAGCCCGCCGCGGTCAGGTAATCCCGGAACGCGCCGGGCACGGACCGTGGCTCGACGATCGCATCGCGGCGGCACAGCAGCGCCGGCGAACTCGCCGCGCAGGGCCGGGTTCAGCTGCCCGGCCGCCCGGCGGTCGAGCAGCTCGCGGTGCCATGACCGGCCGGTGAACTGCGGCCTACCAGAGGGTGTCCGGCGTCAGGTGACGTAGGTGCCTTTAGCCGGCAGAGTGACGACGAGCCCGCGCTGGCGCAGCTCTTCCACTGCCCGGCGGGCCGTCCCGACTGCTACCTGGTAATCAGCGGCGAGGTCGCGCTCGGCTGGCAGCCGCGCCCCTGACGACAATTCGCCAGCCTCGATGCGAGCGGCGATGTGGTCCGCCACGCCGACATAGACGTACACCGGACCCAGCGCGGTCGCATCGAACCTGGGCACCTTCGCCACGAAGACGACCCTAGAACGCCTGTGAACTGCCCAAAGAGTCAGGACGCGTCCTACTGCTTCCTACTGCTCTCTACCGCGCTATGCTGATGCCACGGCGCGCGACCACCCGGCCGCGCGCCGGCCATTCCAGCCGGCAGAGAGCTATTCCAGCCGGCAGAGAGCCATTCCAACCGCCAGGGAGGCTGTGCCCGATGACAGATAACGCGCCAGAGAGCGCCGCGGCAGGCCACGCAGACGAACGGGGCGCGGACTACCGGCCAGCGGACTATCCGGTCGTGAGCCGGCCTATGGAGAGCACGCGTATCGCCAGGAGCGACCCTGCGGCGCTGGCCGACCTGCAGCTGCACTGGGGCAGCGGGTACGAGATTGGCCGCGATGGCGACATCTGGTCGGCGACGTTCCGCGGCACGGCTGACGAGCTGCGCGCCCATACCTGTCTCGAGCTGCGCTTGCTGATCCGCGCGGATTACGCCTACCGGCAGCAGGCCGGAGGCCAGGGCGTGATCCGCGGGGAGCGGACGTCCCTGTGACCGGGCCGCACTCCGGCAGCCCGGACAAGGACCCGGACCTGGCCGCGTGCTGACGGGTGGGCGCGCTGCCCGGCTGGGCCTAGGCTGTGGCCAGGCCCAGTAACCGGAGGCATGCAGTGACTCACGTCCTTGGCATCGACATCGGCGGGACTGGCATCAAGGCCGCGCCCGTGGACACCGCTTCCGGCGAGCTCACCGCAGAGCGGCAGAAGCTCGCTACGCCGCAACCGTCGACACCCGACGCCGTCGTCGACATCGTGGCCCAGCTTGTCCGTTCGTTCGACTGGACCGGTCCCGCGGGCCTCACCTTTCCCGGCGTCGTCGTGGACGGCGTGATTCAGACAGCAGCGAACGTCGACCACGCCTGGATCGGCGTTGATGCCGTGAAGACGTTCGAGGCGGGTACCAAGCTCCCGGTTACGGTCCTGAACGACGCGGACGCGGCGGGCGTCGCGGAGATGCGTTTCGGCGCGGGCAAGGGCGTCGGCGGCACCGTGCTGCTGCTCACCTTCGGCACCGGTATCGGCAGCGCGTTGTTCACTGACGGAGTGCTTGTGCCCAACACCGAATTCGGGCATATCCAGGTTCGCGGCAAGGACGCGGAACGGCGCGCTTCCGAGCTAGCCCGCGAGGAGCACGACCTGAGCTGGGACTCCTGGGCCGGGCGGGTGGACGAGTACCTGTCCCACGTCGAGGCGCTGCTGTCGCCGCGACTCATCATCATCGGCGGTGGCATCAGCCGCAAGGCCGACAAGTTCCTGTCGCTGCTGACCGGATTGCGCGCGAAGGTCGTCCCCGCCGCGTTGCAGAACGACGCCGGCATCGTGGGCGCGGCCATGGCGGTCGAGGCCGCCAAAGCGGGCCAGGCAACGGTGCACATTTAGGGCGAGCGGCCGTCCGCTACAGCGCAGCGCGGCCCTGATCACTGCCGAAGCCGTCGGGCCTGGCGCAGGGCTCAGCTCCGGGCCGGTCCGGCTCGGCGGAGGCCTCCGGGTGGCCTGGCTGCTGACCTGGCCCGCCCGGCCACGACTCCAGGCCAAACGAGTCCATTCCGGGCATCGGATCTGCGGTGTAGCCAGGCTGGCGCCGGGCCCGCAACACCCCGGTCAGCTCGATGCCGCCCGCCACCGCAGCAGCGGCAAGCGGCCAGAACGCCAGTGCGCCGTGCGAGCCCAGCGAGATCGGCGCATGCAGCAGGGTGCCGGGCTTGCTGGTGGCAAGGAGGTGGTTGAATCCCGGCCCGCCGGACTGCCGGTGCCCGAGCCACTGCGCGAGGAACGCCGCCCCGGTCGCGCCGACGACGATTCCCGCCATCGGAACCGGACCGTAGCGGCGCACCCCGAACGCGTAGCCGAGCAGTCCGATCAGCCCGCCGCCGATCACCGCCAGCAGGCAGTACCACCCGTCCGCGGCTATGAAGGCGCTGGTCTCGGGGTTGGTCGCGTACGCGGTCGGCGGGTTCAGCGTATAGACCTGGTACACCACCCGCGGCGCGGCCGCCGCCCACGCCACACCCGCCACCAGCCCGATCACCGCGCTGGCCGCGACAATGATGCAGGCCGCAACCAGTGCGCGACCGTGTGCCGGGCCGCCAGGGGGCGAGGTGGTGTCAGTCATGGCTCGGTAGCAGCGTACGGGACCCGGCCGGAAAACCAGACAGCGGCGGGACGAGTCCGGTGCTCCCGATGGCGCCCGCCCGCCCGAATGCGTACGTCCTGCCGAGGCCGCGATTATCCGGGGAACGTGCCGACTGGCGGCCGGTCTGGCTCTGGTAGCCTCGCCTCGCGATAGGACTCAAATGCCAGTTTCGCCGGATGAGAGACGCCGATGATCGAGGTCAGAGATCTCACCAAGCTGTTCGGCAACAAGGTGGCCGTCGACCACCTGTCATTCTCGGTCCAGCCGGGCTCGGTGACAGGCTTCCTCGGGCCTAACGGTGCGGGGAAATCCACCACGATGCGTCTCATCCTCGGGCTCGATCACCCCAACGGCGGCTCAGCGACGATCGACGGTAAGCGCTACGACCAGCTCGCCGACCCGCTGCGGGCGGTCGGTGCGCTCCTCGAGGCAAAATCCGTCCACACCGGCCGCAGCGCGCGCAACCATCTGCTGTTCCTGGCGCAGACCCAGGGACTGCCGGCCGGCCGGGTCGACGAAATGCTCGACTTCGTCGGGCTGACCGAGGTGGCCAGGAAGCGCACGGGCAGCTATTCGCTGGGAATGAGCCAGCGGCTCGGCGTCGCCGCGGCGCTGCTCGGCGACCCGCGCGTGCTGCTGCTGGACGAGCCGGTCAACGGCCTGGACCCCGAGGGAGTGCTGTGGATCAGGAACCTGATGAAGCACCTCGCCGGCCAGGGCAAGACCGTGCTGGTGTCAAGCCACCTCATGAACGAGATGGCCGTCACTGCCGACCACCTGATCGTCATCGGTCGCGGCAAACTGCTGGCGGACGCGGCCACCGCCGAGGTGGTCGCCCGCGGGTCGGGCCGGTCGGTGCTGGTGCGCACGCCGGACGCTGACAAGCTCACCGCGCTGATCAGCAGTGCCGGCGGCACGGTCGTGCCAGGCAGCAACGGCGGTCCGGCCGGCGACCCGGACGATAAGACGCCGGTGCTGACGGTGACCGGTGTGCCCGCCGCCAGGATCGGCGAGCTAGCGGCGTCGGCCGCGATCGTGCTGCACGAGCTGACACCGCAGCTTGCCACCCTCGAGGACGCCTTCCTCGAACTGACCTCCGACAGCCTCGAGTTCGGCCACCGGGACGTCAGCGTGCCCGTGCAGACCACCGATGGGAGTGCCCGATGAGCGCCACCGGAGGAATAGCTCCGCGCACCGCCGAGGTCTCGCCCGCGCTAGCTGAGCGCCGTCGCCCGGCCGGGTTCGGCCATCTGCTGCTGGCCGAGTGGACGAAGATCCGGTCGGTCCGGTCCACGACCTGGACCCTGATCGCTTTCGTGATCGTCACGATAGGGTTCACCGCGCTGATCACCTGGGTGACGGAGGCCAACTGGAACGGCCCGCACGCGGCCGCTCGGGACGCCAGGGCGCTCACCGACCCGACGAGCATTATTTTCGGGGTCTCTGTCTACCTCGGCCAGCTCACCCTCAGTGTGCTCGGCGTGCTGGTGATCACGACCGAATACTCGACCGGGGTGATCCGCGCCTCGCTGCTCGCCGTGCCCAAGCGGCTGCCGATGCTGCTGGCGAAGATCGTCGTATTCGCGATCGTGATCGGGATCCTCGCCGAGATCGTGGCGTTCGGGTCGTTCTTCGTCGGCTCGGCGATCCTGCACAGCAGGGTCTCGGTTTCGCTCAGCGGCAGCGGCGTGCTGCGCGCGACCATCGGGGCAGGGCTCTACCTGACGGTGTTCGGTCTGCTGGCCATGGCCATCGGCACGATGGTCCGGCACACCGCGGGCGCCATCAGCACCGCCGTCGGCGTGGCCTTCCTGCTGCCCATCCTGGCCGGCCTGCTACCGGACACGTCGTTCTGGAACCATGTGGTGGGCTACCTGCCCGAGCAGGCGGGATCGCTCGTCTACCTGGTCCACATCACCAGCAGCCAGGCCGTGCTCTCTGCCTGGGAGGGCTTTGGCGTGCTGTGCATCTGGACCGCGGTATTGCTAGGCATCGGAGCGTATCTGCTGCAGCGGCGGGACGCCTGACCTCAGGCCCGCGCCGGGATGGCCGCGAGCACCTGCTCGTAGGCGCGGGTGACATCAGCGCGGTCGGCTGGCTCGGCGACGGTCGCGGCGCTGAGCCGCTCGATCATCGCCGCCTGATCGAGCAGGACCTGCCGGTCGCCTGCCGTGGTGGTGCGCTCCATGATCTTGGCTAGCGCATCGAGCTGCCTGATCAGCACGGCAGGCATACCCGGAGCGGCCTGCCGCACCTTCTCGAAGGCCCGCTGCACGAGCCGTTGCCAGGTCGTCTCGGTGACGATCACCCGGACGGCGCCGCGGCCGTCCCGGTAGACCCGAGTGGGCTGCCACCGGCCGGTCACCTTGCACAGGCTGTCGCCGATCCAGTCGATGCAGGTCAGTGCCGTGAAGGTGTCATTGACGGCGGCTGACAGGGCCCTGATGCCGATCTCCACGAGCTGGTCCAGGCCGAACGAGACGTCCTGGGCTAGCGTCCGGTACGGGCCAGTGACATGCGCGCGGGCTAGCTCGTGCGCCACGGCGCTGGCCGCCTCGGCGGGCCAGACCGCCGCGTACTGCTGGCCGGCGACGATGAAGTGGCCGGGCCGGAACAGCACGTGGATCACGGCCTCCACCTCGGTGGCGATGGCGACCAGCAGCTGGTGCTCGACAAATTGCAGGTAACCACTGCGTGGCGCGGTGACGCCGCCGCCGCGGCCCGCCATGTCCGCGATGAGGGCCGCGGCCTGCTCTGCGCCGGGCCCGTCGACCGCATCCCCGGCCTGCAGCTCGATCGCCTTCTGCAGGTCGCTGGCGATGCTGGCGATGACCTCCGGGAGCTGGATCGCGCGCGAGATGTGGTGCAGGAAGTAGATGAGCACCGCCAGATCGGCCAGCATGAGCACGAGGGTCATGGTCACGCTGATGTGCGGGACAAACGAGCCGTGCTCGCCCTGGCCGACCGAGCCGAGCGTCAGCACCGCGTAGACGAAGGTCGCCACGTAGGTGCCGAGGGTGATCTGGGTGCCCCGGTCCCGGATGAAATTGCGCAGCATCCGGGGGCCGAACTGAGTCGAGGTCAGCGTCAGCGCCACGATCACGATGGAGAACACCACGCCGACCACGGTGATGACGGCCGCCGCGATCGCGGTCAGCACCGTCCGGGCCACGTCCGGACCGCCGCTGATCGCCCAGCCGGGCACCTGGAACACGCCGTTGTAGGAGGCGCGGTCCAGGGCATACGTGCAGGCGAACAAGATGACCGCGGCGACGACCTCTATCGCCGGCACCAGCCACAGGTTGGTCCGGAGAATCTCCTGCCGCCACTCGGACTGGCGCAGCAGCCTGCGCAGCTGACTGCGCCACCTGCGGCGTCGGCCGTCCGTCACGATGAGCCCCCCGTGCTGGTCTGGAGGCCGGCCGGGCCCGCCTCCCGGCTCACCAGGCCCTTGATCGTACCCGGCGTCGGTCAGGCGGCCGGGGGTGAGCCGACGCAGCCGGGGCCGAGCAGCTGCTTGAGGTCCGCGAGCAGGGCCGGAGAAGGCCTGACCCGGAGCTTGTCGTCGAGGCGCAGAATCTTAACCCGGCTGCCAGCGGTCAGCCTGAGGTGCACCTCGGTCGGGCCCGGGTGGGTTCGCAGCGCCTCTTTGAGTCGATCCACCACCGGCGGGACGCACCGGCCCTCGGGCATCGACACGACGAAAGGGCCGGTGTCGCCGACGGTGACATCCGGCGTGCTCACCTCCATCGCGACCAGCTTCGGCACCTCCTCGCGCCGGTCCAGCCGCCCGCGGACGACCACGATGGCGTCGTCGACGACCTGGCTCAGGCACTGAGCGTAGGTGGCCGGGAAAAACAGCACCTCGATGGCGCCTTCCAGGTCCTCGAGCGTCGCGGCAGCCCAGGTACTCCCCTGCCTCGTCACCTTGCGCTGGACGCCGGACAGGATGCCGCCGACGGTGACCACCTGGGTGTCCCGCTCCCCGCGCGGGCCACGCTCGAGTTCGTCGTCCGCCGAGCCCACGAGCTGTGCCAGCGAGCAGTCTGTGGCCGCGGCGAGGATGTGCTCGACGCCCAGCAGCGGATGATCGGAGACGTAGAGCCCCAGCATCTCGCGCTCGAACGCGAGCAGCGTCGGCTTGTCCCACTCGCCGGCGGGGATCGGCACCTCGAAACTCACGTCGCCAGCCGGGTCGTCGCCGAACAGCGAGTCCTGGCCGATCGCCTCGTTCCGCTTCACGTCGATGATCGCGTCAACGGCCTGCTCGTGGATGAGCATCAGGCCACGCCGCGGATGCCCGAACGAATCGAACGACCCCGCCTTCACCAGCGACTCGATCACGCGCTTGTTGCAGACGTTGACGGGCACCTTGCGGAGGAAGTCCGAGAAGCTGGTGAACGCTCCTTTCGCCAGCCGCGCCTGGACGATCGAGTCCACGACGCCGGTGCCGACGTTGCGTACGGCCGCGAGCCCGAACCTGATGTCGGGGCCCACCGCGGTGAAGATCGCGTTCGACGCGTTCACATCCGGCGGCAGTACCTTGATGCCCATCCGGCGGCACTCGTTCAGGTACAGCGCGGACTTGTCCTTGTCGCCTGCTACCGAGGTCAGCAGGCCGGCCATGTACTCGGCCGGGTAATTGGCCTTGAGATAGGCGGTCCAGTAGGCGATCAGCGCGTACCCGGCCGCGTGCGCCTTGTTAAAGGCGTACCCGGAGAACGGAACCATCGCGTCCCAGATCGTCTTGATCGCCGCGTCGGAGTACCCGTTGGCCTTCATCCCGGCAGCGAACGGGTCGTACTCGGCGTCCAGGACCTCCTTCTTCTTCTTGCCCATGGCCCGGCGCAGCAGATCGGCCTGGGCCGGCGTGTAGCCGGCCAGCCGCTGCGCCGCGAACATAACGTCCTCCTGGTAGACCAGCAGGCCGTAGCTCTCGCCGAGCACGTCACCGAGCGCGTCGGCCAGTTCCGGGTGAATCGGGGTCACCGGGGCTCGGCCAGTCTTGCGGTCGGCGTAGACCGGCGCGCTCGCCATCGGACCCGGCCGATACAGCGCGTTCACCGCGGAGATGTCGCCGAACTTGTCTGCCCGCATCGAGCGCAGCAGGGCCCGCATCGGGCCGCCCTCCAGCTGAAAAACCCCGAGCGTGTCGCCGCGGGCCAGCAGCTCGTAGGTCGGCTTGTCGTCCAGCGGCAGGTTGTCCAGGTCGACCTCGATGCCGCGATTGGACCGAATCCCGGCCACTGCGTCCTCCAGGATCGTGAGGTTGCGCAGCCCGAGGAAGTCCATTTTCAGCAGACCGATGTCCTCGCAGGACGGGTAGTCGAACTGGGTGATGATCGCTCCGTCGGCCTCCCGCCGCCAGACCGGGATGTGGTCCATGAGCGGCTCGCTGCTCATGATGACACCGGCCGCGTGCACACCCGGCTGGCGAATCAGCCCCTCCAGACCGCGAGCGGTGTCGAGCACCTGGCGGATCTCTGCCTCGGCCTCGTACATCGCCCGCAGCTCGGCCGCCTCGCCGTATCGCGGGTAATCGGCGTCGAAGATGCCCGCCAGCGGGATGTCCTTGCCCAGCACCGCGGGCGGGAACGCCTTGGTGATCCGGTCGCCAAGCGCGTAGGGGAAGCCCAGCACCCGGGCGGCGTCCTTCACCGCCGCCTTGGCCTTGATGGTGCCGTACGTGATGATCTGCGCGACCCGGTCGTCCCCGTACTTTTCCGTGACGTACCGGATGACGTCGCCCCGCCGGCGCTCGTCGAAGTCGATGTCGATGTCAGGCATCGACACGCGCTCGGGGTTCAGGAATCGCTCGAACACCAGCCCGTGGAAGACCGGGTCCAGGTCGGTGATGCCGAGCGCGTAGGACACGATCGAGCCACCCGCCGAGCCACGGCACGGCCCGACCCTGATCCCGTTGCGCTTCGCCCACATGATGAAGTCCGCCACGACCAGGAAGTCCGAGCAGAACCCCATCGTCTCGATGACGCCCATCTCGTACTCGGCCTGGCTGCGGCGCTGCTCGTCATAGCCATCCGGGTAGCGCCAGTCCATGCCGCGCCAAACCTCGCTGCGCAGCCAGCTCTGCTCGGTCTCGCCCGCCGGCAACGGGAACCGCGGCATCAGGTTGGACTTGGTGAAGGACGCGTTCGCCCGCTCAGCGACCAGCAGGGTGTTGTCACACCCGCGCTGCCAGTCCTCATCGCTGCGCAGTGCCCGCATCTGCTCCGGGCTCTTGATGTAGTACTCCGGGCCGCCGTCGAGCCGGAACCGGCCCGGATCCGCCATGGTCGTCGCGGTCTGCACGCACAGCAGTACCTCGTGCGCTTCGGAGTCCGGCTGACGACTGTAGTGCGAGTCGTTGGTGACCAGGTACGGCAGCCGCAGCGTGGTGGCAATCTTCCGCAGGCCGTCCGCCGTCCGCCGATCGATATCGAGGCCATGATCCATGAGCTCGACGAAGAAATTGTCCGGCCCGAAGATGTCGCGAAAGTCTGCTGCCGCTCCCAGCGCCTGCTCGTACTGGCCCAGCCGCAGCCTGGTCGCTACCTCACCGCCGGCACAGCCAGTGGTCGCGATGATGCCCGTCGCATACCGCGACAGCAGCTCGCGATCCATCCGCGGCTTACGGAAAAACCCCTCAAGCGACGCCAGCGAGGACAACGTGAACAGGTTGTGCATGCCCTCGGTGGTCTCCGCAAGCAAGGTCATGTGCGTATAGGCGCCCGCGCCGGACACGTCGTCGGTCCGCTGCGTCGGCGTGCCCCAGTGCACCGGCTGCTTGTGCTTGCGGTGCTCGGGTGCGACGTAGGCCTCGACGCCGACGATCGGCTTGATGCCAGCCGCCTGGCCGCGGGCCCAGAAGTCGTACGCCCCGTACACGTTGCCGTGGTCGGTGATCGCAATCGCCGCCATGCCGGTCCGCTCGCACTCGGCGAAGAGCTCCGCGATCCGTGCCGCGCCGTCCAGCATCGAGTATTCGGTGTGGACGTGCAGGTGGACGAACGAATCCCGGCTCACCGCCATGTAAGGCGCCTCCTGAACGGCATCGTCCCACGACCGCCGCTGCGGCTGCGGGATCCTCGGGGGGATTCCTAGTCTCGCCGGCCCGCCGATGCGGGCGGGGCAGACTCGCCGACACTGTCGCCGCGGTCACGCCAACCCGACCGCCCGACGATACGCCGGGGTACCGACACTGGGTCGGCGGCGCTGCCGCGAAAACGCCGCGGACCGGAACTCAGGACTCTGCCGCGAGCACGTCGAGCGCGTGCTGCAAGTCGGCCGGGTACGGGCTGGCAAACTCGACCCGCCGGCCATCTGCCGGGTGGGCAAAGCTCAGCGCCACCGCGTGCAGCCACTGCCGGGACAACCCCAGCTTGCCGGCTAGCACCGGGTCGGCCCCGTACAACCGGTCGCCGGCGCACGGGTGCCTGACGGCGGCCATGTGCACCCGGATCTGGTGCGTCCGGCCGGTTTCCAGGCCTACGTCGAGCAGGCTCGCGGCGCGAAATGCCTCAAGCGTGTCGTAGTGGGTGATTGCTGGCCGGCCGTCGGCGACCACGGCGAACCGGCCATCGCCGGCCGGGTGCCTGCCGACGGGCGCGTCGATGGTGCCGCGCAGCGGGTCAGGATGGCCTTGCACCAGCGCGTGGTAGCGCTTGTCCACCGCCCTGTCCCGGAAGGCCTGCTTCAGCACCCGGTAGGCGTGCTCGCTCTTGGCCACGACCATCACGCCGGTGGTCCCGGCGTCCAGCCGGTGCACGATGCCCTGTCGCTCAGCTGCGCCGCTGGTGGCAACCTGGTGCCCGGCCGCCTGCAGCCCCTGAAGCACGGTCGGCCCGGTCCAGCCGGGCGTCGGGTGCGCAGCGACGCCGACCGGCTTGTCCACCACGATGATGTCGGCGTCCTCATACCGCACGATCAGGCCAGGCACCGGATCGAGCGCGGGCGTCGCCGGCGGAGGCGGCAGCGTGACGTCCAGCCACTCCCCGGCCGGCACCCGATCAGATTTCGCGGCTGGCCGGCCGCCGATGAGGACGGCACCGTTCCCTATCAAATCCGCCGCTTGTGACCGGGACAGGCCGAACATCCTCGCGAGCGCCGAATCGAGTCGCTCTCCGTCGAGCCCCTCCGGCACCGGCACGCGCCGGGCGCCCGGCGCGGTCATTGTGGCTCGCGGTGCCCGTCCAGCCGGATGCCGCGGGCGGACAGCAGTACCGCGAGGATGCCGCCACAGACGATTGCGGAGTCGGCCAGGTTGAAGACCGGCCAGTGCGGGACCTGAATCCAGTCCACAACCCAGCCGCGGAACACGCCGGGCCACCGGAAGATCCGGTCGGCCAGGTTGCCGGTCGCGCCGCCGAGCAGCAGGCCCAGCGTGATTGCCCAGGGCAGGCTGCGGATCCGCCGGGACGAGCGCAGGATGACGACGATCACCGTGATGGCGATCAGCGAGAACAGGATCGTCAGCGACGGGCCGAAGCTGAACGCGGCGCCGGGGTTGCGGTCGACGCGCAGCTTGAGGAACCCGCCGAGCAGCCGGATTGGCGCGCGGTCCGACAACGTCGCCACCACTGTGATCTTGGTCACGATGTCGAGGGCAAGCACCAGCACGGCGACGCCGATGAGGATGGCAACGCGGCGACGCGGCTGGCCGACGGCGAATCCGCCCGGAGCGTCGGCTTTGCCCTGCTGGCTGGCCGCCACCGGCCTGGTCAGCGCCGCTCCTCGCGCTGTTTGCAGGCAACACACAGGGTGGCCCGCGGGAACGCCTGCAGCCTTGCCTTACCGATCGCGTTGCCGCAGGACTCGCAGGTCCCGTACGTGCCGCCCTCGATCCTCGCGATGGCGCGCTCGGTCTGCGCGAGCAGCTCGCGGGCGTTGTGCGTCAGCGCAAGCTCATGCTCCCGCTCGAACGTCTTGGCGCCGACATCAGCCTGATCCTCGCCAGCGTCGCTGACAGCGTCGCCAAGCCGGCTGGCAATGTCGGTCTCGGCCCGCTGGATCTCGGCCCGCAGTGCCGTGGCCTCGGCGGCCAGCTGGTCACGGATCTCAGCTATCTCGGCCGCAGTCCAGCGCTTCTCGCCCTGCCGCACCGGAAGGGCAGCTGCGCCCGATTGCGCGGTTGCGGTCATGTTGCGCCTCCCTCGGTGCCCTCGGCCTTTCGATCACCAACGCGAACAGTCACCGGAGGATAAGTGGAGACCGGCGCGACTTGCAAACATACCCGCCGTCGCCCGGCCGCCAACCCGCCGGACCGGACCGCAAACCGCGCCGCAGGCCAGCCCGCTGGGGGCCCGCAGCGCGGTGCTCGGCGCGCAGCTCCGCTACGCTGTGACAGCATGCCGCGCCGCTTCTCCGCCCTTCCTACCGGCGCTGACCTGCCCGCACTCGAGCACGAGGTACTGCGGTGGTGGCAGCGAGGCAACGTTTTCCAGCGGTCGCTCGACCAGACGGCGGGCCAGCCGCAGTGGAACTTTTATGAGGGTCCGCCTACAGCGAACGGCATGCCGGGCGCGCACCATATCGAGGCCCGGGTGCTCAAGGACGTGTTCCCCAGGTTCAAGACCATGCAGGGCTGGCACGTGCCGAGGCGGGCGGGCTGGGACTGCCATGGCCTCCCGGTCGAGGTCGCGGTCGAGCGGGAACTGGGCCTGACCTCGAAGCGCGACATCGAGGCCTACGGGATTGCTGCCTTCAACGCCCGGTGTCGCGAGTCAGTTTTGCGGCATGTAGACGCGTTTGCCGAATTTACCCGGCGGATGGGCTACTGGATCGATCTGTCGCAGGCATACCGGACCATGGACGCTCGCTACATCGAGTCCGTGTGGTGGGCGCTGCAGCAGATCTACGCCGCGGGCCTGCTTGTCCGCGACTTCCGGATCAGCCCGTATTGCCCGCGATGCGGGACCGCGCTGTCGGATCACGAGATGGGCCAGGACGACGTCTACCGGCTCGTGTCGGACCCATCGGTGATCGTGCGGCTGCCGCTGCGCGACCTGCCGCCCGGCACGCCTGCGCAGCTCGCCGGGGCCGCCTTGCTGGTCTGGACGACCACTCCGTGGACGCTGGTCTCGAATACCGCAGTCGCCGTCCACCCCGACGAGGTGTATGCGATCGCCCGCAAGCCCGGCGTCGGCGATCGCGTGGTCGTCGCGGATTCCCTGGTGGGCCGGGTGCTCGGCGAGGGCTGGTATGTCACGGACCGGATTACCGGAGCGCAGCTGGTCGGGGCGACCTACCAGCCGCCGTTCCGCCTCGTCGACATCCCGGACGCGCACCGGGTAGTGCCCGCCACGTTCGTCACGACCGAAGACGGCACCGGGCTGGTGCATCTGGCGCCCGCGTTCGGCGCCGACGACATGGCGGCCAGCCGCGCGCACGGGCTGCCCGTCGTCAACCCGGTCCAGCTGGACGGGCGGTTCGCCGACCGCGTCCCGCTGGTCGGCGGCGTGTTCTTCAAGGCCGCCGACGAGCGGCTGATCGCCGACCTGGCTGACCGCGGCCTATTGTTCAGCGCGCGGCCGCACGAGCACAGCTATCCGCACTGCTGGCGCTGCGGCACGCCGCTGCTCTACTACGCGCTGCCATCATGGTTCATCCGCACGACCGCAATCCAGGGCCAGCTGCTCGCCCAGAACGCCGCCACCAACTGGCAGCCGCCGACCATCAAGGATGGCCGGTACGGCGACTGGCTGCGCAACAACGTGGACTGGGCGCTGTCGCGGACGCGCTACTGGGGCACTCCGCTACCGATCTGGCTGTGTGCAGCGGAGCACGTAACGTGCGTCGGGTCGCTCGCCGAATTGTCGGCGCTGGCAGCGACCGACGTCAGCGGAATCGATCCGCACCGGCCGTCCGTCGACGAGATAGTGATCGCCTGCCCGGTCTGCGGCGAGCCGGCCCGCCGCGTTCCCGAGGTGATCGACGTCTGGTTCGATTCGGGCGCCATGCCGTTCGCGCAGTTCGGCGCGCCCTGGCGGAACGACGCCGAGTTCCGCGAGTCGTTTCCCGCGCAGTTCATCTGCGAGGCCATCGATCAAACCCGGGGCTGGTTCTACTCCCTGATGGCCGTGAGCACGCTGGTGTTCGGCCGGTCCGCTTATGAGAACGTAGTGTGCCTCGGCCTGCTCGTCGATGAGCGAGGCCGCAAGATGAGCAAGCACCTGGGCAACGTGCTCGAGCCCATGCAGCTGATGGAGGCACACGGCGCGGACGCAGTGCGCTGGTTCTTCGCGGTGTCCGGGTCGCCGTGGTCGACCAGGAAGATCAGCGACAGCATCCTGGCCGAGATCGTCCGCAAGGTGCTGCTCACCTACTGGAACACCGCCTC
>JBAUAR010000442.1:0-22616 GCA_049675875.1 Streptosporangiaceae bacterium
GCTCCGGCTCGCGTGCGAGCGGCTCGCGGCGTACCGTCGCGGTGACCGCGGTATCGGCGGGCCCCGGCTGGCCAGCGCTCAGGCGGCGCTCTAGCCGGTCCAGCCGGTCAGCCAGGCCGGCGGTGTCCGAGCTGTCGGCTGGCAGCAGCACCTGGGCGCACATCAGCTCGAGCAGTAGCCGTGGCTGGGTGGCGCCCCGCATTTCTACCAGTCCCGCGCTGATGATCTCGGCCGCTCTGGTGAGGCCCGCGCGACCGACCGCGCCCGCTTGCTTGGTCATCGGCGCCAGCCGGTCCGGCGGCGCGTCGATGAGGCCGGTCGCGGCAGCGTCCGGAACTGCGGACAGCACGATCAGGTCCCGGAGCCGGTCGAGCAGGTCGGCGGCGAACCGACGCGGGTCGTGACCCGCTTCGACGACGTGGTCGATCGCCTGGAACACGGCCGCGCCGTCCTCGGCTGCGAACGCGTCGATGACCTCGTCGAGCAGCCGGTCGTCGGTGTAACCGAGCAGCGCTATGGCGCGGTCGTACCGCAGCCCGGACTCATCTGACCCGGCCATCAGCTGGTCCAGCACCGACAAGGCATCGCGAACCGACCCGGCCCCCGCTCGGATCACCACTGGCAGCACGGCGGGCTCATACGGCAGCCCCTCGCTAGCCAGGATCTGCTCGAGGTGCTCGCGCAGGATCGCGGGGGGCACCAGCCGGAACGGGTAATGGTGCGTCCGCGACCTGATGGTGGCGATCACCTTCTCCGGCTCTGTGGTGGCGAAGACGAACTTGAGGTGCGGCGGCGGCTCCTCGACCAGCTTCAGCAATGCGTTGAAGCCCTCCCGGGTAACCATGTGGGCTTCGTCGATGATGTAGATCTTGTAGCGCCCCGACACTGGCGCGTAAAACGCCCGCTCGCGCAGGTCCCTGGCGTCGTCCACGCCGCCGTGCGATGCGGCGTCAATCTCGATGACGTCGATGCTGCCCGGCCCGGCGGGCGCTAGTGCCACGCACGACGGGCATTTCCCGCACGGATCGGGCGTCGGCCCGAGCTCGCAGTTCAACGACCTCGCCAGGATCCGGGCGCTGGAGGTCTTGCCGCAGCCCCGCGGCCCGCTGAACAGGTATGCATGGTGGACCCGACCGCTGCGCAGGGCCTGCTGCAGCGGCTCAGTGACGTGATCCTGGCCCTTGACCTCCGCGAAGCTGCCCGGCCGGTACCGGCGGTAGAGCGCCAGGGGCGCGGCCTGAACTCCCGACCGGGGACTGGCGTCCTGATCAGGGCCTGGACCGGAGCTGCCTGGCGTGGGACTCGGGGTGGCGCCTGCCATGCTCACAGTCTGCCAGGAAAGTCAGGGACCCCCCGCACACCCGACAGAGCCCGCGTACCCTTGCTGCCTTCCGGCCCTGGGGGAGTTAGCGGGATGAGCGCCGTACGGGGGGTCTGAAGCCCAGTCTAGCCATGGCCCGTGGTGGTGTCGGCCACGCGGTATCCCACCCCTGGGGTCGTCGTAATCACGGGCGGGTCGCCGAGCTTGCGGCGCAGCCGACCGACAGCGACCGGCACTGCGTTGGTGAACGGGTCCGCGTGCTCGTCCCAGACCTGTTCGAGCAGGTCCTCGGCGCTGAGGAAGGCCGGACTGGCCCGAAGCAGCGCCTCCAGTACCCCGAATTCCTTGACCGACAGATCGAGGTTGCGGCCGTCCCGGGTGACGGTACGGCGCACCTGGTCGAGTTCAATGCCGGCGGCGCGGAGCACCCGGCCACGGGCCGACGGCTGGCGCCGCGCCAGCGCCCTGACCCGCAGCACAAGCTCTGGAAAATGGAACGGCTTGGCCAGGTAGTCGTCCGCGCCGAGACCAAGACCGGCAACGCGATCTCCCGGCGTTCCGGCAGCGGTCAGCATCAGGACCATGGCCCGGCTACCGGCGCTAGCTCGCGGGCCGGCCCCGGCGCCTTCCGCCGGATCAGTGATCATCTGGCACAGGATGTCTCCGTGAATGCCCGGCAAGTCGCGATCGAGCACGACCACGTCGTAGGCGTTCAGATCGAGCTTCGCGGCCGCATCCAGCCCGTCGTGGGCCGCGTCCACGGCCATTCCCTGGTCGCGCAGACCCTCGACCAGCACCTCCGCGAGCGACCGCGAGTCCTCGATCACCAGCACCCTCACGATGGCGCACCTGCAAGCATCTGGCTGGCCGCCACCGGGAGCGTGATGACGACCTGAAGGCCGCCCTCCGGCCTCGCCCGCAGGTCGAGCGACCCGCCGTGGGCAGCAGCGATCGCCGTGACGATGGACAGGCCGAGACCGGACCCCCGGTCGGAGCCGATCCGGTCAGCGCCGAGCCGCCGGAATGGCTGTGCCAGCTGGGAGACCTCGGCCTGATCAAGCACCTGGCCGCCGTTCTCGACGACGATCCGGCAGGTGCCCTGGCCTGCCCAGGTGGCCACGGCGATCCAGCCGCCCGGCTGGTTGTGGACGATCGCGTTCTCGACGACGTTATCCACCATGCGGCGGAGCATGATGTCGCTGCCCACGACCGGCAACTGGGCGTCTCCCGCTAGCTGAACGCTGAGCCCCGCGGCATCGATCGCCACCGACCTCGCCTGCACCGCGTCGGCGACCACGGCATTGAGCACAACCACGTCGCGGTTCGGCAGCGCACCATGCTGAGCACGGGCCAGCGCGAGCAGGCCTGCCAGCAACTCGTCGACGCGGTCGAGTTCCGCGCGGAGCCGGTTAGCGAGCACGACGGCCTGCGGGGGCAGCGGTTCGGGCTTGGCCATGGCGACATCCAGCGACGCCCGCATGGTGGCGAGCGGGGTGCGGAGCTCGTGCGATGCGTTGGCGACGAACCGGCGCTGTGCGGCGAACGCCGCTTCCAGCCGCTCGAGCAGCCGGTCGAAGGTGTCAGCCAGGTCCTTCAGCTCGTCGTGCGGGCCGGCGAAGTCCAGCCGTTCGTCGAGGTTGTCCTCGGAGATCCGCCGGGCCGTCGCGGTGATCAGCCGCAGCGGCCGCAGCGAGCGCCCGGCGAAGACCCAGCCCAGCAGGACCGACACCGCGACCATGATCGCGAGCGCGATCAGTGAGGCCACCAGTAGCCGATGGGAGATGCCCGTCTGCTGCGCGGACTGGTTCGAGAGCTGAGTCTGCAGCGCCTGGACCTGCCGTTCGGCCGCAGCCAGGGCAGCCCGAGCCGACTGGCTCTGGCCGCCAGCCGTCCCCGCTGGCTGGTTTTGCGTGCTTCCGGCCGCCACCCGCGACGACGAGCCCACGACGAGGCCGCTGGCGATGGCGAGCAGCGCAGCGCCGGACAGCAAGAACAAGCCGCCATACATGACCGTCATCCGCAGCCGCACCGTGCCGCGCGGCCGGAACGGCCGAATAATCCAGCCGGCCATCAGCATGAGCATCAGTCCCCTCGCCGGCCTCCGGTTCCAGGATGCCGTGGCTGACCTAACGACGAGATAACAGCCTCGGTTCGGCCGATGTTACGGCCGCTGCCATACAACCGGGTCAGCCGAACTTCCCCGGACTTCAGCGAACTACGGAAGGCATGAACGTGGCAGCGACAATCGAGGTGATCGGACTGCGCAAGCGGTTCGGCTCGGCCCTGGCACTGGACGGCATGTCGTTTGCTGTCCAGCCCGGTCAGGTAACCGGGTTCGTCGGGCCCAACGGGGCCGGCAAGTCCACGACGATGCGGGTGGTCCTCGGCCTGGACGCACCCGATGACGGACACGCGCTCGTGTGCGGCCGACCCTACGCAAGCCTGCCGCATCCCATGCGCTACCTCGGCTCATTGCTCGACGCGGCAGCCCTCCAGCCCAGCAGGTCGGCGCGCGGCCATCTGCTGTGGCTGGCCTACTCCCAGGGCCTGACCGCGCAGCGGGTCGACGAGGTACTCGAACAGGTCGGGCTGATCGACGTCGCCCGCCGTCGGGCAGGCGGCTTCTCCCTCGGCATGCGCCAGCGCCTCGGCGTCGCCGCCGCGATGCTGGGAGATCCGCAGATCCTGATGCTGGATGAGCCGTTCAACGGACTCGACCCGGAGGGCATCGTGTGGATGCGCGGCTTCCTGCGCTCACTGGCCAGACAGGGTCGGGCAGTGCTCGTCTCCAGTCACCTGATGAGCGAGCTGGAGGACACCGCCGATCATCTGGTCGTCGTGGGACGCGGCAAGGTCGTGGCGGATACTGGCGTGGCCGCCTTGCTGGCAGCGGCGGCGGGCGGCCGGGTGACGCTGCGGACGACCGCGGTGCCAGAGGCAGTAATGGCGCTGGATCGCGCGGGGGCTACCGTCGCCGGCAACGGCACCGGGACGCTGACGATCTCCGGCCTGCCAGCCGAGCAGGTGGTCGCGGTGCTGAGCCACAGCGGGGTGCCGTTCTCGGAGGTGTCCGGGCACCGGGTCACGCTCGAGCAGGCCTACCTGGACCTCACGAGGGGATCGGTCGAGTTCCGCGCGGAGCCAGCTCCCGAGGTGGCGCAATGAGCAGCAAAGTGATCGCACCGCTCCGGCCAGACCTGCGATCCGACCGGGTCAGCTTCGCCTGGTCGCTGCGCGCCGAGTGGGTCAAGTTCCGGACCGTGCGCGGCTGGGTGATCGCGATGATCGTCGGCGTGCTGCTGACCGCACTCCTCGGCATCTTTGCCGCTGGCAACGTCAACATCGGCTGCCAGAGCGGGCCGAACGGACCGGTGCTGACAGGCAAGGCGTGTACGCCCAGGTACCCGATAGGACCGGGCGGCGAGGCTGTGGTCGACAGTTACTACTTCGCGGGTCAGCCGCTGTCCGGGAACGGCAGCATCACCGTGCGGGTCACGTCACTGACGGGTTTGCACGGCGGCGGAAACGCCCAGGCCACGGGCCAGAGTCCGCTCGCCGGGATGAGCAAGGGCGTGGTGCCGTGGGCAAAGGCAGGCCTGATCCTCAGCAGCAGCACCAAGCCAGGCGCCGCCTACGCCGCGATGATGGTCACCGGGGCTCATGGCGTCCGGATGGAGTACGACTTCACCCACGACAGCGCGGGCCTGCCGGGCTCCGTTACTGCCGCCTCGCCACGCTGGCTGCGGTTGACCCGCAACGGGGACGGGATCGCCGGCTATGACTCGGCCGACGGGCGGCACTGGACCCTGGTCGGCACCGCCCAGCTCGGCGGGCTGCCGGCCACCGTGCAGGCGGGGATGTTCGTTACCTCGCCCGTCTACACCGTCACCACGGCGGGCGTCCTCGGCTCGAGCGGGCAGAGCGGTCCCAGCCAGGCAACCGCCGTCTTCGACGACATCGGTCTGCGCAGTTCCGGGCCGGGTAAGGCCTGGACGGGCCGCAACGTCGGCACCGGCCCGGCCGCGCCGGGAACGGGCTTCGGCTATGTGCGTCGGTCCGGCGCCACGTTCACGGTCAGTGGCTCGGGTGACATCGCCCCGCTGGTCGCCGGGCCGGGCGCAGGAGGCCCAACCTCCACCTTCGAACAGCCGCTGGTGGGTCTGTTCGTCGGACTGATCGCCGTGCTAGTCGTCGCCGCGATGTTTGTCACCGTCGAGTACCGTCGCGGGCTGATCCGCACGACGCTGGCCGCTAATCCGCAGCGGGGACGAGTGCTCGCCGCCAAAGCCGTGGTCGCTGGCACGGTCGCGTTCGCCGTTGGACTCGTTGCAGCAATCCTCGCGATCTCGATAGGCCTGCCGCGACAGCGCAACCAGGGCAGCTACATCCTGCCCGTATCGGCGCTGACTGAGGTGCGGGTGATCGTCGGCGCGGCAGCGATGGTCGCGCTGGCTGCGGTCCTGGCAGTAGCGATTGGCGCCATGGTGCGTCGCAGCGCTGCCGCCGTAACGGCCGCGATCGTCGCGATCGTGCTGCCGTTCCTGCTGGCGGTGACGGTGCTGCCAGCGAGCGCAGGCGCCTGGCTGTTGCGGATCACTCCTGCCGCCGGGTTCGCCATCGAGCAGAGCATCCCCAGCTACGCCCAGGTGACGACCGTGTTCTCGCCGGCCCAGGGCAACTACCCGTTGTCGCCGTGGGCCGGCTTCGCGGTGCTGTGCGCGTGGGTCGTCGTTGCGCTGGCCGGCGCCTACGTACTGCTCCGCAGGAGGGACGCATGAGCCTGGCAGCGGCGCCGCGGTATCCGGTCTGGACCGGCTGGCGGGACACCCTGCGCGCCGAATGGAGCAAGCTACTGACCGTGCCAGGACCCGCCTGGCTGCTGGCCGCCGTCGTCGGGCTCACGGTCGCGGTCAGCGCGGCCGCCGACGCGCTGACCCGATGCCCGGCGGGCACGTCCTGCTCCGTCGACACCGTCAAGCTGAGTCTTACCGGCATCCAGCTCGGCCAGGCGGTCGTCGCGATCCTGGCGGTACTGCCGGTCTGCAACGAGTACAGCACAGGGATGATCCGCGTGACCCTGGCGGCGATGCCGCGCCGCCCGATGGTGCTGGCCGCCAAGGCGAGCGTGGTCACCGGCCTGGTGCTCGTCTCCGGCGCCTTCGCGGTACTGGGCTCGCTCGTGGCCGGGCTACTCATCCTGCCCGGCCACGGGTTCACGACGGCGCGCGGTTTCACCGAGGTATCCCTGACCCACGCTCCGACGCTCCGCGCTGCGGCCGGCTCGGTGCTCTACCTGGTGCTGATCGCAGCGCTCAGCACGGGTATCGCGGCGATGGTCAGGGACTCGGCGGTCTCGATCGGGCTCGCCCTCGGTGTGCTCTACGTGTTCCCGGTCCTCACGGCGTTCATTGGCAACCAGACCTGGCACCACCGCATTGAGCGGTACACGCCGATGGCCGGGCTGAACATTCAGTCGACCACCGACCTACGGTCGCTGGCCATCGGGCCGTGGGGCGGGCTCGGCGTGCTGGCGCTCTGGGCGGTGGGGGCGCTGCTCGCCGGCGGCCTGCTGCTCCGGCTCCGGGATGCCTGATCGCGCCCTGCCTGGCCGACCCGGTTGTCACCCGCACCAGCTGGCCGGCCGGTGAAGCCCATCCCGACCCAGGACCCGGCGGTAACCCGCACCAGCTGCCCGGTGCTCGCGCTGAGGCGGCGGCACATGGTGCGCGCCGAGCTACCGGTCTAGCCTCGTCCCGTGACTGCGACCGCGGTCGGGCACAGGCACGGGAGGCCGATGGTGGATCTTGAACTTGCAGGCAAGCGGGCGCTTGTTACTGGCGGCAGTCGCGGAATCGGCAAGGCGATCGCCCGAGTCCTCGCTGGCGAGGGCGCCAGGGTAGCCATCGCGGCCCGCGACGCCGCCCGCCTGACGGCCGCGGCCGCGGACCTTCCGGCGCTGACCGGCGGCGATATCGCGACGATCCAGTTCGAAGCCGGCGATGACGACTCGGTGCGCGACATGGTCGCAGCGGCGGCCAGGTCACTCGGCGGCATCGACATCCTGGTTAACAACGCGGCCCAGCCGGGCGGGACCGCACCACCGAACCTGGCTGCGGTCACGACCGCTGACTTTGCCATTGACATGAACGTGAAGGTGATGGGGTACCTGCGGTGCGCGCAGCAGGCCGCGCCGCTGATGGCCGCGAACGGCTGGGGTCGCATCGTCAACATCGGCGGGCACACCGCGTACACGACAGTCAACATGCTGTCTTCGATGCGCGTCATCGCGGCCGCATCACTAACCAAGAACCTGGCCGACCAGCTGGGGTCGGCGGGCATCACGGTGAACCTCGTCCATCCCGGCACGACGCGCACCGAGCGCACCGCCGCGGAGCAGGCGGCCCAGCCGTTCGGAAACGTCATCGGGCGGATGGTCGACGCCGAGGAGGTCGCATGGCTCGTGGCGTTCTTGTGCTCGCCCAAGAGCGCCGCCATTACCGGCGAGTCGATTGGCTGTGGCGGCGGCATCCGCGGCACCATCCGCTACTGACCGTCTCCGTGACCAGCATCAGGCCCGGGCCCGACGATTGGCACCCAGCGGGGTTCCGCCAGGTGGAACCCCCGGCAGGGTCAGGCGGCGCGCTACGTCAGCAGCGATGTGACCGTTCGGCCAGATCTGCTGGCCGGTGTGGCGGAGGATGCGAGATTCGAACTCGCGAGGGGTTGCCCCCAACACGCTTTCCAAGCGTGCGCCCTAGGCCACTAGGCGAATCCTCCGCCGGACAGCTTATCTGCGCGCGGCCGCACCTCGAGCCGGGTCCTCAGCCGATCCCGGCCAGGCTGTCCGCTACGCCCGCGCCGATCGGCGTCGCCGCGGCCGGGCGCGCGGGACTGGCGCCGGACGCAGCCCGTTCCCCGAAAGGTCACGATTTGCCGAACCGCTGTCTGCGCGGCAGCCTCCTCTAGACTCGGCATGTGGTCTTCAAGCAGGTCGGCGACGACCGGCCGTACCCCGACCACGCCAGGACGGGACGCCAATGGGCCGATATCCCGCCCCGGCCGGTGCGCCTTGACCAGCTCATCACCACCAAGAACGTGCTGGACCTGCGTACCGTGCTCGCCACCGACTCCACCTTCTACGGCGACCTTTTCCCGCACGTGATCAGCTGGCGCGGCGAGCTGTACCTCGAGGACGGGCTGCACCGGGCGCTGCGGGCCGCCCTGCAGCAGCGCTCCGTAATCCACGTCCGGGTGCTCGAGCTGGACTGAGCATCGCCAGCCGGGGGTAGGGCGGTGGAGGTGGGATTTGAACCCACGGAAGGGTTGCCCCTTCACACGCTTTCGAGGCGTGCGCCCTCGGCCACTAGGCGACTCCACCGCAGCAGAGCCTACCCGTTCCGGGGCTGGCACGAGCTGCGAGCCGGCTAGCGGCGCCGCTCGAAGAACAGCTGCAGCAGCTCCCCGCACTCATCCGCGAGTACGCCACCGCGGACCTCGACCGGCGGGCCGAGCCGCGGGTCATGCAACACGTCCCAGACCGAGCCGGCCGCGCCGGCGGACGGGTCGGTCGCACCGTACACGAGCCGGGCCAGCCGGGCGGCCAGCAGCGCTCCCGCGCACATCGTGCAGGGCTCGAGGGTGACGACGAGAGTGCAGCCAGCCAGCCGCCAGCTGGCGCGGGACTGGCCGGCCGCGCGCAGCGCCACCAGCTCGGCGTGCGCGGTAGGGTCGGCGGCTGCTTCCCGCTGGTTGTGTCCCCGGCCGATGACGGTTCCGGTGTCGTCCAGTACCACAGCGCCGACCGGAACGTCCGCGGGCGCCTCGCTCGCGGGCGCCTCGCTCGCGGCCCGTGCCTCGGCCAGGGCCAGTCGCATGGCTGGCTCAAAGCTCGCCAGGTATCCGGTCACCTGAGGGAGCCTACGAGGCTCCGATGACCGAGGCGAGGGTCCGCTCCAGGGCCTGGCCGAACCCGATTCGGCGGGCCAGGCTGGCGAGTACCTCATCCGGGAATAGATCGAGGTCGCCGGACAGCGCGCCGAGCTCCATCTCATCCACGCCGAGGTCATCGAAGATAGACATGTCCCCGACTGGGAGCACCTGATCGAGGTCCTCGTCCTCAGGAACGGGAATATCCAGGTAGTCAAGAACCTGCCGCGCCAGCGGCCAGTCCACCGAGGCGGTGACGTCGGAGAGAAAAACAGAGACATGATTGCCAAGTACTCGCAACGCGACGAAAAAGTCGTCGCCAACAGCGGCCAAGCCAATTGCGCCGCCGATACCCGGCTGCTGACGCAATGCATGGATAAGCCCGTCAAGGTTCTCTGTCAGCGCCGTAGGCAGGACCTCTGCTTCCCACGCGTCATCTTCTCGATAGACGACGACGGCGAAGTCGCTCGGGCTCACATCGGGCATCGTTACCCCGCTAACTGGGATCTAGAAGAGAAATGGTGTCAGAATCTGCGTCTTCGCGGGGGCGGTTTGGGCGGGAGGCCCGGCCGTTCGCGCGCCCGGGCGGCCTCCCGGCCCGGCTACGACGGCGAAGCGCAAGTGGCCGCCACGGCGCCGCGCGCCGGCCCGCTCACCCCCGGCCGATCCCGTATGGTTGCTTTGGGTTACGGGTCATTGGTCGACAAAATGCGCTGGGCTATGCTGAGGGACACTCGCCCGGAAGCGTGAATTGCTCACTCGCGGTAGCGGATTACCGCGGCTGGTCAGAGGAGGTGATCACGTGTTGCGGAAGGTCATCACATGGGCAATCGTCATATTTATCATCTACTACCTGGCGACTGACCCGACCGGCGCCGCACATGCCCTCCAGAGCGCCTTTAACGGCCTGCGGTCGGCGGGCAACTCGATGGCGCGTTTCGTGAACCAGCTCTAGCCATGCACCAGCCCCCGTCCGACAAACGATCTCCGGTCATCATCAACAAGTACCTCCTGCCGCGCGAGGTCGAAGTCGCCTGGGTGCACCAGCACCGCGCCGTCCTGATCGCGCCCATCGCGCTGACCGTCGCGGGCCTGCTAATAGCGCTCATCCTCAGCGCCACCTACGTGCACGGGCTGCTCGGCGACATCATGTGGATCGCGTGGGGCCTGCTGTTCCTGCGGCTCGCCTGGAAGGTCGCCAACTGGGCGGTTGACTACTTCGTGGTGACCAGTGAGCGGCTGCTCCTGACGACCGGATTCCTCACCAGGCAGGTCAACATGATGCCGCTGACCAAGGTGACCGAGATGAGGTTTCAGCGCACGCTGCCGGGACGGTTACTGGGTTACGGCGAGTTCATCGTCGAGTCGGCGGGGCCTGATCAGGCTCTGCGGCATGTTCGCTTTATTCCGTATCCAGAGGACCTTTACGTGCTTATTTGTGGCATGCTGTTTCCGTCGAGCGCGGACGACGAAGACGACGAGGGCAGGCCAACGGAGGCCTACGCCGACGAGCTTTGATCAGAGCGCTTCGCCCCTTCCCCGGGGTTCGTGCGGCCGGATGACGTGCCGTGACGTCCGGCCGCACGAGCTTGTCTGGAACCGGAGCCTGCCGGCCATGAGCCGCTGACTCCGGCGAGCACGTACGACCCATCGGTTGGTTTGTGCGGACTTGCCAGGAATCTGTCGCAGTGCGTGGCGGGGAAGTGACGGCGAGTCGTACCTAGCATCTGATAGGCCACTACAGTTCGATGCTTAGGCATTTGATGCGACAAGATTGGACACGACAGACATGAGCACGATGTCGGCGCTGACAATGCTCGGGCTAATCTTGCTCGTCCTCGGGGTGTACTGGCTGCCCAGCATCCTCGCGCGCAGCTGGCGGCACCCCGACCTCGTGTCGATCGTGATCGTCAACGCGCTGCTCGGCTGGACCGTCGTGGGGTGGGTGTGGGCGATTGGCAGGCTCGTCGGCGGACGCGCAGATCGGCTCCAGCTCGCGCCTGCCACCGTGACCGCGGCAGGCGGCGAGCAGCCCGCCTGGCAACGGGACACCCTGACAATGCGAAGCCAGGGAGATCCCGCATCACAGGGCGCAAGCTCGGGGATGTGAAACCCGACGGGCGTAACACCAACCGCATGAGCAGACCGCTCGGCGGGTGGTGCCCCACCCGGTAGACCGGTGCGGCTGAGCTGACCCGATATGCGGGCATTGCGCGGTCGCTGGCGTAGCTCCAGCGAAATTCCTGCTCGGGTGGCGGAGGCTCGGGGATTTGAACCCCGGATGGGCGCGAACCCAAACCGCATTAGCAGTGCGGCGCCATAGACCGGACTAGGCGAAGCCTCCTGGTAGCCCTTCCGGGCCGGCCCCTAGGCTACCGGTCCGGGCGAGCCCACAGCAAAGGGCCTCGCACGCCTAGCAGGCCCGGCGCTTACCGCGCCTCGATCACCTCATACTCGCCGCTGGCATAGGCGTCCCGCATCCGGGTCTTGGCGAACTTGCCGACGCTCGTCTTTGGTACTTCGGCGATGAACGACCAGCGCTCCGGCAGCTGCCAGCGCGGCACTCGCTCGGCGAGGAAGGCCCGCAGCTCGGCAGCGCTGGCTGTCGAGCCCTCGGCCAGCACGACGGCTGCCAGCGGCCGCTCGCCCCATTTCTCGTCGGTCACGCCGATGACTGCCGCCTCGGCAACGGCCGGGTGAGCCATCAGGGCGTTCTCCAGTTCCATCGAGGAGATCCACTCACCGCCTGACTTGATGACGTCCTTGGCCCGATCGGTCAGCGTCACGTAGCCGAGCGCATCGACCTTGCCAACATCACCGGTTCGCAGCCAGCCGTCATGGAACTTCGCCGGGTCGTCGTCCTTGTAGTACGAGCCCGTGACCCACGGCCCGCGGACCTCGATCTCGCCGACGGCCTCGCCATCGCAGGGCAGCTCGACGCCGCCGTCGCCGATCAGGCGGTGCTCGACCTGGCACATGAGCCGTCCAGCCGTGTCGCGATACGGCCAGGCCTGGTCCTCCGGCAAGCCGGCGGGCGGGCGGGCGACACTGCCGAGCGGCGAGGTCTCCGTCATCCCCCACGCCTGCAGGATGGTGACGCCAAGCTCCTTCTCGTAGGCCTCGATGAGGGAGTGCGGGACAGCCGACCCGCCACACGGCACCAGGCGCAGCGACGACAGGTCCCCGCCGTGCGCCCGCACGTGCTGCAGCAGGCCGTTCCAGATAGTGGGAACAGCGCCGGCGATGGTCGGCCGCTCAGCCTCGATCAGACGGACCAGAGGCTCGGGCTGCAGGAAGCGATCCGGCATGATCAGAGCCGAGCCAGCCAGCATGGCCGCATACGGCAGGCCCCAGGCGTTGGCGTGAAACATCGGCACGACCGGAAGCACGCGGTCAACGTCGGACAGGCCGAAGACGGAGTTCATGCACACTGCCATCGAGTGCAAGTGCATCGACCGGTGGCTGTAAACAACCCCCTTGGGCATCCCGGTGGTCCCGCTCGTGTAGCACATGGCAGCAGCCGAGTGCTCGTCGACATCGGGCCAGTCAAATGCGGCCGGCTGGGCGGCCAGCAGGGCCCCGTAGGAATGCACGGCGCGACCCAGCGCTGCGAGCTCGGCAGGAGGTACGAACTCGGTCTCGCCCTCGGCAGCGGTCACGATGACATGCCTGATCGAGGGGGCGTGCGGCAGCACCCCGGCCAGCAGGGGAACCAGAGTGGCGTCTACGATGACGACGTCGTCGCCCGCATGATCGGCGATGTAGCCGATGACCTGCGGGTCAAGCCGCAGGTTCAGGGTGTGCAGCACGGCCCCCATCGACGGGATCGCGAGGTAGGCCTCCAGGTGCTCGGCGTTGTTCCACATCAGCGTCGCAACCCGCTGATCGCCGTCGACGCCGAGCGCGCGCAACGCATTGGCGAGCTTTGCTACCCGCGCGCCCGTCATTCCGTATGTCTGGCGCCGGCTACCAGCCGCGGTCAGCGTGACGACCTCGCCGTCGGCATACGCAGTCGTGCCGTACCGCATGATCGCCGTAACGGTCAGCGGGACATCCATCATCGTGCTGCGCATGGCCTTACCCCCTGCACACAACGTCGGCGCCGATTCGATTCGCCCTGGGCTACAAGCAGGGCGCACCCAGTCGGCCACGCCGGTCGCCGCCCGGAACGTACCAGTGAATGTCACGGTATCGGCAAAGCAGCGGCCCTGTCAGCAGGCGGCTGCCGGGGCGGACCGTCCGGGCCGCACCACCGCCGGGCTACCGGCTCTGGCTACCGGCGGCTCACTCGGGCCGTAGGCCAGCGTCGATCCGTAGCTTGGCGACGGCCCGGGCCACCGTGCTCTTCACCGTCCCGAGACTCACGCCGAGCACCTCGGCAACCTCTGCTTCCGTCATGTCGTCGTAATACCGCAGCATGATCGCGGCGCGCATACGCTGGGGCAGCCGGTCAACGGCCTGGCGCATCGTCTCCTGCAGGTCGCTGCTGATCGCATGATCGGCTACGGCCTGGTCCGGTAGCTCGTCGGTCGGGTATTCCTGCAGCCGGCGGCGGCGCCACCAGGAGATGTGCGTGTTGACGATGGCCCGGCGGACGTAGCCGTCGAGCGCGCCACGATCTTCGATTCGATCCCACGCAAGGTAGGTCTTGGCGAGTGCCGACTGGACCAGGTCCTCCGCGTCGGCCACGTTCCCGGTCAGCAGGTACGCCGTCCGCAACAGGGCGCGGCTGCGCGTCCGCACATAGTCGCGGAAGTCCGGGTCGGCCAGACCGACCGGGCCGTCGACCACGTCGCCGGGCGGGGCGGCCCTGGCCGAGGGCACCTGGCCGAGCGCGGCAGGCCCTTGCAGGGGGATGGCGTGTGCGTGCTCGGTAGTGCCACCGTGATCGCCCCCGCCGCTCACAGACCAACCGTACCCAGCCGGCTACCACTACCCTCAGTTAGCCCACGTTACGGCGAGTCACGGAGATGCGCGGCGGAGCAACCGGCGGCAGGCGCAATCTCGTTCTCGGCGGCATATCTGGTGCCGAGGAACAGTAACCTCACCCAAACCGCTTGACGGCGGGCTTGGCTGGTACGCATCGTCGTGAGGCTAGGTGAATCAGGGGCCAGGCAATCAGGAGCCGGAGGTTCAGGTGCAGACCGCGTCAGCGAGCTTCGCCTGCTGCGACCGATGCATGGCCTCGGCCGGCGGCCCGGCAACACATCCCGCACCGGCTAGGACGCCGCCGCCGGCCGACCCCGCCGCCTTGATGGCACGGCGGCGCCTGCTGAAGGCGGCGGTGACTCGGCGGGGAGCAGACCCCGGCGGCACCACCCGGTCGGTCGCCGAAGCGGCCGGTGCGGAGCCGCGGCCATGGGCGGATTCCCGGCCTGAATCGGAGCCCCGGCGTGAACCGGAGCGAGCGGGCCGCACCACGGCCGTCACCGCGGCGGTGCTGGCCGAGGCCGGCCGCGAGAGCGCCATCGGGCCTTCCGACCCGGAGGAAACCGGCCATACCGGGTTCGCGGACAGTGCTCAGCTGCCGCGGACCGTGTGGGGCACTCTTCTGGATGTCAGCCCGCACGTGCTCGTGATCGGCGATGCCGATTACGAGCAGCGTTTCACCCTCACTCCGGACGCGGTAGCCTGGCGCGGTCGGCCGTTAGAGCCCGCGGCGCTACGGCAGGGCGACAATGTCGTCGTCAGGCTGCATCCCGGTTACCGTGACGTAGCCGACCGGATCTGGGCCAACATCGGCCGGGTGACCGGAGTGATCGCCGAGTCCACCGCCGACGGCCTGGTGATTGACGAGGGCGCGACCCGCGAGCCGCAGCTGGTGGTCATCCCTCGGCAAGCGGTCGGGCGCATCCAGGTACGATTCCCGACTCTGGAGCCCGGCTTCCTGGTGGACATCATCGGCAGCCGGCATGGTGGCGAACTCGTGGGGCTCATCCCGGCCACCTCACAGCCCGGCTACCCGGCCGACCGGATTCCGGCGGCGCCACTCGTGACCGGCCGAGTGCCGCGCGTTATCACCGGGTCGGCGATCTGGCACGAACCGCACAACGAGGCGCCGGGGGTCCTGGGTGTCGCCTATCCGGCGCTCGATCCGGAGACCGGCTGCGCGGAGGACGCGGTCACAGGCGTCCGCCTGGGCTATGCCCGGATGCCCTATCTCGCCATCGGTAGCGTGCTCCGGGTCAGGAACGACTGCACCGGCAGTGACTGCCTGATGCCGGTAACCGGCTGCGCGTCGATTGCCCGGTTGTTCAATGATCGCTGCGTCACGTGCGGCACGTCCCCGCGAGGCCGGATCGCCGACCTCACCATGGCGAGCTTCATCGCGCTCGGCGGCGAGCTCGAACGCGGCTGCTTCAACGCCGCCCTGTCGATAGGCGAGTAATCCGTGGCCCTGCTGACGAGTCTCCGAGAAGTGCAGATCCCGCTGCTCGCGGCCATGCTTCTCGGGGCCTGCGGGACGAAGCTAGTGCAGGTGCTGCGCAGAAGCTCGGTCGGCGAGGCGTTCGGACCGACGGCACACCTTCCGGCGCAGCTGCGCAGGCCCGCCACGGCGGCCCTGTGCCTGGTTGAGTTCGGCCTCGGCGCGGGCCTTATTCTGACCGCCGGCCGGATCGGCGCCGGAGTCCCCGCCACCTCGATCAGGCTGGCGTCCTGCGTGTTCTTCGTGATAGCCACCTGTGCCGTCATCGAGCTGCGGGTCAATCGCCCGGAGGCAGGCTGCGGCTGTTTCGGGGATCTCAGCACGACGCCTGTCAGCACGCGAACGCTCGCCAGATCGGCGCTGCTGGCGCTCGCCGGCGGCGCCACCATCGGACTGCCGGCCATCGTCACGCCGACCCCCGTCGGCGCCGTCCAGCTGCTCGCCATCCTTGTCGTCGAGATGGTGCTCATCGGCGCCCTCTCGCCGGAGATCGGCGAGGGCTTGATCAGGCTGGGCTACTCCGAGCCGTGCGAGCTCCGGGACGTACCGTCGCAGCAGACCCTGGCGGCCCTGCGCCGGAGCCGACCGTGGCGCCGGTACTCGCCGCTGATCACGTCGGATGGTCCGGCGGATGTCTGGCGCGAGCTCTGCTGGCGATACGTGGTCTTTCCGAGCAGCCACGACGGCATCCCATCGGATCTCGTGTTCGCCATTTATCTCCAGCAGCGCCGCCCCGCCGTCCGCGCCGCGCTGGTGGACTCGGCTACCGGGCAGACGCTGCCGTGGCCCGCTTCGCCGACGGCGCGCGGTCGGGTCCGGCTGCGCTATGCGGGCGCACCACAGCTGGCAGCCGGCCTGGCCGCCACGCCGCCGGCACCCGTCCGCACCGATATTCCGGTCTCTACCGACGTCTAGGCCGAGCGCTAGACAGCGCTAGATTCCGCCAGATACTTGCCAGGCCGACCCGGTGAGGCCGCCGAGCTCACGCGGGCTGGGCGCGCAGGAACCGGCCGAAGTGTGGCACGGTGAAGGCGATCAGCCCGCGCTCAGAGCTATAGATCAGGCCCTTCTTGATGAGATTGTCCCTGGCCGGGGAGACACTCGACGGCTTGCGGCCCAGTTCCTCGGCAACCTGAGCCGTCGGCACCGGCTCGTCGCCGAGGAGCGCCATTGCCCGCATGTACTCGCGTTCGGCGGGCGTTGCGCGCTCATATCTGCTCCCGAAGAAACCGATAGCGAGCTCGCCCGCCGCGATAGGCCCGGCGACGCTGACGTCGTGCGCGGTGACCGGGCTGCGCGCCGCGACGTCCCAGGTGACCTTGCCGTATGCCTGGACGAAGTACGGGTATCCGTCCGCTGCCGCGTACAGCGCGTCGAGCGCCGCGGACTCGAAGTCAGCGCCCTCGCGCCGGGCCGGAGCGAGAAGCGCCACGTCCACCGATGCCCTGTCCAGCCGGTCGATGGCAACGTAGCGAAACAGCCGCTCCGAGTAGCTCTTGCTCGCCGACAGCACCGACGGCAGGTGCGGCAGCCCGGCGCCTACGACGATTAGCGGGCCGCCGCTCTGGGCGAGCTCGTGACATGCGGCGCACAACGCCGAGATGTCGGCCGCCGGCACGTCCTGCATCTCGTCCACGAACAGCGCGATGCCGACGCCCAGGTCTGCCGCGACCGAGGCGGCATCGGCGAACAGTTCGGTGAGGTCCACCTCGAGGTCGCCTGAGTCGGCCCGGCCGCGCACGGCGGGCACGTCGATGCCGAGCTGTCCCCAGGTCGATCCCTTGGCCGCTCGGCCGTCCTTCGCCGCGAACGACTTGAGCACGCCGAGGAAGACATCGACCCGGTCCGGAGCCCGGTGCCTGGGCGCGAGCTCGCGCACCGCCATGTGCAGCGCGCTAGCCACTGGCCTGCGGATCGACTGGTCAGGGCGCGCCTCAAGCTTGCCGGTGCCCCACAAGCGCTGCATCGCCATGGACCGGAACGAGTTGAGCAGCACAGTCTTACCCACGCCGCGCAGCCCGGTTAGCACGATGCTCCGCTCGGGGCGGCCGCGCGCGACTCGCTCCAGCACGACCTCGAACTGGCGAATCTCGTGGTCCCGCCCGGCCAGCTCAGGCGGTCGCTGGCCCGCGCCAGGGGCGTACGGATTCCGCACCGGGTCCATGCACAGGAGAGTATGAGCCCGTCTAGCGGATTTCGTAGATTGGCGTAGAAACGCCGGCCGGCGTGTCGTGGCATGGCCCGCCGGGCCGGGCAGCGGACGGGGCCACTAGTCCGCTGCCCTCGCCCGGTGGGCGACGCACTATGCCAAGGGTGCGGCCACGGCACAGTGCTGATGGTTAGCACGAGCCGGCTGCCGGGACGGTTCAACCGCAACCGAAAAATCTTGCGGGGAACGGAACCCAGGGGGTAACAGCGCCATCGCGTGTGGGGGCCGCCGTGGCGGCTGCGCCGAAGGGTCACGGTTGTGACAACCACCCCGCACTACGGGCATGGGTGCCGCAATTGCGCCCATGGACCGCGGCAAGGCCCGCCGCGGCATGTGGCGATATAGCCCCGATAGATAATTACGTCCGGGTTAGCGAGCCGAGTCCTGCTGGCGGTTGAGCCTCGCGAGATACGCGTTATAGGCGGCAAGGTGCTCGTCGTCATCGATGCCCCTGCGGTCATCGGCCGACGGCATCGGGCTGGCGTCCTCGGCTCCGGCGGAAGTCGGCCCGGCCGAGGCGAGCAGCGTGGCGAGGTTCTCCCGGCGGGCACGCTCGACGAAACTGCGGCCGCTGCCGGTGGCCCGCTCGTCTCGCGCCCACATCAGAAAGACGATCATCATCAGCCCGAACATGATGGCGTCGCCGCCTACCCACATCACCGCACCGCCTGTGTGCAGGTCCGACACCGGGCTCGGTGCCCAGGCCGGCCTCGGGCCGGTCGGCACGCCGGGCGACGTCGCGGTGCCAAACCCCAGCGCGATGCCGGTGAACGTGTCGATGGGCATCAGCAGCACCAGCAGCACGAACCTGACCGGGTACGACAACCGCCACCGGATCGGCTCACTGCCGAGGATGGGCAGGTAGAACAGGTACCCGATGAGCACGAAGAGGGCGTGCTCAGAGTTGTGCGCCGTCTGGTTCTGCGCTACGTACGTCGCGATCGCGGTGAGGTGGGCGGCCAGGACCGCGACCGCGTAACAGATCGCCCCGAAGACCGGCCAGGTCAGGAAGCTCGCAATCGGAGATCTGATCACCCGCTTCGCCCAGGTGTGCAGCGGGTTCCGGCTGGCGTGCAACAGCAGCGTCAGGGGCTGACCCGCGATGAGCAGCGGTGGCGCGACCATCAGCAGCAGCAGGTGCTGGATCATGTGGTCGTAGAACAGCAGGTCGTCGTAGGCGCCGATGCCGCTCTGGGTGGCGATGACGATGACCAGCAAGCCCGCGCCGAACAATGCGGTGCGCCAGCGTGGCCACGGCCGCGCCGGATGGCGACGCGCAACCCGGACGACGCCCCAGCCGTAGAGCCCCCCCGTCACGGCGACGACTGCGGTCACGATCGGCGCGAACTGCCACTGCGTGACTACTGCCGACAGCCCGTACTGCGGGAGCATCCGTGCCTCCTTTTCATCGTGAGCCTACTCAGCAGATTGGCTCGCCCAACCGCAGGCCAGGCACCGCTATGGTGGACGCGGAGGGTTCGCCTAGTGGCCGAGGGCGACGGTCTTGAAAACCGTTAGGGCGCGCGAGCGTTCTCGTGGGTTCAAATCCCACACCCTCCGCTGACCGGGTCGGCGGCGCCGTTCGCCGCAGCGGCCGCTCCGGCAGGCCCCCCTGTTTGTGCCGGCGAGGCGCCGCCGGCAGACTAGTCAGCATGAGCGAGCCGAACGCTGAGATCCATGACAATCCCCGCATCGTCGTCGTGGGACCCGATGGCGTGGCGACGGAATCCGACATAACGGAAGCGCGCGAGCGCCCGGTCACCGAGATGATCGAGCAGCCGGCCAAGGTCATGCGGGTCGGCAACATGATCCGGCAGCTGCTCGAGGAGGTCAGGGCTGCGCCGCTGGACGAGAAGAGCCGGGCCCGGCTCAAGGAGATCCACTCCGGCTCGATCAAGGAGCTGGAGGACGGACTTGCGCCAGAGCTCGTCGATGAGCTGGAGCGGCTGTCGCTGCCATTTGCTGACGACGAGGTGCCGAGCGAGGCCGAGATCCGGGTCGCCCAGGCACAGCTCGTGGGGTGGCTGGAGGGCCTGTTCCACGGCATCCAGACCACCCTGTTCGCACAACAGATGGCGGCGAGGGCCCAGCTGGAGCAGATGCGCAAGGCGCTGCCTGCCGGGATGTCCCCGCAGCCCGGCGAAGGTGAGGACGCGCAGCGCCAGCGCTCCGCTGGCCCCTACCTGTGACGCTCGGCTACTGGCTACCGGATCTGATCCGGCCCAGCCAGTCGGCCGCGTCGGCGAACTCGGCATCCGACTTGTCGTCGGCGCTGACCGGACCGGCCGAGCCAAGGCCGCTGTTCCCGGTCGGCGTCGCCCGGGGATAGCTGCCCAGGAATCGGACGGCGCTGCAGACCCGCCGCAGGCCCATCAGTGCCTCGCCGACCCGGGCCTGGCTGACGTGCCCCTCGCAGTCGATGAAGAAGCAGTACCGGCCGATGCCATCCCCGGTCGGGCGGGACTCGATCCGGGTCAGGTTGACCCCCCGGAACGCGAACTGGCCGAGGATGTCCATGAGCGCGCCTGGGTGATCGTCTGCCAGAAACGCCACCACAGAAGTCTTGTCCGCGCCCGTCCGGTCAGGAGGCGGCCCTGGCAGCCGGACCGCGACGAACTTCGTCACGGCGTCGTCGCGATCGTGCACGCCGGTAGCCAGCGCCGCCAGCCCGTACAGCTCCGCCGCGAAAACGCCCGCCAGGGCGGCGTCGAGCTGGCCCGCTGCCACCTGCATCGCCGCGTCCGAGTTGGACGCTGCTGGCTGGAAGCTGGCCTGCGGAAGGTTGGCCGTGAGCCACTGCCGGCACTGCGGCTGCGCTACCGGGTGACCGCCTACCACCCGAACGTCCTCAAGTCTGGTGCCCGGCCTCGCCAGCAGCGCGAACTCCACGGGCACGAGCACTTCAGCCCGAATCACCAGCTCCGTGCCGACCGCGAGCTCGTCGAGCGTCGCGGTTACGGCGCCCTCCACCGAGCTTTCGATCGGCACGACACCGAGCTCGGCCGCGCCGAATCGGACCGCGTCCAAGGTGGCCTGAATGGACGGACACGCGAGGGCATCGGGTTGCGCTCCGCCATCGAGCTCTCGCACGGCGGCCTCGGTGAACGTCCCGGCCGGTCCTAGGTAGGAGTACCGGTACGTCACCGCTTCATGATCCCATCGCTGGCCGCCCGCACCGCTCACCCGCCCGCCGGCCGGGAAGTCTGAGTGGGCGGCGAGCTGCGCACTCGGAGGGCTGGCTGCCGGACAGCCAGCGCCCTTGCCACGTCGATGAGCTGATGCAGCCGGTGCAGCTGCGACCGCCAGTCATTGCCGGTTGCCCGGTGCGACAGCGGCACCTCCACCTCGGTGATCCGCAGCCCCTTGCGAGCCAGGTCGATCGTCATGCCGGTCTCGGCTCCCCAGCCGGGCGCGAGCGGAAGTGCGGCAGTGAAGGCGGCTCTGGTCAGGCAGCGCATGCCGTTGAGTGGCTGGACTGGGCGCCAGCCGATGGCGCGATCGATACCGGCACCGGCGGTCGCCACGACAATGCCGAAACCGCCCTTGCGCACCCGGGTGGCGAATATCGCGATGGTCATGTCCGCCGCGCCGGTGCGGACCGGGTCAATCAGCGGGCCAGCGTCGGCCGCGCTGTCGGCCAGATCGGCGTCGAGAAAGAGCAGATGCCGCGCCTTCATGCCGCCAGGGTCCGGATTCTCGGTATCGACCCGGCCGACCTCGATGAGCCGCACTGCCTCGGCGCCGGTCTCCATCGCAGCGGCCTTACCCCGGTTTCGCGGGTGCCGGACAACAGCGGCGCCTGCGGCCGTAGCACGGGCACCCGTGTCGTCGGCCGAACCATCGTCAACGACCACCAGGATGTCGGCACCGGTCAGTTTGCCCGCCGCCTGGACCGTAGCAGTGATCCGATCGGCCTCGTTCCAGGCTGGAATGATGACGGCGACGTCGCCTCGGGACATGCCAACAAATCCTAGTGCGGCGCGCCGGCCGCCCCTGGGCTGCCGAAGACGTTACTGCCCGGTCACCTCTGCCGGACGGTCGAGCACGGTGAAGACGGACTCGAGGCCGGTCACCTGAAGGACCTTCCTCGTCGCCGAGCCGGGCCCGGCGAGCTGCAGCTCGCCGCCCCGCTCACGAGCCTGCCGGTGCGCGGCCAGGAGCACGTTGATGCCGGTCGAGTCGCAGAACTCCACGCCAGACATGTCCACGATCAGCCGCACTGGGCTTCCGCTCAGCGCGCTCATCAGCTCGGACTGCAGCCTGGGCGCGGTGTAGAGATCGATCTCACCCAGCACGGAGACGACGGTGTGATCGCCCTGCGATCTGGTCGTGACCTTTAGCTCCACGTGCCGCAGACTACCGGGTGGGCGATCGGGCCGGCTAGATGGGCATCTCCGCAAGACCACCTAGAACCCATTTAGCCTAAAACCGTGATCTGCGGCCCGGTACCTGGTCCCGCGCGGCGGACCAGGCGTCCGCCCGCCAGCGCCGGACGCGGCTCGGGGTCGGCCCGGTGGCTGAGCGTCCGGCAGCCGGACGTAGCGTAGAAACATGCTTCGCATCGTGTTGCTGATCGTGGCCGCGATCTTCATCGTCTTCGTGGCCGCGGCCGTCGTCAAGACGCTAGTCTGGCTCGCGCTCGTGGCGCTGATCGTGGTCGTGGCGAGCCTGGCGCTGGGCGCCGTCCGGGCGCGCCGTCGGTCGGCCCGCCGGTCGGCGCGGCGCTACTAAGC
>JBAUAR010000443.1:0-2397 GCA_049675875.1 Streptosporangiaceae bacterium
CGTGCCGATGCCGAACAGCACCACGATGAGGATGGTCGAGACCGAGCTGTCGGCGTTGAGGTTCAGCGCCTTGTTGACATCGCTGATCACGCCCGTCGCTACCTGGGAGACCAGCGCGATCACGAAGAGCGGCAAAACCGCGATGATGGGACTGCGGAAGATCAGCAGCAGCAGGATCAGGATCAGGATCAGCGTGGCGAGCAGGACGACCTTCTGCGCTCTGTTGCTGGACTGCTGGCTGTCGAGCTGCTGCGCCGCCGCTCCGGTCACGCCTTCGGTCAGGCCCGTTCCGCTCATGAGCGGCCTGAAGTCCGAGCGCAGCGTCCGGACCGCGTCGCCGGCGGCGGTCCCGGTGCCGTTGACGACGCTGTTGGGCATCGCGACCAGCCCCGTCTGGACTAGCCGGTTGGGCGACGGCGGGCCCGCGGTGACGCCGACGATGTTGCGGACGTGCCGGTTATTCAGCTCGGCCGCGATCGACGCGACCTTCGCCGAGTCGGCAGCGGTCAGCGGCGCGGAGTCGGCCCGGGCGAAGACGATGATGGCCGCGTCGGCGGTGATGTGCCCCTGCTGCGGGAACGCCTTGTCCTCCAGGTTCGCGGCCCGGATCGACTCGTAGCTCTTCGGCAGGAAGCTGCTCTCGTTGGTGGTGGTCGGCAGCCCGGGGGAGGTAGGGATGATCGCGATGGCCGCGATCACCCACAGCGCGATGACTCGCCAGGGATGGCGCACGACGACGCGGCCTAGCCAGCCGAACGGGCCGCGCCTGCCGGCCCCCGCAGCACCGGGCTTCGCTGGCCCGCCAGCCGCGGGACGGTCCCCCGTGTGCGCCGTAAAACCGCGCGCGTCACTCACTCGTGTGATCCTTTCGCCCGTTCGATGGCCGTGCCGGCCCGTCACCCCGTCGCCAGGCACGCGGCACAGCACGCTACCGGCAGCCGGTTACTTCCGTATGAACAGGGGCACCGCGTCCCCCGATGCCTCCAGCATGGCGCGCCGGCGCCGAGCGGCCCAGTGCGGGGTTTCATCTCCCCGCCGTGACATCCGTCAGTGACCGTCCGCTGCTGCGCTAGAGTATCTACAGCCATGTAGAAGTTAACGCGCCACCAATCCCTGCCATCCGAGGGCGATCATGGATTCCTTTCTCATCCACGCCGGCTACGCCGCCGTCGTGCTGTTCGGCTTCCTCGAGGCATGCTGCGTGCCGATCCCCTCGGAGATCACCTTCGGCTTCGCCGGGGTGCTGGCCTATCAGGGTCACCTGAACCTGGCTCTCGTCATCATCGCCGGGACGCTGGCCGAGCTGGCGGGGTCTTACGTGTCCTACGGCGTCGGACGCGTCGCGGGACGCCCGGTGGTAGAGCGGCTAGGCCGGTACCTGCTCATCACCAAGGCGGACCTGGACAGAACCGAGCGATTCCTGGCCGGCCGCGGCTCGTGGGCGATACCCCTGGGCCGCGCGCTGCCGTTCGTGCGCTCCTTCACGTCCGTAGTCGCCGGTTTCGCCGGGGTGCCAGCGCTGCGCTTCGGTGTGCTCAGCCTGATCGGGACGCTCGTCTACGGGAGCGTGATCGCCAGCATCGGATACGGCGTCGGCTCGGCGTGGCACACCGTCGAGCACGACCTGTCGGTGGCCGGGTATGTCCTGGCCGCACTGGTTGTGGCCGCGATCGCAGCGTTTGTGATCATCCGGGTGCGCGCGCTGCGCCGCGAGGCGGCTGCCGCCAGCGCGACCGAGACCCCGGTCAGCCCGCAGACACCGCCCCGCTGACCGTCGCTCGCTGGGTCTCAAACGACTTGCCGGGCTCTATGCCTGAAACAGTCACCGCGCCCACCGCACCACGCCCCAGCAGACCCGCGGCGGACTCGTCCTGGCGAGCCGCGACGACTCTATGGAGTACCCGACCGGATAGCTGATTACAAGGCTGTGATGGAGCCGCCGAGGTTTATCCAGTTCCAAGCGCGGGTGCTCGAGCCGTACCAGGCCTCCTGCAGGGTGCCGGCGGGGCTGGTGGCGAATACATCCATGTTTCCGGTGACCTGGTCGTAGATGGCGCTGGGGCTGCCGGTGATCGAGCCGCCTAGGCTCATCGATGACCAGGTGCCAACGCCCCTGGTGTACCAGAACACCTGCAGGGCGCCGGTAGGCCCGGTCGCGTACACATCCATGTTCTCGGTGACCTGGTCGTAGACAGCGCTGGGGCTGCCGGTGATGGTGCCGCCGAGGTTTATCCAGTCCCAGGCGTGGGCGCTGGGGACGTACCAGGCGCCCTGCAAGGTGCCGGTGGGCCCGGTTGCGTAGACCTCCATGTTTCCGGTGACCGGGTCGTAGATGGGGCTCGGGCTGCCGGTGATGGTGCCGCCGTCGTTTATCCAGTTCCAGGTGTGGGCGCTCGG
>JBAUAR010000444.1:0-7643 GCA_049675875.1 Streptosporangiaceae bacterium
TACGCGAGGGGGAAGTCGGTGCTCGAGTGCATGCACGTGGTGCTGGATGAGGAGTGGGCGCACCACGGTTTCTGCGTGCGCGACCTCGACCTGCTCGCGAGATGACCCAGGCGTGCCCGCGAGGGAAGTCGCCCCTGGCGCTATTCCGGCGAGTTCGTAGGGGGCCCGGCGTTCAGGCAGTGCAGGTACTTTGGCTCTCAGTTTGGCTCTCGGCCGTCGGCTGTTCGAACAATAAGCACAGTTCAAGCAATATGATTCATCCGCAACGAGTGATTGCTCGCAGGCAATAGGTCGTAGTATAGAAGACAATATCGAAGAAAACATCTCAGCTGCGATGATGCGCCCCGAGCAGGACTCGAACCTGCGGCCTACTGCTTAGGAGGCAGTCGCTCTATCCGCCTGAGCTATCGGGGCCGGACCATCCCGAGGCTGCCGCGTCCGGCGGGCTCCTCCCAGGACCGCATCAAGCCTAGCCGCTCACGGTCCTGGCAGGGCATGGGCCGACAGCTTGCGGCGACCTTCCTGATCTGTGCCCAGCCAGCTAGCCAGGCAGCTCGAAGGGCAGCCTCAGGCCGTCGAGCGCGTGCGGGCACGAGCAATTCCGCTCGACCGGCACCTGCGGGATGAGCCGGGTTATCAGCTCGCGCAGCTTCGCCACGTTGGCTGCGAATACCCGGAACACCTCAGCGTGCGTGACGCCTTCGCCCTCTTCCACGCCCGCGTCGGTGTCGGTGACCAGCGCGATCGTGGTGTAGCACAGGGCCAGTTCGCGGGCCAGGATCGCCTCGGGGTGCCCGGTCATGCCGATCAGCGTCCAGCCCTGCGCGGCATACCAGCGGGACTCGGCCCGGGTGGAGAACCGCGGGCCATCGATGACGACCAGCGTGCCGGACGGCACGGGCTCCCAGTCGCTCGCCTGCGCCGCCTGGATCACGCTCGCCCGCAGGACCGAACAGTAGGGGTCGGCGAACTGCACGTGGACAGCGGTGCCGGATTCGTAGAACGTCTGCGTCCGGCCGGTGGTGCGGTCTACGAGTTGATCAGGCACGGCCAGCGTGCCGGGACCATATGCAGGGGTCAGCGAACCTACGGCGCTCGGAGCCAGCACCTGCCGGACGCCGACCGAGCGAAGCGCCCAGAGGTTCGCACGGTAAGGGATCTTGTGAGGCGGGAACCGGTGATCACGGCCGTGCCTGGGCACGAACGCAACCCGCCTGCCGCCGACATCGCCGACCACCAGCGCGTCACTCGGCGGCCCGAACGGTGTCTCGACCGCTACTTCATCGGCCGAGTCGAAGAACTCATAAAACCCCGAACCGCCGATGACACCGATCTCCGCGAGCTCACTCAGCTCAGTCACGGCGACAACGTACCGGCCCGGTCCCAGGGGCCAGCGGTGCACCGGCACTTTGACCGGACCAGCGGCCGCGAGCGAGCAGCCGCGAGCCTGCCGCTAGCCAGTTGCAGCTACCGAGGATTTCTTCTCGCCGCCGGACGAATCGGACTTGCCAGCCGAGCTGTCAGTCTTGCCGCCCGACGACTTGCCGCCCGACGACTCGCCGCCCGACGAGTTCCCGCCTGACGAGCCGTTCTTCGCAGACTCCGAGGACGAACTGCCACCGGAGCTATCTGCCGACGACCCGTTCGAGCCCTTGCCCGCGCCATCCTTGCCCGCGCCATCCTTGCCCGCGCCATCCTTGGCCGCGCCATCCTTGGCCGCGCCATCCTTAGCCGCGGTGGCACTACCTGACCCGTTCCGGCTGTCGGTGCGATAGAACCCCGAACCCTTGAAGACGATGCCGACGGGCGAGAAGACCTTGCGGAGCTTGCCGCCGCACTCGGTGCAGACCGTCAGCGGATCGTCGGTGAACCGCTGCACGACCTCGGACTTATCCCCGCAAGCGGTGCAGGCGTACTCGTACGTCGGCACGTTATCCTCCCTCTGCGGCGTTAGCACTCGCCGCGGTGAACTGCTAAATGGTAGCAACGGCTAGCCGAGCCTGCTGATTCCTTCGCTCGGCCGCGCTACGGCACGGACCGGCTGGTCGTGCTCACCGGCTGGCACGTGGCTCACCAGCTCGCCGTCATACAGCAGCGCAACCGTGAGCACTGCCTGCCCCACCCTGGCCAGGGCCCTGTCGTAGCTGCCCCCGCCACGGCCGAGGCGGTGTCCTGCGGGGTCGACGGCCAGCGCTGGGGCGATCACCAGATCCGCGCTGGTGATTGCGATCACACCGCGGCCGCGCTCGGTCGGCTGGAGCAGCCCGCGCGGACCGGGCACCAGGGAATCCGGCCCCTCGTAGCTCGCCCAGTCGAGGTCGCCGTCCGGCAGTAGCACCGGCAGCAGCACGTAGGTACCGCGCTTCCACAGCGCGAAGATCAGGCCCCGGGTGTCCGGCTCGCTACCGACGGACACGTATGCGGCCACCGTGCCGGCCATCTGGAGTTCCGGCATACCCAGCATGGCGTCGCGGAGCTGCCGCCCGGCCGCCTGGCGACGTTCGGCTGGCATGGCCTGGCGCGCGGCCATGAGCCGTGCCCGCAGCCCCGCCTTCTGCCGGGCCAGCTCCGGGTCACCAGCCGCCGTCGGCAGATCGGGACCGTCCGATCCGGCGCTCCCGGCGCCTTCGCGGGCTGTACCTTGCAAGAGTCCTCCTGAGCGGCTAGCTAAGGTTCTCAGCATGGCTCATTCACGATCGGTCACCAAGGCCGTCATCCCGGCGGCGGGCCTGGGCACCAGGTTCGTCCCCGCGACCAAGGCCGTGCCCAAGGAAATGCTGCCTGTCGTCGACAAGCCCGCGATTCAGTACGTGGTCGAGGAGGCAGCGGCCGCAGGGCTGACCGACGTCCTGATGGTCACAGCCCGCAACAAGACCAACATCGAGGACCATTTCGATCGGAACATCGAACTTGAGGAGGTCCTGGCCGCCAAGAACGACACGGCCGGCCTGCGCCACGTGCGCGAGTCCGCCGAGATCGCGACGATGCACTACGTCCGGCAGAGCCAGCCGCTGGGCCTCGGGCATGCGGTCCTCTGCGCGGCCGACCACGTGGGCGATGAGCCGTTCGCGGTGCTCCTGGGCGACGACATCATCGACAGCAGGGACAAGCTACTGCAGCGCATGCTCGAGGTCCGCCACCACCATGGGGGCACCGTGATCGCGCTGATGGAAGTTGAGCCGGAGCAGGTGTCCGCCTACGGCGTCGCAACGATGAGGCCGACCGGTGAGGCGGACGTGGTGGCGGTCACCGACCTGGTCGAGAAGCCCGCCGTGGCCGACGCGCCGTCGAACTGGATCGTGGTCGGCCGCTATGTGTGCGACCCATCGGTGTTCGACGTGCTCCGCAAAACTCGACCCGGCCGCGGCGGCGAGATCCAGCTCACCGACGCCCTCCGCACGCTGGCCGAGCGCGGCCCGGACACCGACGGCGGCGGCGTGCACGGCGTGCTGTTCCGCGGCCGGCGATACGACACCGGCAACAAGCTCGACTACTTGCAGACGCAGATCAAGTTCGCGTGCGATCGACCGGACCTGAAGGACCAGTTCGTGCCGTGGCTGCGCGGCTACCTTGATGAACTCGGGCGGCACGGAGAGACTCCGGCAGCCGCTCCCCGCAGCGAGCCCGGCGGGACCAGCACCTGATGGACTCCGTCGAGACTTACCTGGCCGACATCACGGCGGCGATCCGGCCGCTTCCGGCCCGTGAGTTGCCGGTGGCAGCGGCCCTCGGCGCGGTGCTGACGGATGACGTAACCGCGCTGCACCCCCTGCCGTCGTTCGACAACTCGGCCATGGACGGCTACGCGGTTCGGGCCAGCGACGTGACCACCGCGAGCCCCGAGCATCCCGTCGTACTCGCCGTGACGGGCGAAGTCGCCGCGGGCGACACCCGTCGGCACGACCTCGTGCCTGGCACTGCCCTGAGGATCATGACCGGTGCGCTGCTGCCCGCTGGAGCGGACGCGGTGGTGCCGGTCGAGCAGACCGACGGCGGCGCGGAGCGAGTGGCGATCACCCAGGCGGTGACGGCCGGTGCCGCGGTCCGCCTGGCCGGCGGTGACGCGCAGCCAGGTGACCTCCTGCTGAGCGCGGGAACGCGGCTCGGTGCCGCCCACCTCGGCCTGCTCGCCGCGGCCGGCCATGGCGCGGTGAGCGCACGGCCGAGGCCGCGCGTGACCGTGATCGCGACCGGCGATGAGCTCGTCGAGCCCGGCGGCCGGCTGGTGCCCGGCCAGATTTTCGAGTCCAACGCGGTCATGCTGGCTGCGGCCGCCCGCGAGGCAGGCTGCCCGGCCGTGCAGCACCCGATCGTCCGCGACGACACCGCGGCGGTCCTCAACGCCGTCACGGACGCGCTGTCCAGTACGGACCTGCTTGTCACCAGCGGCGGCGTGAGCATGGGCGGCGAGCACGACGTGGTCAAGGCGGCGCTGTCCACGCTCGGCACCGTCACGTTCCGCCGGATCGCCATGCAGCCGGGAATGCCGCAAGGCTTCGGCACCATCGGCCCCACCGCGACCCCGATCTTCACGCTGCCGGGAAACCCGGTGAGCGCTTACGTATCCTTCTGCTTGTTCGTCCGGCCGGCGCTGGATGCCATGCAGGGCATTTTCCGGGAACGGGCTAAGCGGGCGCCAGCCACGCTCGCCGGGCCGGTCCGGTCTCCGGCTGGCCGGCGTTCTTACCTGCGCGGCATTCTTGACGCCGACGGCGGACTGGTCACTCCAGTAGCCGGGCAGGCTTCGCACCAGCTCGCCAACCTCGCCCGGGCGAACGCGCTGATCATCGTTCCGGAGGAAGTGACCTCGCTCGATGCCGGGGCCAGCGTTGACGTCATGGAGCTGCCGTGAGCACCGAGCAGCCTCTCACCCACCTCGACGCCGCCGGGCAGGCGCGGATGGTCGACGTATCCGGCAAGGACGTCACGGCGCGGTCCGCGACGGCGGGCGGCACCGTGCTGTTGTCTGCGGAGGCCGTGACGGCACTGCGATCAGGCACCGTCCCGAAGGGCGACGCGCTCGCGGTGGCGAGGATCGCCGGCATTCAGGGGGCCAAGCGGACCCCGGAGCTGATCCCGCTGTGTCACCCCATCGGTCTGCACTCCGTGACGGTGGACCTGCAGGTCGCCGATCACGGCGTGGTCATCAGCAGCACGGTACGGACCGCGGACCGTACCGGGGTCGAGATGGAGGCGCTAACGGCCGTGTCGATCGCCGGGCTGGCACTGATTGACATGGTGAAGGCCGTCGATCCGGCCGCCGTCATCACCGACGTCCGCGTCGAGGAGAAGACGGGCGGCAAGAGCGGGCGGTGGCAGCGCAGCCCGGCAGAGCGGCCCTCCGAAACCACCACGGGCCGACCGTGATCCGCGCGCTCGCGGTCACCATTTCCACCCGCGCCGCGGCGGGGGTTTACCCGGACAGATCGGGGCCGGTGCTCGCCGATTTGCTGCGCGAGGCACGCTGTGAGGTCGACGGCCCGGTCGTCGTGCCGGACGGTGCGGAGGTCGAACTGGCCTTGCGTGACGCGGTCGCCGCCGGGTACGACGTGATCGTGACGACGGGCGGCACCGGGCTGAACCCGAATGACCTCACGCCCGAGATGACCCGCCTGATACTCGACCGGGAAGTGCCGGGCATCGCTGAAGCAATCCGCGCGGCCGGCGTCGCAGCCGGGGTTCCTGCCGCCGCGTTGTCTCGCGGCATCGCTGGCCAGACGGGCACCACCCTTATCGTGAATCTGCCGGGCTCCACCGCCGGCGTCCGGGACGGCATGGCGGTCCTCGGGCTCATGCTCGAGCACGCCGTCGACCAGGCTCGTGGCGGCGACCACCCCCGTACCAATCCAGCACAATAGGTATTCAGATCGTCGTTACCCGATGGCGGAAAACGTTGGCAGCACGCGATGATGGAGGCATGGCACGAGCGCGCGGCTGGGTGACCCTCACCGAGTCCAGCCTCCTGGATGCCCCGGTAGGCCTGCGCCCTATCAGGGTCAAGGACGCTGCCATCTGGCGCGAGACCCGGGTACGGAACGCCGACTGGCTGCGGCCCTGGGAGCCGACTAACCCGGAGACTCCGTTGTACCGGTCCAGTCTGGGCCCGTACGTGGCGATGGCCCGGACCATGCGTCGCGAGGCCCGGCAGGGACTGGCGCTGCCCTGGGTGGTGACCTACGACGGACGTTTCGCCGGGCAGCTCACCGTCGGCAGCATCGTCTGGGGATCCGCCCGCTCAGCGCAGGTGGGTTACTGGGTCGACGAGGCCGTCGCCGGCCGCGGCGTAATCCCGACGGCCCTCGCGCTGGCGCTTGACCAGTGCTTCTTCACGGTCGGGCTGCACCGTATCGAGGCGACTATCAGGCCGGAGAACATGGCCAGCCGCCGGGTGGTCGAGAAGCTAGGCTTCCGCGAGGAGGGGCTGCGCCGTCGCTGCCTGCACATCGACGGCGCCTGGCATGACCACATCTGCTACGCGCTGACCACTGAGGATGTGCCGAACGGTCTCATGCCCCGGTGGCGGAGCCTGGTCAGCGCGGGCCGACGCGGGCCCGCTCAGGCGGCCGGCCGGCGTTAGCCGCCGACCGCTGATCTCGCGACACACCGGGCGGAGTGCTCGTCAAGGCAGCCGCTGACCTTTACCGTGCGTGACGTGATCACTGCCGATGTGCTCCCGCGCGCCATCTGCCCCGGGGCGTCGGCCTGCTCCCTCACGACCCGCGGGACTCCGCCGTGAGCAGCGTCTTCCTTTACGTCGCCATCGTCGCCATCTGGGCTTTCGTGCTTGTGCCGCGCTGGCTGCGACGTCACCACGCCCAGCCGCGCAGTTTGGCGGACAGCGATGTTGAGTCCGACGGCCTCACCGAGGGCTACGAGGGCGCCGACGACGAAGACCCGGCCGGCTACACCGACTATCCGGCTGACGAGACCGAGCCGCAGATCCCGGTAGCTCCGGTCGGCCGCCCTGCGACGACCGCCTGGTCCCTCCCTCGCTCACGCATGCTGCAGGCTCGGCGGCGGCTGCTGACCATGCTCGTAGTGCTCGCCGCTGCCGCTGTCGCTGCCACGGCCGCCCGGCTGATCCCGTGGTGGACGTGCGCCGCGCCAGCCGGGGTACTGGTCAGCTACTTCCTGCTGCTGCGAGCGGCCGCCCGCGCTGACGCGGAACAGGCACAACGCATGGCTGCCAGTTACGCGCACCAGGCACGGGTCCGGGCCGCAGCCCGTCGCGAGGCCGCCGCGGCGGCGGCGCCAGACGCGCAGATCATCGACATCTCCAGCCGGGTCGGGGACCAGCTGTACGACCAGTACGCGGACGCGACCGTGCGCGCCGTCGGCGACTGATTGCCCCGTAGCGGACCGGGCAGACGTACGGCCGCGACCGACGACGAGCCCGTTCCCCTATGGTTTCAGTCGCTGCGCCGCGGGCGCCGGTCAAGGCGCCAGCGCGGGAAGCACCCGACATTTGCTACGCTGACTGGCGGTCCAGGGGCTGTGGCGCAGTCCGGTAGCGCACCTCGTTCGCATCGAGGGGGTCAGGGGTTCAAATCCCCTCAGCTCCACCTGGAAACCGCAGGTCAGATGGCATCTATGTGGCGGCCCGGCTGAGCGTCAGCCACTGTGGCGATTATCCCGCCGAACCA
>JBAUAR010000445.1:0-6141 GCA_049675875.1 Streptosporangiaceae bacterium
CGGCGAACAAGTCCTCGAGGAAGCCGACCCACGCCCAGGTACCGATCAGCACGATCGCGAAGTGCCGGCTGAACAGCGAGCCGAAGGCCTCGATGATCGTCAGCACCAAGATGATGAAGCCCCAGAACGTGAACGCATGGGCGAGGCCCGGCACCGACCACTGGAGCAGCTTCCGCTGGCCGATGACCTCGGTCACCTGCGTCTCGCCCTGTCTGCCTGGGTGCTCGCGCAGCGCCTCGATCCGCTCGGGCGCGGGCTGCCCGGTCCGGCCGATTCGGACGAGCCACCACAATCGCCGGCCCGCGATCGCGGCCGCGGCCGCCGTCAGCACGAGGCCGATGATGATGCGCAACGTCAAGGCAACCTCCAGGTACGGCAATGGGAGACAGCGTACGCGGCAGCGACCTGGCGCTGGCCTGGGGGGACGAACCCCAAAACCAGGCGGGACCGTCGCCAGTCTCGGCTCCCGGCACCCCGGCTGCACGGCGCTACGGGGACCGGCCGCGGGATCGGGTCCGAGCGCGTAAGGTATGCGCAGCAGACGTCAGGGTGACCAGGAGAGCGGTGACCGCCAGCACAGCCGCCAGCACAGCCGCCAGCCGAGCCCGCGCCGTCGTGGCCCGGCGGACCACGCGGCTCGACGGGCTGCGTCCCTGGCTTCCCGCCCTGCGGTACTGCGCGGTCGTCTACCTCATTGTGCGTGTCGCGCTGATCCTGCTCGGCGCCGCGGCGTGGGGGCTCACTACCGAGCAAAATTCGGTGGGCACGAACGGCAAAGTCGCGGCGCTGACAAATGGCTGGCACAACGCCATAACCGGCTGGAACAGGCAGGACTCGCTGTGGTTCCTGCAGATCGCAAGCCACGGCTACAGCGCCGCCAACGCCAGCGGCGCGTTCTACCCCGGCTACCCCATGCTGATCCGGCTCGTCGGCTACCTCTGCCTGGGCCATCTGCTGCTGGCGGCCTACCTAGTCTCTAACTGCGCGCTGCTGGCCGCGCTGATCATCTTCTACCGGCTCACCGAGCGAGAGTACGACTTGGCCACCGCCCGCCGCGCGGTGCTCTATCTCGCCATCTTCCCGACCGCGTTCTTCCTGTTTGACACCTACTCCGAGGCGCTGTTTCTGCTCTTCGCCGTCGGCGCCCTCTCGCTGGCCAGATGCGGCCGGTGGTGGTGGGCCGGCCTCGTGGGCGTGGGCGCCACCCTCACCCGCGGCGTCGGCGTCGTGCTGGTACTCGCGCTGGCAGCCGAGGCCGTTCACCAGACCGTGACGGACCGACGGCTCGGAGCCGCAAGCGGTAGCGGGCGGCGCTGGCCGACGGCCAGGCTGGCCGCCCGCCTCGGCGCGAGCGTGCTGCCGCTCGCGGGTGTCGGCGGCTATCTGTTCTTCTGGCAGGTGCGCTACCACAAATGGCAGCAGCCGCTGCGGCTGGAGAACAGCGCGTGGGGACGTGTGTTTACCGCGCCGTGGCACACGCTCTGGCTCGGTCTGACCATGGCTTTTAGGTATGCCCCGGCGAGCAACGAAGGCTGGTGGATGCTGGACTTGCTCCTCGTGGCCGCGGGGCTCGCGCTGGGCGTCTGGGTGGCGGTCCGGGCCCGGCCGGTCTACGCCGTCTACACGTGGGGCAGCATCCTGTTCTTTCTCTGTGCGGAGTGGCCAGGGCGGCCACTCGCGAGCGATCCGCGATACCTGGTGACGATCTTCCCGCTGATCTGGCCACTGGCCAGGCTCGGCCACCGCCCCGGTGCCCACCAGGCGATTCTGGGCGTCTCGGCGGCAAGTATGGCCATCGTCGGCTGGCTGTTCCTGTCGACCACCCTGGTGTTCTGACGTGACCGCCGGAGTGGAATCCTCGCGGATGCCTTCCCTGCTGGCCGCTCAGCCGACCCTGCGGAGCACGAAGACCCCGTTGCTGGCGAAGATCTGCCGGTAGCGGGAGCCGTGCTCCAGACTCTCGACCTGGCGCAGCACACCCGCGGTGTCTGCCTGCGCGCAGACAGTTTCCCAGGCTGAGCAGTCCGTGCTCTGGGTGTCGAAGACGACGTACTGGGTCGCCGGGTCTGAGCCGGAGGTGCCCAGCCAGAACGTGTCGGTCCTGGCAGCGAGCGGCGCGAGCAGGTCCAGATCCGTCGATACGGTCGCACCGTCCGGCACCCGAGCCATGGCCTGGTTCTCGGCCGTGACGTGCGGGCCCAGGGTATAGGTGGCCGGCGTCCACAGGTCGCTGAGCGGAAACTGGAAGGCCAGTGCCGCGCAGATCGCCAGCATCGCCGCGGCGCCATAGCGAGACGCCGCGACCGCGAGCCTGCTCGCTGGCCTTCGCTTGGAACTGATCCGGGCCATGGCGTCGATCGCCGCGATGAACACGATCGGCATAACGGTGGCGTTGTAGTGCCAGGCCGTACTCCAGTAATCCGGGAGCGTGAGGAGAGCCCGAATCGCGAGGCTGGGGACCGCGGCCAGTACAACGGGTGAGCGCAGCGCGATGAACGCCGTCGGCAGCAAGATCATCGCCAGCGTCGGCAGCTTGACTGACGCCCCCTGGCTGATGGTCGACCAGACCCGGCCCAGGCTGAAGTGCCCGCCGAGCGGGTTGAGCGCGCCCGCCTGGGTCCAGTAATCGTAGGTATGCTGCGCGTTGAAGTGCGGAATGATCACGAACATGGCAACCAGCGACCAGAGCAGCCCCCAGCACGACAGGAACAGACCAGGGCCGTAGCGCCGGTATCCGAACGCCATGATCAGCCCGATCGCCAGCAGCGTGAAGCCCTGATCCTCCTTCACGAAGACGAGCGGCAGCGCCCACAGGACGGCCGCCCGAGTCCGGCCACGCACCATCGCCGACATCGAGAAGGCGAGCAGCGCCACGGCGAATGCGATGTCGTGGAAGTCAAAGTTCGCCATCTGCTCGAGGCCCCACGACAGGCCGTAGGCTGCGGCGACTGACCTGCCTGCAGCTGTTCCCAACAGCTCGCGACCGAGTTGGCTGATCGGCAGCACCGACACGCCGGCCAGCAGCGCCTGGGCCACTAGCAGCGTGACCGGCGACGGAAACAGCCGGAAGAAGGGCGCGATCAGCGCCAAGATCGGATTGAAGTGGTCGCCGAACAGGTTGAAACCGCCAGCGACGATGTCCCCGATCGGGGCGTGGAGGTCGGCGTACCCCTTGACCAACTGGGTGTTGATCCCGAGATCCCACGAGGTGGGGTCGCGGCGCAGGTAACGGAACACCGAGATGACCGTATAGGCCGCCACCACGCCACTTGCGATCAGACCGGTCGCCGGATCCCACAGCCGGGTGGTGCCTTGCGTGACGCCATCGGCAGGCGACGGTTGCGACCGGGCGTTCGCTCGGTGGTCGACGGCCGGCTTGGCTGCGTCCTGCTCGGCGGCGACGGGCCGTCCGAGAGCATCTGCCGTGTCAAGCCCCGCGCCGTCACTCGCGACGCCGTCATCCGTAGATGCGAGGCCGCCTGGGCCCGACTGGCAGGCATGCACCTCGGCAGACGACTCATCCACTGGCACTGCCAATACACCTGCCGATCCCGATGCCAACTTCGACAGCACCGCCTGAGCTCGCACCGATGTTAGCTTCTCGCGCGGACTGCCGCGCTACCGAAGCCGCTGCGGTTCGTAGTGCTGCGAATACCTCCGTCAGCCTGCCCTCGGCTCTGCCGACGCTGCCGAGCTCAGCGTCGGCGTCGTGCTGCGACACGGCTGGCTCCCCACCTGTCTGGTGCCGGCAACTGTATGTAAGGGTCGAAGAGCGAACTGCCAGCACCGATCGGCGCATCCTCTGCGGCGGGCTCCTGGCGAGCGCCAGCAGACCGTTAGCGGCCAGGAGGAGACCGATTTGCACCACTTCGTTCCCTACATCAGGGTCCCAAGAGCCGGGGAATACCAGCGCATCGGGCGCAGTTCACACTCGTGCGGCTAGAAAGTTGAGTGAAGGAAGCTCAACTAGTTTGCCTCACCCAAAGGTGCATGGCAGACTTGAGCCGTCAGGACTCAACCTTCCAGATCGGATCAAGGACAGAACACATGGCACGTGCGGTAGGCATCGACCTGGGGACGACCAACTCCGTCGTCGCCGTCCTCGAGGGCGGAGAGCCCTCGGTCATCGCCAACGCCGAAGGGTCGCGGACTACTCCGTCCGTGGTGGCCTTCGCGAAGAACGGCGAGGTGCTCGTCGGTGAGGTCGCCAAGCGGCAGGCCGTGACCAATGTTGACCGGACTATCCGCTCGGTCAAGCGGCAAATGGGCACGGACTGGACCGTCTCGATCGACGGCAAGAAGTTCACCGCGCAGCAGATCAGCGCGTTCATCTTGCAGAAGCTGAAGAGGGACGCGGAGTCGTACCTCGGTGAGACCATCACCGACGCGGTCATCACGGTGCCCGCCTACTTCAGCGACGCGCAGCGGCAGGCCACCAAGGAAGCGGGTCAGATCGCGGGGCTGAACGTCCTGCGGATCATCAACGAGCCCACTGCGGCTGCTCTTGCGTACCACCTGGACAAGGCGGGCGAGGCCACGATCCTGGTCTTCGACCTGGGTGGCGGTACGTTCGACGTGTCGCTGCTGGAGGTCGGTGAGGGCGTCGTCGAGGTGAAGGCGACCAGCGGTGACAACCACCTCGGTGGCGACGACTGGGACCAGCGGGTCGTGGACTGGCTGGTCAAGGACTTCAAGAACAGCTACGGCGTCGACCTGTCCAAGGACAAGATGGCGCTGCAGCGACTGCGGGAGACCGCGGAGCGGGCCAAGATCGAGCTGTCCAGCTCCACCGAGTCGCAGATCAACCTGCCCTACATCACCCACTCAGAGCAGGGGCCGCTGCACCTGGACACCAGGCTCAGCCGGGCCGAATTCCAGAAGATGACCTCTGACCTTCTCGACCGGTGCAAGTCGCCGTTCCAGCAGGTGATCAAGGACGCCGGCATCGCGCTCGACAAGATCGACCATGTCGTGCTCGTCGGCGGCTCCACCCGGATGCCCGCCGTCGTCGACCTGGTGAAGGACCTGACCGGCGGCAAGGAGCCCAACAAGGGCGTCAACCCGGATGAGGTCGTAGCCGTCGGCGCGAGCCTGCAGGCGGGGGTGCTCAAGGGCGAGGTCAAGGACGTCCTGCTGCTGGACGTGACGCCGTTGTCGCTCGGCATCGAGACCAAGGGCGGGATTTTCACCAAGCTCATCGAGCGCAACACCACGATCCCGACCAAGCGCTCGGAGATCTTCACCACCGCGGATGACAACCAGCCGTCCGTGCAGATCCAGGTCTTCCAGGGTGAGCGTGAGATCGCCGCGTACAACAAGAAGCTCGGCATGTTCGAGCTGGCCGGCCTCGCTCCGGCGCCGCGCGGCATCCCGCAGATCGAGGTCACCTTCGACATCGACGCCAACGGCATCGTGAACGTGTCGGCCAAGGATCTCGGCACGGGCAAGCAGCAATCAGTGCAGATCACCGGTGGCTCGGCGCTGGCCAAGGATGACATCGAGCGGATGATGGCAGACGCCGAGAAGTACGCCGAGGAAGACCGGCAGCGGCGGGATGAGGCGGAGGTCCGCAATCGCGGGGAGACGCTCGCCTACACCACGGAGAAGTTCCTGTCCGAGAACGCCGACAAGGTCCCGGACGACATCAGGGCCGAAGTCGAGGCCGCGGTCGGCGAACTGAAGAAGACGCTCGAGGGCACCGACACCGAGGCCATCAAGACCGCCAGCGAGCACGCGGCACAGGTGAGCCAGAAGATGGGGACCGCCATCTACGCCCAGGCGCAGGGCCAGTCGCAGCCGACTGACGAGCCGGGTGAGGAAGCCGACGGTGGCCACGAGGACGACGTCGTCGAGGCCGAGATCGTTGACGACGACAAGGAGGGCGGCGCCGCCTGATGAGGCCCGACGAGGAGAGGCAGGGCCCGGTCGTCCGTGACCGCAGACGGATCGACCCGGCAACTGGCCAGGTACGTAGTCTCGGCGAGGCCGGCCCTCAGCAAGGGCCCCCGGCGTCGAGCGGGTCATCACGGCCCGGCAGGCACTCGGTAGCTAGGCCTGGTGGCCAGGGCGCCCAGGGCCAGCCGGGCGGCGGTGGCCGGGGCGGTGGTGGCTCGCCCGGAGCAGCGCCGAGCGGTGCCGCTC
>JBAUAR010000446.1:0-11182 GCA_049675875.1 Streptosporangiaceae bacterium
CCGCGGTGGCGTGCCGCCGCGCCGTCAGCTTGTCGCCCACAGCCGCGAGCTGCGCCGCGGTCGGGCCGATGAACACCAGCCCCGCGGCGTCGCAGGCGAGTGCCAGCTCCGGGTTCTCCGACAGGAACCCGTAGCCGGGGTGGACGGCGTCCGCGCCGACCGCGAGCGCGGCCGCCACGACTGCGTCAACGCTGAGGTAGCTGGCAGCGGCCGCGGCCGGGCCGAGCCGGATGACCGAGTCGGCGAGTCTGGCCGGCACCGAGTCAAGGTCCGCGTCCGAGGCCGCGAGTACGGCCTCGATGCCGAGCCGCTGACAGCTCCGCAGGACACGCACGGCAATCTCGCCCCGGTTGGCGATCAGGATGCGGCGCAGAATCACCGCGGTGCCCTGATCCGCATGAGGACCGCGCCCTGCTCGGCGAACTGCGCGTTGTCCGTCAGGATCACCGCGATCGTCCCGGCTGCACCGGCAGTGACCGAGTTCATCAGCTTCATCGTCTCGATGATGCAGACCACGGTCTCCGGTTCCACGTGCGAGCCGACCGTCACGAACGGCGGCGCACCGGGCCGCGGCGCCCGGTAGAAGGTCCCAAGCAGGGGGGCCCGCACGTCGACGAGGTCTTCCTCGGCGGCCACCGCCGGCTCGGACGCATCGACCGCCGGGTGACCAGTGGCGGCGGGCGCCGCTGCGGCATCCCTCGGCGCAGCCTCGGCAGCCAGCACCTCCGTCGTCTGGGTCCAGCCGCCATCCGCCCCGCGCCGCAGCGACAGCCGGAACCGCGCCGTCTCCAGCTGCAGCTCGCCGTACGGCAGACCATCAAGCACCTGCAGGATGTCGCGCACATCCTCGTTGGTGAGTTCCACCTCAGGGCTCCGTGGTCCGTGATCCGGGTGGGTCGTTCCCCCGGATGAGTACAGCGCGGCTCAGGTGCTCGAACACGTGGTCCGCCGGTCTCGCCTTAGGCCGGGCTCTGGCAGCCGCGGCCCGCGCCGTCCACACCGTCTCAGCGCGGCTTTGCAGCAGCACGAACTGACGGTCGGCGGCCGCGCCGGTGACCGCCCACTCGATGTCCTGCGGCGTGCCGAAGTGCCGCTCCGCTTGCCTGCCCAGCCGGGCCAGCGCCCGGATCTCGTCGTCGTCGAGGCACGGCTGCTCGCGTAGGTCCGCCGCCACATCAGCGACGGCGGTCCCGGACCCGCTCGGGTGCAGCCGGTGCAACCGCGCCTTGACCGCGATGCTGCGCCGCACGATCTCGCCGGTTACCTTGCTGACGACGAACGAGTCGGGCGTAACCTCGCCGCTGACCAGCGCCGAGCCGAGTCCCCAGGTGCCCTCGATCGCAATCACCGACCGGTCGCCGGTCGTCGGGCTGCAGGTGAACATCACCCCCGCCGACCGCGGGTCGACCATCCGCTGCACCACCACCGCCATCGCAGCGTCCTCCGCCGCGACCCGCCGGTGCAGCCGGTAAATCACGGCCTCGGTGTTGTACAAACTCGCCCAGCACCGCCGCAGGTGGTCAAGCACCGCGCCCGCGCCTCGCACCCACAGATAGGTGTCCTGCAGGCCGGCGAAGCTGGCGTCCGCGGTGTCCTCCGCGACGGCGCTGGACCGGACCGCCACCGCTACATCCTGGCTGGCCGGTTCTTGATCGGCGCGCAGCGCCGCGTACTCCGCGGTGACCGCCGCGGCGAGGTCGTCCGGCAGCGGCGCGGCCGCGATTCTCGCCCGGATCGCGGCGCCCGCCTGCTCGACAGCGAGCGTGTCCGCAGCCGACAGCGCGGCTAGCTCCGCGGTGAGCGCTCCGCCGGGATCCGCTGCTCGCAACTGGTGCTGGAACGCCGCCACCGTGACGACGAACCCAGGCGGCACGGGCAAGCCCGCCCGGCCGAGCTCGCCAAGACTGGCGCCCTTGCCGCCGACCACCGCACGGTCGGCCGCGCCGACCGTGCGGAGCGGGCAGAGCAGGCCAGTCGCTGCCATCCTCAGCCCAGAATGCGGACGATGCCGCGGTCTCCGTCAACGCGGACGGTCTGGCCGGTCTTGATCCGCTTGGTCGCGTGCCCGGTGCCGACAACGGCCGGCATGCCGTACTCGCGAGCCACGATCGCCGCGTGCGACATGGCGCCACCGATGTCCGACACTGCCGCCTTGATCTTGCCGAAAACCGGCGCCCAGCTCGGCGCGGTCACCGCGCAGACGAGGATCTCCCCGTCCTGGACCTGGCCGATCTCGTTCACGCTGTGCAGCACTCTCGCAACGCCCTCGACCACGCCCGGAGACGCAGCGTAACCGCGGATCTCCTGGCCGTCGTCGCTCTCGGCGGCTGCCCAGGTGGCCAGCGTCTCGGCGGTGACGCCCCAGAGCATGCGCACGGCCGGATCGTTCAGCGCCTCGGGCACCGGCCCGACAGCAGGCGGCGGTGACCAGCCCTTGAGCACCTCCAGGATCCGCTTGCGCTCAGCGATGATCGGCCCGAAGTGGCGGGCGCCCAGTGGCTGCGAGCCGGCTGACCACGCCAGCATCACATCCGTCAGTGCCTGATCAATCTCGGTGTGGTGCAGCTGGAAGATGTCCTCGGTATCGGCGAGAACGCCGTGGCGGACCAGCAGATCGCCGAACTCCCGGATCTTCGCGAAGAACTGCGTGGTGAACCAGTGCTCGCAGTAGAACTTGTGATCCTCCACGAACGGGAAGACAAGCCGCGCCAGGCCCAGCATCTGGTCGAAGGCGACCTGTTCGTCCGCACTGGTCAGCAGTGCGCGGTACTCCGCGGCTATCCGCTCGCGTTCGGCCTTGAGCTGCTCGGTGGGGCGTTCGAGCGACTCGCCGTCGCGTACCATCCGCACATAGCGCGGCAGTGCCGTGAACGGCACCGTCAGGTCGTCGTTCCAGCTGCGGTGGTGGTGATAGAAGCCGTCACCGGTGGACACGTGGAACCACGGGATCCGCACCTTCTCGAAAGCAGCCAGCCAGCGCTCTCCCGGCTCGCCGCGTTCGGCGAGCGCGGCGAGCACCTCGGCCGGCGGCCGGTTCTCGGCGAACTCGTCATCCACCGCACACTCGACCGCGAGCCGGGCCAGCCGCTTCAGTTCGTCGTCGGGGCGGTACATGATCACATCGATGCCCGCGCACATGCGCGCGACCATCTGATCCGGCATCTCCGGGAATGCCTGCTTGCAGAACTCGAAAAAGACCACATAGGCGCCATAGCCGAGCATGAGCATCTCGGTGTGGTGATGCCACGCCTTGGAGAACAGGCTGATGCAGCGCTGGAAGTTCTCCCGGACGTAGTGATTCTGCGCGATGCCGACGGCGTTGAAGACCACGTCCGCATCCTCGATTTCCGGCAGTTCCGGCACGGTTACGCTTTCGATCTCGCTGATCAGCCCGGCCATCCGAGCCTTCCAGCCCTCGTAGAGGCTGTCCCAGTTCTCGTAGTAGTAGCCAGCGCGCTGCTGGAATGTTGCAAGCCGCTGCTCGATCTCGGCCGGGTCGGTAACCGGAATCGCGGTGATGTAGACCCGGCCGTTCACGATCCGGTGCTCGATCCCGAGCGTGGTCGGGAACACGAACAGCCGAGCGGTATTCGCGCCGATCGCGGTGTAGGGGATCTCAGAGGTGATGCTGTCGAACGCGGGTATCGGCTCGGGGAAGTGCATGGCGTTGTGGAACCAGAACCGGTCGTCATCCTCGGGCTGGAACCGGGTGAAGTACTGGTACATCGAGCGCCACCCCTCGGCGCCCGGCACGTCCTCGATCTGCGAGGGACGCGGGAAGCTGAAGCCGTCGTCACTCATGCTGTCTCCTCAGCCCACGGGATAGTGCTGCTGCGTTGCTGCGTACCGCACGAAGAAGTCGAGCGAGCCCGGGTTTGCCATGGCGTGCCGGTTGGCTGCCTGATCTTCGGGCACGCCGCGCAATATCTTGCTCACCGGCACCTCCATCTTCTTGCCGGTGAGCGTGACCGGAATATCGGGCGCCTGCACGATCGCGTCGGGGACGTGCCGGGGCGTGTACTCCCGCCGTAGCCGGTCACGGATCTGCGCCGTGATGCCGTCGTCGAGCACCAGCTCGTCGGCGAGCTTGACGAACAGGGGCATGAAGCACCGTCCGCCTGGCAGGTCGAGGTTCACGATCAGCGCGTCCTCGACCTCCTGGATGGCGGACAGCACGCGGTACACCTCGGCGGTGCCGATCCGCACCCCGTGCCGGTTGAGCGTGGCATCGGACCGCCCGAGCACGAAGCAGCCGCCACGCGAGTTGACCTTGAAGAAGTCGCCGTGCCGCCAGACGCCGGGAAAGTCCTCCAGATACGAGGCGCGGTAGCGGACGTCCCCCTCGTCTGCCCACAGCTGCACGGGCATGGACGGCATCGGCGCGGTGATCACGAGCTCACCCACCTCGCCTACCACGCTCTCGCCGCGCTCGTTGAACGCGTACGCCGCGACTCCGAGGTGCCGGGCCTGGATCTCTCCGGCGTAGACCGGCAGGGTGGGCACGCCGCCGACGAACCCCGTGCAGACGTCGGTGCCGCCGCTGCCGGTGGCCACCCAGACATCCTTCTTGACGTTCTGGTAGAACCACGCGGTGCACTCGGGCGAGACCGGCGAGCCGGCGGGCATGATCGCGCGCAGCGCCGACAGGTCGTATCGCTGTGCGGGCACAATGCCGGCCCGGATCATCTGATCGACGAACGCCGGGCTCGCGCCGAGGAAGGTCACGCCGGCGTCCTGCGCGAGCCGCCACAGCACATCTGGCTCCGGATAGGTGGGGCTGCCGTCATACAGCACCGGGCAGACGCCGACCAGCAGGGAACTGACGAGGAAGTTCCACATCATCCACCCGGTCGTGGTGAAAAAGAGCATCCGGTCGCCCGGCCGCAGGTCCATGTGTAGCCGCTGCAGCTTCAGCTGCTCGACGAGAATCCCGCCGTGACCGTGCACCAGTGCCTTGGGCAGCCCCGTCGTGCCCGACGAGAACAGCACCCACAGCGGATGGTCGAAAGGCACCTGCTCGAACGCGAACTGCCCGGCGGGGACGGCGGGCTGATCTATTACCTGGTCCCACTGCAGCGCATCCGGAACGGGCGCTAGCGCCTCCGGATCCAGGTACGGCAGCCAGATCACCTGCTCCAAGGTGTCAAGACCGCCGATAACCCGGCGCAGCTCGGCGCCACGGTCGAACTGCACGCCGCCGTACTGGTAGCCATCGGCGCAGAACAACACCTTCGGCGCGAGCTGCCGGAACCGATCGAGCACGCCACGCCAGCCGAAGTCGGGCGAGCAACTGGTCCAGACGGCACCGATGCTCGTCGTGGCCAGCATCGCGATAGCGGTCTGCGGAATGTTGGGCATATAACAGCCAACGCGATCACCCGGCCGGACGCCCAGCGCGCGCAGTTGGGTGCCGAGAATCCGCACCTGGCCAGCGAAGTCGGCCCAGTCCAGCGGCACCAGCGGCCCGCCTTCGCTGACCGAGAACAGGGCAGTCGAGCCCGGCCGCTCCTGCCGGAGTATGTGCTCGGCGTAATTCAGCCGAGCGCCGGGAAACCACCGCGCCCGGGGCATGCTGGTCCCGCCGAGCACGCGCTCCGGAAGCGCCGAGCAGTCGACGTCGCAATAGTCCCAGATGGCCTGCCAGAATCCGCCCAGGTCGCGGACCGACCACTGCCACAGATCGTCATAGCTGTCGAACCGCAGGCCGCGCTCGGCTAGCCAGGCCTGAAAGGCGGTAACGTTGGCGCCGGCCAGCTGCTCGGCACTGGGCGTCCACAGCAGGTCGCCCTCGCGCACTGGCTCGGTCATGCACCGACGATCTCAGCGGCCTCAGCTCAGGGCAATGACGATTTCACCGGATGAAATCTTGTCCCGGACGCGCCCGCACGCCGCGGCCGCGGCGTTGGCTACGCTCGACCGCAGGGTCGCAGTTGGGCATAGGTAACGCACAGCGAAGGATCTTCGATGGCGACAGCTTTCCGGCTCGGCGCGGCCGTTGTGTTCGTGACCAACCTTGACCGATCCGTCGGGTTCTACACGGCGGTGCTCGGACTCACCGTCGTGGACCGCAGCCCGACGGCAGCACTGCTGGGCGAGGATGGCGGTCCGCAGCTCGTGTTGCGGGCCTTCGGCGAGAACGCCGTTCACCCGCTCGGCGCGCTCGGCGTGCAGTACCTGGTCTGGCTGACCGACAGTCGCGCGGACCTTGACCGCTGCACGGAGTTGCTGCGCAAGCGGTCGGCGTACCGCCAGACCCACACCGAAGGCGACCAGCTCGCCGTCGAGGGTCGCGACCCGGATGACCTGGTGCTCATGCTCGCCTACCAGCCCGCTGAACACCCGGGTCTGCGTTCGCTGCCCGCCCGCGTCTACGCCTGGTAGCGCCGGGTCAGCTAGGTGGCCGGGACGCGCGTTGCGAGGGTCTGCCCTGGCGGTAAGTGCTGACACCCGGGGTTTAGCCGCCGCGAGCGGGGAACGCGCTAGAGCACAGGGGGAGGCGATGAGCAATGTCGGATATCGACTACCAGACCGTATTCCGGGCGTTCCCCGGCCCCACGGCGCTACTCAGCTGCGACTTCACCATCCTCGATGCCAACGAGGAATACCTCGCCGCCGTTGGCCGCGATCGGGTGGATGTCGTCGGCCGGAATATCTTCGCGGCGTTCCCGACAAACAGCAGCGAGCCCGGCAATACCGACGCGCGCAACAACCTGCATGCGTCGCTCGAGTCAGTCGTGGCCACCGCCGAGAGCGACAGGATGGACCTGATCCGGTACGACATCGAGGAGCCGGGCCAGGCGGGCGTGTTCGAGGAGCGCTACTGGGCGTGCGTTAACGCTCCCGTCCTCGGGCCGGACGGTACGGCGCAGCTGATCGTCCACCGAGCAGCGGACGCCACCGCTACGGTGCGGCAGGTCCTCAAGGCCCAGGCCGTCAGCGGCTGACCAGCCCACGGCCTCAGCCCGCGGCCGAGCCCGCCCCCGTTTGGCCTGCACGGCACCGGGCAGCCTCTACCCGGCGCGCGCCGTCACGGAGCAACCAGACCGAACGGGGGCACCATGCCATACCTGAAGGTTGGCCAGGAGAACACCGGATCGATCGAGCTCTACTACGAGGACCACGGCTCGGGACCGCCGGTCGTCCTCATTCACGGCTACCCGCTGAGCGGGCGGGCCTGGGACAAGCAGGTCGCCATGCTGCTCGACGACGGGCGGCGGGTGATCTGTTACGACCGGCGCGGGTTCGGCCGGTCCAGCCAGACGGCTGTCGGCTACGACTACGACACCTTCGCCAACGACTTGCACGTCCTGATGGAGACCCTCGACCTGCACGACGCGGTCCTGGTCGGGCACTCCATGGGCACCGGCGAGGTAACCAGGTACCTGGGCCGCTACGGCTCAGCGCGGGTGGCGAAGGGCGTGCTCATCTCGCCCATCCCGCCGTTCCTGCTGCAGACGCCGGATAACCCGGAGGGCGTGCCGGCGAGCCTCTTCGACGGGTTTATCCAGACCGCCCGGCAGGATTCGGCAGCCTGGATGAAGGGCTTCCTCGACAACTTCTTCAACATCGACAAGTTCCGCGGCACCCTCGTCAGTGACCAGTACTACCAGTCGTGCTGGAACCTGGCAGTGACCGCCTCGGCGACCGCGACGGTGGCGTGCATCTCCACCTGGGAGACCGACTTCCGGGCGGACCTGCCCAAGATCAACATCCCGATGCTCGTCATCCAGGGCGACGACGACCGGGTGCTGCCCTACCCGAAGACCGGCCAGCGACTGCCGGGCCTGATCAAGGATGTGCAGCTCGTCACCATCGACCAGGGCCCGCACGCCATCGCCTGGACCCATGCCGACCAGGTGAACGCGGCGCTGCTGAAGTTCCTCGCCTGACCGCGGGCAGCCGCTCGCGCATAACTGCGCGCGGCGCGGGGTAGCTGCCGGGGGCACTGTCCAACGAACCCGGAGTGTGACGGTCATGAAAACCCGCGTCAGCCGCGCGAGCGGCTGCCTGCTCATGCTGCTCGGCGCGTGGGGAGCGCTGGTCCCCTTCGTGGGCCCGTATTTCGGCTATGCCTACACGCCCGACAAGGCCTGGGCCTATACAACTGGCCGGCTCTGGCTGTCCGTGCTGCCCGGCGCCGCCGCCTTCGTCGGTGGCCTGCTGGTCGCGGCGTCGGCGCGCGCGGCCGCCTCCGGTGCGTTCCTGGCGCTGCTCGGCGGCATCTGGTTCGTCGTCGGCGTTCCGGTGCTCCACCTCGTCAAGCCAGGCACGGGCCCAGGCTCGCCCGCAACGGCCGGGCACGCCATGTTCAGCACCGCCACCATGCACTTCCTCGAGAGTCTGGGCTTCTTTTCCGGCCTCGGCGTGGCGATCGTGTTCTTCGCCGCTCTCGGGCTCGGCCGGGCGGGCATCGCCAGGGTCATGGCCCGCGAGTTCGAGCCCGCATCCGAATACGACGTGGCGTACTGACCGATATCAGCGCGCGCCGGGCGGCCGGGCCCGTCCTGATAGCGTCGGGCGAGCACCGACGCGCCAGCCGTGGCGCCCGGCGGAGAGGACGCCATGAAGGTATTCCTGTCCACCGACATGGAGGGCACGGCGGGCATCGTCGACTGGGAGCAGTGCACTGGCGACGGGCCGTCGGCCGTCGCCGGCCGCGAGCTGCTGCTGGCTGAGGTGAATGCCGCCATCGAGGGCGCGCTCGCCGGCGGCGCTACCGAGGTCGTCGTCAACGACTCGCACTCGACGATGCGCAACCTGCCCGCCGCGGAACTGGCGGGCCAGGCCTCGTATATTTCCGGCAGCCACAAGCCGCTCTACATGATGCAGGGCCTCGACGGCAGCTTCGACGCGTGCCTGTTTATCTCCTACCACGGTTCGGTCGGCGCGCCCGCCGGGCTGTCGCATACCTACAACCCGCGGGCCGTCGTCGAGGCCCGCCTCGACGGCACCATCACCGGAGAGGCCGGCATCAACGCACTGGTCGCCGCGCACTACGGCGTACCGGTCGTGCTGGTCACCGGCGACCGGTGCGCCTGCGATGAGACCGCGGCGCTGATCCCCGGCGTTTGCCAGGCAATAGTCAAGGAGCATGTCAGCAGGCTTGCCGCTCACAGCCTGCACCCTGACCGCGCCCGTGCCCTTATCCGCGGCCAGGCGCAGGTTGCCGTCGCGGCCGCGGGCACCGCCAAGCCACCGCGGATCGAGCCGGGCGTCCTCGAGGTGTTCGTGCGCACCGCCGACATCGCCGAGGCGGCCAGCTGGGTCCGCGGAGTGGATCGAACCGGGCCGCGCCTGCTGCGCATCGAGGGACCAGACCGGCTGGCCACCTACCGGGCATTCTGCGCAGCCATCCTGCTAACCCGCGCGGTCGCCGAGGCCGTCTAGGTGGCGATGTCCGGATAGGGCAGGCTCCAGTGGCTGAGCCTTACGGCGAACTCGCGCTGGAATGCCAGCGGCTCGTCGTAGTCCCGCTCGAACAGCGCAATGTAAAGCGTCAGCAGCAGGAAGTTGTGCGCACCCAGCTCGAACAATCTGACGTAGTCGTGCGTGGCGAGCGCATCGCGCTCGTCGTCGGTCAGTGACGGCCACGTGCTGCGCTCGGCGTCCGGGCAGTTCAGGATCACTCCGGCGCGCTCGGCCTGCCACCAATCGACGGTGCCGCGAGGATCAGCGCGGTACCGCTCCACAAGTTCCGGGTCCCGGTCGACGGTGAACAGGAACTTGTTCAGCAGGTACTTGCTCACGGCGCCTCCGTCGGGTACCAGGTGAAGTACGCCTCCATGGTGTGGAACAGGTCGAGCGAGTCGGTATAGTCCGCCTTCACGTTCTCGCCGGCCACGCCCATCATGAGCATGAAGTCCATGAATCCGTGCGTCGCATTGCCGGGCAGCCACAGACTGTCCAGGCTGACCTCGGCAAGGGCGGAGCTGAGGTCGCCGGCCGCGATCCAGCTCACTGCCTTCCGGTCGAACTCGGGGTCCGGGCCGTGCGGGCCGAACTGACGAGGACCGCCCAGCTCGAGTGACAAGTGACCGGTACCGATGATGGCGACCCGCTTGTCGCTCGGCCACGCCTCGACCAGCCGCCGGATCGCCTTGCCCAGCTCGACGAACCGCCGTGGCTGCGGCAGCGGCGGAGCAAAGATGTTCGTGTACACCGGCACGATCGGCAGATCCGCGGCCGGCCGCAGCGTGATCAGCGGGCAGGAAATGCTGTGGTCGACCCGCAGCTCGTTGCTGAAGGCAAGGTCGAACCCCTCGTCGAGGCCCTGCCTCAGCAGGTACGCGGACAGGTCCTCGTCGCCCTGCAGGAGCATCCGCGGCAGGCCGAACTCGCGTTCCTCGTTGTAGTAGTTCGCGTCGTACCAGGGCGCCTTGCCGACCAGGAACTGCGGCATGTTGTCTAGCCACAGCTGATGGAAGTGGTCACTGCCGACCATCACGAGCACGTCCGGGTTCGCCCTGGTCAGTGTCTCGCGGAAGGCCTCGATCTTGGCGACCCACTCGTCGGCGAACGGCGGCCGGTCCGGTCCAGCCGACGTGCTCGCCCGGTAGTAAAACGGATGATGGGTCGATGCGATGACCGCCGCGATCCTGGCCATGGCGCTCCTCGGGTCAGCCTATGTCCGCTACACGGACATTAGTCCGGGCGCGCAGTTTGGGGCCAGACTCGGCGACCTAGAAGTTGGGTGCCGCCGTCGAGATGTCGTAGTTCTGGCCCCAGTACCACTGAGTCGCCTGCGAGCCCGGCACGATATGCGGGACTCCGGTCGGGTCGGCGATCCAGTACCTCGTGTGGGACGGCATCCACCATGGCAGCGCGTTGATGGCAGCCTGCACGGCCGGCCAGTCCGACTGCATGGTGTAGACGATCGCCACGGAGTTCGGTGCAGCGTCCAGCTTCTGCGCCACCCACATCCCGGCTTGCAACGGCGTGGCGTCGCCGGGCTCGACGTCCAGGACGTCGGCATTCGGGTCTGAGCCATTGGTGTCGATCCACAGCACGAGCCCGCGCCTGCCTACTTGCGACGGCGCGGCCGCGTAGTGACCGTCGGCGTAAACAGCGACTGCCTGACTCGATGACGGCAGCGCTGACGGGGTGACTGTGTCGTAGATCTGATACGGCTGGGGAACCGGTGCCGGGGCCGGCGGGGGGGCCGGGGCCGCGGCCGGTGCTGCGG
>JBAUAR010000447.1:0-9681 GCA_049675875.1 Streptosporangiaceae bacterium
GCTGCAGCCCTACCGGGTGCGGGGCGCGCGCGCCCCGGGCGCGCCCGGCCCGCAGGATGCTGCCTGGCTGGAGATCGTGGCCCGGCTGCGCGCGGAGAATCCGGGCCTGCCGCTGATCCAGGGGGGCCGGAGCAATGGCGCCAGGGTCGCCTGTCGAACGGCACGGGAGGCAGCTGCCCGGGCCGTGGTGGCGCTGGCGTTCCCGCTGCACCCGCCCGGTCGGCCCGATCAGAGCCGGGCAGCCGAGCTCCGGCAGGCTGGCACCGACGTGCTGGTAGTCAACGGGGAACGGGATCCGTTCGGCGTGCCGGACAGGCAGGACGCCGCGCGGGTCATCGTCCTGCCGGGCGAGACTCACGCCCTGAGCAAGGACCCGGCCGCGGTCGGCGCGGCGGTAGGCGGGTGGCTGGCAGCGCTGCTGGGCCTGTGACCGGCAGATCTCTCCGGGCGCCGCAAGGCTGCGCGGGCGCCGGGTTGCGCGGGCGCTGAACTGCGATGGCTGAGCTGCGGGGGAAGCGGACGTCGGCCCAGTTGGCCGTGCCGCCGCTTTAAGCAGCCGGGATGTGAGAGCTAGCTACGGTGCTGCTCACCGCGACGGAGAAGAGGTCCGTAGGCCGGTGCGGGGGGATCGCAGTGCCGCCGGGGAGAAGCTCCCCGGTGTCCTCGAAGACGACGATGCCATTGCAGAGCAGGCTCCAGCCCTGCTCTGGGTGACTGACGACAGTGCGGGCCGCCTCGCGGTCCGATCCTTCAGGATCCGGACACCGTGGCGTGTGCGGGCACATTCGCGTGCCTCCTGTGCTTGCTGGGTTGTGCTGTTGATCACACCATACTGTGCCAGCGAAGTGCCCAAGCCGACATGGCCCGTTGTGACGGTTTTCCGTGTCGCGCTTTGTAGGTTTCATGTAGTCAACCAGCGCGGCTCAAACCTGCTGCGGGCGAACTCGGGCGCCAGGGTCCTCAAGCGTGTCCCTCGGTCGGCGCGCGGGCAATCGCCACTCCGAGCGCCGCGGCCTCCGACCTGGCCGGGAACCCGGTGAGCCGGTGCGTCTCGCGCAGCGTCAGCAGCCGCTCGGCCTCGCTCGTCCAGGCATGCACGGGCGCCGTGGCCATGGCCTTGCGCCGGTAAATCCGGTCATCGTAGCCACGTGGTCCGATCTCGGCGCGCTGCGCCGCGTAGGCGGCCCTGGTGACGTCGGTCAGCGCCACGTCGAGCACCCTGGCCAGCGGATACTGCACGGGGTCCGGTTCGGCGGCCGCCTGGGCGAGCCGGAATGAACGCTCCGCGACCTGCGCTCGGTCGAGCAGCTCCGGAAACCGCGCGGCCAGCGCCACGTCCGCAAGGTAATTGGCTTCCGCTGCAGTGCTGATCTTGGTCTGACCCCTCTTCACGCGGCACAGCCTAGCGAAATCGCCCGACCATCCGCGTGTCGGGGCAATCTGGCGGCGGTCAGCGAGCGAAGTAGTGCCAGCCAAGCCACAGCCAGCCGGCCAGGATCAGCGCACGGCCGGCCCGCGGCCGCATTACGTAACCGAGCCATTCGCCCAGGGTGGGAATCCGGCCGATCTTGCGCCTGCCTAGCACCTCGAGGGTGACCAGTGCCGTGATCACGGCGACGAAGCCGATGATCGTTATGGTTCGGGTGCTCATCTGGTCACCGCTTGGCCAAGGCCCACCCGGCCAGCAGCCAGACCACGATGGCGGCTGCCTTGATCGGGTGCGGGGCGATCAGCGGGTTGATGAGGTCCGTGAGCGACGGATGCCCCGGCGAGTTGTCGCGCACCGCCGACGCCTCCCACTCGAACAGCAATGCGATGCAGATCACCCAGTAGGAGAACCCGGCGCTATCAACGGACTCCGGCGGCGGGATTCGCTCCGGCTGGCGGGAGTAGGCGATCACGCCGAGCACGGCGCCGGGCAGCAGGACGCCCAGCAAGGCCCGGGCGCTGAACGGGGCGGCGCCGCCGAGCAGCCACGCGTAGCCGACGATGGCCGCGCCGATAATCGCATTGCGCGCCGGTCTGGCGCCCAGCGGCAGTTGCGCATCTGCCGACCCAGTTAGCGCCAGCTCGTCCTGCGACCGGGCCGTACGTCCGGTCACCGCACCGTCCGCGCCCGTATTCCCAGCGGTCATCTGCGCTCCCGGCCAGCCAAGGACACCGTCGGCGGCCGTGCGGCACCCCGCGCGCTGACCGCGAAGGTGCCAGCGTAGCGAAGCCGTTCCGATGCTCAGGCCAGGCTGTCCAGCCAGCCGGCGTGCAGCGCCGCGTACTCGCCGGCCGTGGTCAGGAGCTCAGCGGGCGAGCCGTCCTCGATGATCCGGCCGTGCTCGAGAACCAGCACCCGGTCGGCGATGGCGACGGTCGACAGTCGGTGGGCGATGATCAGGGCCGTCCGCCCGGCGAGGATCGTGCGCAGGGCATCCTGCACGAGCCGCTCGCTGGGGATGTCCAGCAGCGACGTCGCTTCGTCCAGCACCAGCACGGCGGGCGCGGCCAGGAACGCGCGGGCGAAGGAGATCAACTGGCGCTGGCCGGCCGACAGGCGCCCCCCGCTGTTACCCACCGCCGCGTCGTAGCCGCCGGGGATCGCGGAGATGAAGGCGTCCGCGCCGATCGCGCGCGCCGCCGCCTCGATCTCCGCCCGGCTCGCGCCGGGCTTGCCGAGCTCGATGTTGTCGGCGATGGACCCGCCGAACAGAAAGTTCTCCTGAGTAATGAGGACGACCTCGCGGCGCAGGGTCCGGTCGTCCAGCTGGCGCACGTCGGTGCCGTCCAGCAGCACCTGGCCGCCCAGCGGGTCGTAGAGCCGGGCCAGCAGCCGGGCGATCGTTGTCTTGCCCGCTCCCGTGGTCCCCACCAGCGCGACGGTCTGTCCGGCCGGGATCGTCACGGACAGGTCTGGCAGCACCGTGGCGGTCCGGTAGCCGAACCGGACTCCGTCGAACCGCACCTGCCGGCCCAGGGCCGGTCCGGCCACCGCCGGGAGCGCGGCGGGATGCGCCGGCTCGGCGACACTCGGTGGCTCGTCCAGGACGCCGGAGATCTTCTCCAGCGCCGCGCCCGCGGACTGGAACGAGCTGTAGAACTGCGACAGGTCGATCAGCGGATCGAAGAAGCGCTGCAGGTAGAGCAGGAAGCTGACGAGGACACCGACCTCCATCTGATGATCGATCACCCGGAATCCGCCATACAGGAGGACCGCACCGATGGCCAGGTTGCCGACCAGGGTGACGCCCGGAAAGAAGATGGCCAGCAGCCGCTGCGACCACAGGGTTGCCGCCGCGTACTCCTGGTTCAGGTCGCCGAAGATCTCCTCGTTCCGGGCTTCGCGGCGGAACGCCTGGACCGCCCGGATGCCGCCGAAGGTCTCCACGAACTGGACGATCACCTGCGCGATGGTGGTCCTGGTCCGGCGGTAGGCGATGGCCGACTCGCGCCGGAACCAGGCCGACAGGCACGCCAGCGGCGGGACCCCGGCGAGCACCACCAGCGCCAGCCGCCAGTCGAGCAACAGCATTCCACCGCCGACCAGCAGCAGTGACAGCACGGCGGATACCAGCGAGGCGAGACCCTCGTCAAACATGTCGGTGATCGAGTCGATGTCGCTGACCTGGCGGGAGATGACCCGGCCTGACGTGTACTGCTCGTGGAAGGCGACCGGCAGAGCCTGGAAGTGGGCAAACAATCGCCGCCGCAGCTCGAGAACCACCCGGCCGCCGAGGCGCCCGATGCCGGCAATGTAGGCACGGGTGGTGGCGGCCTGCAGCAGCACCGAAGCGGCAAAGGCCATGATGACCAGCGCCATCGGCCCGGCATCATGAGTGCGCTCGAGCTGGGGGATCTTGTCGATCCCGACACCGATCAGCCACGGTCCGGCGAGCGCCGCCAGCTGCGCGGCGACGATCAGCAGGAAGATCACGACGACTAGCCGCCGGTACGGTGCGATCAGGTTAGTAAGCAGCGCACGGGACCGCCGCCGCAGCAGTGTGCCGAGCTTGCCGCTGATCTCGTCTTCCTGCTCGGCTGCGATACCGCGCCAGGCCTCGGCGGGCGCCGTCATCGACTCGCTCCGGCCGTCACGCCGGGCGCGGTCTGCCCGTCATCGCCAGCACCGCCGTGAGCCGCGCCGCCGTGAGCCGCGCCGCCGGGCTCGTCGGCGCTCATGAGCTCCCGGTACCGTGGCTGCGTCGCGAGCAACTCATGGTGCGTACCGACGATGGCAATGACGCCGCCCTCGAGCAGCGCCACCCGGTCGGCGAGCAGGACAGTCGACGGCCGGTGCGCCACGATCAGCGCCGTCGAGGCGGCCAGCACGCTGGCGAGCGCGGCGGTCACCTTCGCCTCGGTGTGCACGTCCAGGGCTGACAGCGGATCGTCGAGCAGCAGCACTTCCGGCCGAGCCAGGATCGCGCGGGCCAGCGCCACCCGCTGCCGCTGGCCGCCGGACAAGGCCATCCCCTGCTCGCCGATCCTCGTGTCCAGCCCCCAGGGCAGATCGGCGACGAACTCCGCCTGCGCCGCGTCCAGAGCAGCCAGAATCTCAGCCTCGGTCGCGTCCGGCACGCCGAATCCGACGTTCTCGCGGACGCTGGCAGAAAACAGGGTCGGGTCCTCGAACGCGCAGCCGACCCGCGTGCGCAGCTCTGGGAGCGGGAGTTCGCGGACATCGACGCCGTCCAGGGTGATCCGGCCGCCGGTCACGTCGGCCAGCCGCGGGACCAGCTGCAGCAGCGTCGTCTTGCCCGAACCGGTCGCGCCGACCAGGGCGACCGTCTCACCGGGCTCCAGATCGAGACTGACACCGCGCAGCACCGCCGCCGGTGTCTCCGGGTAGCTGAAGGTGACGTGGTCAAAGACGAGGCGGCCGGAGCCGGACGGCACAGCCTGCCCGCGCGACGGTGCGCTCCTAGCCGGGCCGCGGCTGCGCCAGCGGCCGGCCGACAGGCCGGGGCGGTCCAGGGCGCTGCCTGGTCCAGCGGCGGGATCGCTGATCAGCGGTGCGGTATCGAGGATCTCGTAGATGCGCTGCGCCGCGGTGGCCGCTTCCTGGCCCGTCGCGATGATGTAGCCCATCGCCTCGATCGGCCACACCAGCAGCAGGGTCAAAGTGACGAACGCCACCAGCCCGCCGAGGCTCAGCTCGTGCCGGCCGACGGCCAGGATGCCGAGCAGCAGCAGCAGCCCGATCATGGCGTTGGGCAGCAGGTCGAGCCCGGCCCAGAAGGTGCCGCGCAACCGCGCCTTCTCAACCTGGGTCCGGTACACCTCCCTGGACTGGGCCAGGTGGCGCGCGGCGGCCTCGTTTCGCCGCCCAAGCGATTTCAGTACCCGGATGCCCGAGGCAGCCTCCTCCACGTAGGTGGCGAGGTCACCCTGCTGGTCCTGGTATCGCCGGGAGAGCTGCCGATAGCGCTTCTCGAAGCGCAGGCACAGCCACGTGACGGGCAGGAGTACGCCGCCGGTCAGCAGCCCGAGCCACCAGTTCATCTGAATGAGCAGCGCCACGATGAGCAAGAACGTCCAGGTGTTGGTGACGAAGAACACGACTCCGAAGCCGGCGAACCGGCGGATCGTCGACAGGTCGTTGGTGGCGCGGGACAGCAGCTGACCGGACTGCCAGGCGTCGTGAAAGGCCGGCTCCAGTCGCTGCAGGTGGTGGTACAGGTCGTCGCGGATGGTCTTCTCCATGCCGGTAGTGGCGCCGGACACCGCCCACCGGCGGAAGAAATTCAGCACGGCCTGGAGAGCACCCAGCGCCATCGCCGCGATGGAGAGGGGCACCAGTTCGGATCGGATGCCAGCGACTACGACGCGGTCGATGACCGACTTGGTGATGATCGGGACCATGATCTCGGCGGTCACCGCGAGGACCGCAGCCAGCACGATGCAGAGCAGTCTCGAGTAATACGGCCTTAGGTACTCGCGCAGGCGCCACAGTGCTTGTGCAGGAGTCTGGGCCGCCGAAGGCGGCGGCTCAAGGGCGTGCGGCAGCGCAGGGGGAGAGGCCGGGGACATTCTTTGCAGGTTATCAGGCGCACCGCTAGCCCGTCATTGCGCTTTTGAGCTGCAGGAACGCACTCATTGGTAACTGACGGGCTACGGATTGCCCGCAGCCCGCCAGCGACGGAGCTCGCTAGTCAGTCGGGTGCGTTGAATCGATCGCCGGTTACGGCCAGCCGCCCGCCCGGAAGATCGTCTCGGGTGGCTTGCCGATTACTGACAGCGGCCTGGCAACGTCTTCCAGCGACTTGCAGTTCCGGCAGCATTCGTAGCGTCACCGGGACGCGCCGCAGGGTGGCGAAGTCGGGGAACTCTGGCACTCTGGCCAGACGGCGCGTGCTCGGGCCAGGAGTTGGCTGGAGGGGGCTCGTGGAGCGCACCCATTCCTGGGCCCGGCCCGCGGAGCTACGAGAGCCGGCACCGCTGTTAGCTGCGTACGACGCGGGGGTCCTGGCGATCTGCCGGCTGGCGGCGCGGTTCGACTTAACCACCTGGGGCGCACAGACGCCGTGCCAGGAGTGGCGCGCCGTCGAACTGGCGGCGCACGTGCGCTGTGTCGCAGACGACCTGCACGAGTACCTCGACGATGCACCCGTGAGCCGGTACGCGCGGCTGATGGCCACTGGCGCGCACCCCGACTGGCTGGCTCGCAAGCTTGCCCGGCAGAACGCCGCCGAGCTGGCCGCACTGCCGGACCTGCCGCCGGAGGAGCACATTGCGGCCTTCGCCACGTCGGCGCGCCGGTACGCGGCCCGGCTGGGCGCGGTCTGGGATCTGCCGCACCACCAGTACCGAGACACTGTGGTAACGGTCGGCGGCATGGCCGGAGCCGCCTGTGCGGAGTGGCACCTGCATGCCTTCGACCTGGCCGCAACGCTGGGGACGGTGTACCGCCCCGCGGATCCGGATGCGGTGCTCGCCGGGTGGCTGGCCGGCCTGCCGCACCTGCCGCTGCGGCCACCGCACGGGCGGCTGGCCGGCCGGCCCGGGCGGCACGCCGATCCGTGGCAGGCTGTCCTCTCGGCATCCGGGCGCGACGGGGGTTCTGGTTCGGCCAGACCGCTAGGCTGGCGATCCCCCGTCCGCTGGACCCCGCGCCCGCTGCTGCGGAGAAAGGGATGACCGCTGGTGAAGCTCGACGTCGCTGCCGTCAGGGCCGGCTACCCGGCACTGGCCGACGGTTACGCGTACCTCGACGGCGCGGCGGGCACGCAAGTGCCGTTGGCTGTTATCACCGCGATCAGCGCGGCGCAGGTGGCCGGCCTCGGAAACTCCGGCGGCGCGTTCCCGGCCAGCCGCCGGGCTGACCAGATCACCGCCGACTGCCGGGCAGCTGTAGCGGCACTTACCGGCGGCGAGCCGGACGGCGTCGTAGTCGGACCGAGCATGACTGCGCTGACGTACCGATTTGCCGGTGCGCTGGCGCGCGACTGGAGGGCGGGCGACGAGGTAGTCGTGTCCCGGCTGGACCATGACGCGAACGTCCGGCCCTGGGTACAAGCGGCCGAGCGGGCCGGCGCCACGGTCCGGTGGGCCGAGGTGGACCCGGAAACAGGCGAGCTCCCGATGGATCAGTACTCCCGCCTGATCACCGAGCGGACCAGGGTCGTCGCGGTGACGGCGGCGAGCAACGTCCTCGGTACCCGCCCGGATGTCGCCGGCATCACCGCGCTGGCCCGGGCAGCCGGTGCGCTCAGCTACGTCGACGGAGTGCACGCGACCCCGCACGTGCCCACTGACGTCCGCGCCCTTGGCGCAGACCTGTACGCCACCAGCGCTTACAAGTGGTCGGGCCCGCACGTCGCGGCGGTTGTCGGCACGCCGTCGGTGCTGGACCGGCTGCGGCCTGACAAGCTCTTGCCTTCGCCGGATGACGTACCGGAGCGGTTCGAGCTGGGGACACTGCCGTTTGCGAGCCTGGCCGGTGTCACCGCCGCCGTCGAGCACCTCGCAAGCCTGGCAGCTGACCCAGCCGTCGGCGGGCTGCGGGACCGAGTGCTCGCGTCGATGGCTGCCGTGCAGCAGCACGAACAGGAACTCTTCGCGGTCTTGCTCGCCGGACTGGAGAGCATGCCCCACGTACGGCTCTACGGGCGCGCGGTCAGCCGGACCGCAACGGCGTACTTCACCGTCGGCGACATGACGCCGCTGCAGGTTGCCTCGCACCTGGCGACCAGGAAGATCAACGTCTGGAACGGCGACAACTACGCCTGGGAGGTCACCGGCGCGCTCGGCATCCGGGACTCCGGTAGCGCGGTCCGAGCTGGGCTGGTGCACTACAACGACGCTGCTGAGGTCGACAGACTGCTTGCCGCGGTGGCCGAGCTGGGCGGCCACCGAGCCGGGTTACCGAGGGTGGGCGGGGGAAGAACTCCGGCTGTTCAGGGTCGGTTGCGGCAGCAGTGGCCGCTTCGGGGGTCGTCCCCCGAGCACCAGCTGCGGGGGGCTTCGGAGGGTGGTGCCCCCGGGCACTAGCAGCTTGCCGCGGCCCGTCACCCAGCTGCAGGCGGATTCGGATGATCCGCGGCAATACGGGGGGAGCAGACATGGGAGCTCTTGATCAAGTCACCGCCAAGCTCGGCGGCCAGAAAGGCACCGACGCAGGCGTGGCCTCGCTGCAGAAGCTCGTCAGTTCCAGCGGCGGCCTGCACGGGCTGACCTCGAAGCTGGCCAGTTCCGGACTCGGCCAGCAAGTTCAGTCCTGGGTCGGTCACGGCGAGAATCAGCCGGTGAGCGGGAGCCAGGTACAGCAGGCCATGGACCCGAGCCAGCTCAGCTCCATGGCCAAGCAGGCCGGGATGACGCCGGAGGAGACCTCCGATCACGTGGCACAGGCACTGCCGGACATGGTGGATCAGGCGACCCCGCAGGGGCAGATGCCCGCGCCGGAGAATGACCCGTTCGCCAAGGGCATGCAGTCGGTGAAGAAGATGCTCAGGCTCTAGCCTTCGCCGCGCGGGACTTGCCGGGCCGCGCTGGCTGGCCTCAGGTTGGCGTGTAGCGGTATACGCGGGTGTCGCGCTCGGTGAAGCCGGCGCGTTCGTAAAGGTTGCCGGCCGCGACCCGGGCAGGGCGAGTCGTGAGGTCTACGGAGCGCACGCCGGCTTTCGTTGCCCGGTCGATTGCCTCGCGGACGAGTGCGGTGCCGGTACCCTGGCGCCCGGCCGCCGCGTCAACGACGACATCCTCGATCCAGGCCCGTACGCCGCTCGGGATGCGGAAGACGACCAGGCTCAGCGTGCCGATGATCGTGTTGTCGCTGCGGGCGATGAGAACGGTGACCTCGGGCGCGGACGCGATCTCGCGGATGGCGGCCGCATCCAGACGAGCTGCCGACGTCGACAGTTGCGGCAGCAGCCGGGCAAACGCCTCGACTACCTCGTCGGTGACCTCGCGAAGTTCCTCGATAGCGATCGCCATGACGGCGACCCTACCCGGTCGAGATCAGGAGACTCCGGCGGCCCGCAGCGCCGCCGCGACCCCGGCCGCGGCCACGATCACGACCAGGAACGGCGCCCGCAGCAGCAGCGCGACGAGTGCGGCGCCGATGCCAGCCAGCCGGGCTGGGTCCAGTTCGATCGCCTGACCGCTGGTCGCCGACTGCACCGCAGACAGCGCCGCGAGCAGCGCCACCGGGACCAGCTCGGCGAACCTGCGCACCCGAGGGCTCGCGAGCAG
>JBAUAR010000448.1:0-1697 GCA_049675875.1 Streptosporangiaceae bacterium
GGCCCGCTCCCGCCCGGCCGGGCCGGAGTTCTCTGCCATCAGCAGATTGTCTTGGCTCCGGTCCGCCGGCCGCGCAATCGTGGAACTGCGGCCGGGACGTCCGGCGCAGAGCTTGGAGGCGTTGACACGATGCAGACCGGGGCCGCGGACGCTGGCACGATTGCCGGGACGGTCGACGACCAGTTGATCGCGCGCTTGCTGTACCAGCGCATCATCGTGCTGGGTACCGAGGTCGATGACCGGGTCGCGAACCGGCTATGTGCGCAGTTGCTCCTGCTGTCGGCCGACGACGCGCGCGCCGACATCAGCATGTACATCAATTCGCCCGGTGGCTCGGTCAGTGCCGGGCTGGCGATTTACGACACGATGCGGCTGATCCCTAACGACGTCAGCACGCTCGCGCTCGGCCTGGCCGGGAGCATGGCCCAGTTCCTGCTGTGCGCGGGCTCGCCGAGCAAGCGATTCAGTCTGCCGCACGCGCAGATCCTCATGCACCAGGGCTCGGCCGGCTTTGGTGGCACGGCGGCCGACGTGGAGATCTACGCGGCGCAGCTGGAGCGGACGTCCGAGCTGATGCTCAAGCTGACCGCCGAGCACACCGGCCAGCCGGTGGAGCGAGTGCGGGCGGACAGCATGCGAGACCGCTGGTTCAGCGCGGAGGAAGCGCTCGAGTACGGGATGATCGACCACATCGTCTCGCATGTCGAGGACGTACGGCCCGCCGTTGTGGGCCGGATGGCGAGGCTGTAGGCATGGGCCAGTACACGATCCCCACGGTGGTGGAGCGCACGCCGATCGGCGAGCGCGCGTACGACATCTACTCCCGGCTGCTGTCGGAGCGGATCGTCTTTCTCGGCACCGAAATCGATGACGGCGTCGCCAACGTGGTCATGGCGCAACTCCTGCACCTTGAGGCGGCTAGCCCGGATCTCGAGATCAGCCTCTACATCAACTCGCCCGGTGGCTCGTTCAGCGCGCTGACCGCGATCTACGACACCATGCAGTACATCCGGCCCGAGGTGGCGACGATCTGCATGGGCCAGGCGGCCTCGGCTGCCGCGGTGCTGCTCGCCGCCGGCGCGCCTGGTAAGCGGGCGGTGCTGCGGCATGCCAAGGTGCTGCTCCATCAGCCGTCGAGTCAGTCCCAGGGCACGCTGCCTGACCTGGCCATCCAGGCCAAGGAACTGGCCAGGGTCCGGGCCGAGGTGGACGAGATCCTCAGCGAGCACACCGGCCACCCGGTCGCCAAGATCAGGGACGATACCGACCGGAACAGGACCTTCAGCGCGCAGGAGGCCGTCGGTTACGGCCTCGCCGACAGGGTCATCACCAGTCGCAAGGCAGCGCCCTTGGTAGCAGCGCGAGCCTGACTGACGGCGTCGCCGGCGGCCTTGGGCCGCCCTTGGTCTACTCGCTGCTGGCGCTGCACCTGCTCGGCTACGAGTTCGACCACCCGGTCAGGGGGCGGACGGCGCCTCAGCGATCCCGGCGGTGCTGGAGAGCTCGGGCTGCCGGGTGCGGCGGACCCCGATTTCAGGCGGCGAGCCGGCTCACCGCGTCGGCAGGACCGCGCCGGGGTGCACGCACGTGGCACTCGGCCGGCGGGCCAGTGGCCGCGGGGCCGCCAGCGGACTCCGTCAGCCCATCCAGCGCCGGCCCATCCAGCGCCGGCCCATCCAGCGCCGGCCCATCCAGCG
>JBAUAR010000449.1:0-6853 GCA_049675875.1 Streptosporangiaceae bacterium
ATCCGGGGACGGGCAGGGTCCAGGGCGGCCCGAAGGGCCGTCCCGCAGGGACGCGCAGCGCCCTGGACGCTGACCGGTCCCGGTTTCACGATCCGGCGCCGGGACGACGGCCTCTCCCCGCTGCAGCAGGCTCTTGTCCTAGCCGCTGGTCTTCCCGTCCGCCAGGCCGCCTGGCATGATCACAGCACCAGCCCGCTCGCAGCCTGACAACTCCACCGCACAGCATCAGCCGCTGACCAGCACCTAAGCGGAAACCCGCGCCCCGGCCATCCTGGATTAGCTGATCTTCCTCGTTAGCCGAGCTAAGGGTTTCCCGCAGGTCAGCGGCTAAGAGAGCCGCTTGCAGGACCGTGCGGGCAGAGGGCTGCTCCTACACCAGCGACAACCCCCTCAACGCCACCGACCCGCTCGGGCTGTGCTCCTGGATGGACCCGCTCTGCGACGTCGGCGAGGCCTGGCACGCTACCCTTGGCGAGCACTGGCGGGGAGCGGTGCAAACGGCGGTGGTTGTGGCCGGAGCGGCCGCGGCCACTACCTGCATCGTTGCGACAGAGGGTATATGCGCTGGCCTGGTCGGCACGCTTCTGACCACAGGGGCTTTCGGCGGTCTGACAGGCGCCGCAGTGTACAGCGTCTCAGGCGAACCGACGACGCCAAGCGGCTACGCGAAAGCGTTTGGATTTGGCGTGGTCGGAGGGCTCGGCGCGGCAGCATGCGCACTCTCGATCGGTACAGTGTGCGCCACCGCCCTGGGCGGGTCAGTGTTCAACGGAATTTTGGGTGGGCTAACTGGAGTAGCAGCCTATGATGCGGACAGTTGCACCACGTCAGGGGATCTTCTCAACGCCTTCCTGGGAGGGGTGCTGCAGAGCGAGCCAATCCCGATTCCGGAGTCTTGGCTGCCATAACCTGGGAGGTCTTTACGTGAGTCGCGGGCGCAGACGCCTTCCGCGTTCGGCTGGAACGCGGACTGCATCGGGTGTAGCAAAAGCGCTGTTCCGACAGCCTTCTGACGCAGCTGCCGCAGCCGACCAGGAAGCGTTCCGAGCAGGCGAAGGACGTACCGTCAGCTGCTTCCTAAAAGGATCGGCTGATCCGTGGCCGCGTCATCGCAGGCAAGGAAGCCTAGATCTGATGCCAGGTGGGATAGCGTGGCGCCCTTACTGGAGCCTCCATCGCCGACCCATCCCGTTCAACGAACGGATCCAGTCTATCGACGTCCGTGACGCTAGCGGTTCCGAATGGAATGTCAAGAAGGGCGGCGGCATTCGCGGGCTTCAGGTTCCAGCATTTCAAGTCGTTGTATGTAAGACCGATCGCGGCATTCTTGAACTGTCCGTTCCGAGCACGGACGTGGCCCTAGTCGTAACAGCACTCAGACAGTGAAACAACCGTCGTTAACAGACAGGTGGCCTCGTCGACCGGTTCCCATCAGCCTGAACCAAGACGGGACACCCCGAGGCTTGGCGGTGTCCGGCCAGGGCTTCTCGTTAGTCCCGCTATCCCTGCAGGGGACGCCGCGCAGGCGCGAAAGTCGGGGTGGGTTGTCCGCCGACGCCGGTGTGTCCTTGGGACGTGAGCCCGTTCATTAGTCTGGCGCCGGGGCCTTGATACAGAAATAGAAAAGTTCTGACAGGTCATGCTCCGGCTTGCCCGGCGTAGTGCCATTCGGCGGTGATGACGCCGGGTGCTGCGGGCAGGCCGTGGTGTTCGCGGATCCATGTTGTCCTGGCGCGGCGGCGCTCGTCGCGTCTGGAGCCGAGGGTGACCGAGTAGCGGCGGGAGCGGGTGGAGAACCAGCCGCGGTAGCCGAGCTGGTGCGCCCACCGGGCCAGCCGCAGTGACTGGTATTCCTCGCGGTGGCCGAGCTGCCAGCAGGCGGTGATCAGCCTGCGCACGTGCGGGGTGACGTGCCAGTCGTCCAGGTCGCTGATGTTGCGGATGCGCACGGGGATGCCGCCGATCTGCTCGGTGCCCTTGACCGCGTACTTGGCCACGTAGGCCGCGACCTTGTGGTCATCCAGCTCACCGGCGATGTCGCGGCGGACGATCCGGACGTCACGCTGGCGGCCCCAGGCTAGCGTCAGTAACTGGCCGGGCTTGACCGGGTCGGGGAGGGTGACTGCGGGGCCGGGGACGCTGTCGGTGACGACGGCGCGCAGCAGGCTGGCGCTGGCCCACGGCGGTGCGGGATCGCCTGCTCCGCCGGGTCCGTCGATGCGGATGACGGCGTGGACGTGGACCAGGCCGCGGCGCTGGTACTCGATGACCTTGCCGAACGACAGGCACAGCTGCTGGCGCAGTGCCCGCTGGCTGAGCCCGGTGGCTTCGCCGAGCTGCCGCCGGATGGCGTGCGTGGTCTGGTCCCACAGGGCCGGGACGGCGGAGTTGAACAGCACCGCGCCGGGGTAGTCGAAGCAGTCGCCGCACAGCGGCTGGCCGGCCAGCGGGTCGCCGTCTTCGTGGCGCTGCCCGCACGAGGCCGGCATCCCGTGCTCGCACACGGGCCGGTCCCGGCGGGGATGGCATCGCGGCGGGTGGCTGCCGGGCTTAGCCGCTCCGCGGTGGACTGCCCCGAACGAGGGAGCGGTCAGCGTGGCGAACACGGCCGGGTGGGCGGCGACGGTGCCGGGAATGCCGTGCCCGCCGCGCAGCCCGGCGATCAGCACCTGGTAGGTGTCGCCCTTATACAGCCGCGAGCAGGGCGGGCATACCTGCTCTCGCCGGTTCCCGCACGGGATGAGCAGGTACCCGCAAGGCTGGTCGCTGCTGTCGACGGCGGCGATGACCTCGCCGGTGTCCGGGTCGTGCTCGCGCTGCCATCCGCGGAGGCGGATGGGCTGGCGGCAGTGCCCGGCGGCGTCCTCTGCCTGGCGCAGGACGGCAAGGCGCGCCGCGGTGACGGGCCGGGTTAATGACGGCAGGGACGGGTCATGCTCGCTCATCGCTGGCTCCCTCGTGTTCGGGGAGCACGCCAGCAGCCGGGATCAGGCGGTCCGGCTATGCCGCTGGGGGCATCGGTTGCCGGCGCCGGCGAGAGAGGCGATGTGTTTCAGCGATGAGATCGGGCGCGGCGGTCCGTGCCGCCTGTCGTGCCCGGGAAGGCCAGGGCTGCTGCCCCGCGGATATTCGTGGTGAGTGCGCTCATGGGCGCGGGTCTCGCCGTGGTTACCGGAGCGCTGGCGCGCTCTGTCATCCAGGATGCGCCGGGGGTCTGACAGTCAGTCCCGCCTGGGTGTACGACAGTTTTGTTGGGGATGATCTTGACCCGGCGTCGACCTTGGCGGTTCTGAGTGGCGTTGTGTGTCAGACGGCCGCGCGCAGGCCGGCGGTCTGAGTCGAGCGGGCTGGCCAGAGCTCATCCCATCGGCCGCTGGCTTGCTGGCAGCGCAGGGCGATGATGTCGGCCGCGCCTTCGACGGTCCAGTGCATGCCTGACTGCTTGGCGCGCTGCACGACAACCGCTTTTATCGCTCCTTCAATGGCGCCCGAGCCGGTGAACATGCTGAGCTGCCTGAAGTCGGCGTAGCGCATCCGGTGCGCGTTGCGCTGGAAGTAGCCCAGCTTGGTGTCCAGCTCGGTGGCCTTGAGCCCAGTGAGCGGGTAGCAGCTGGCGGCGTCGATGATCGCCTGGATGTTCCCGGCATCCAGTTCCTCGCTGCGCGCTGCCAGCCACCGCACCGGGTCGGGGGTGATGAATGCCAGGTGGTTCGCCAGGTCGGTGAGGTGCTCGCGGGCGTGGTAGATGTCGGTGATGTGAGTGGCGTGCGGGTAGAGCTTCTCGGCCATCGTCCAGATCCAGGCGGCACCGTCGCCGATCGCCACGACCTGCCGGTGGTGCTGGCCGCCGCGGCGCAGGTACTCGGCCTGGACTAGCTGTTCGAGCGCGGTCTTGCCGTCGAAGCTGAACACGTAGCTGGAGGAGCCGGCGTCCATCACGGGCCTGCCGTCCGCGGCGAGGCGGGAGACGGTGAACAGCCGGGCAAGCTTGACCTCGCGGGTCCCGGCCCTGCCGTCCTCGCCCTTGCCTGCCCGGCCCTCGGTCTCGCTGGCGCGGACCGGGACGCCGGTCCCGTCAGTCTCGACATACAGCATGTCGGGCACCGGCCCGGCTGGCGGCAGCGGCCGGATGTCACGGGCCACCAGGCCGGCGGCCTCGGCCTGGCTGGCCGCGCGGGCGGCCGCGCCAGACGCTTCGGCGGACCGCTCGACCGTCCTGGGACTGAGCGTGACGTCGGCCAGGCCGGCGATCAGGGCGGCCGCGCGGGCGAAGGAGACCTCCGCCCCGGCCAGCGCGGTCATCTCGGTCAGGCCCGGCGACAGCGACCCGCCGCTGACGCCGAGCTGCTGGTCGCGGGGCGCGAATCCGTGCTTGCACTCAGGGCAGTGATACCAGGCACGGCCGACGCGTACAGGTCCCAGCACTGTGGTCACTGTCTTGTCCCGGACGCCGGCGTAGCCGGCCTGCCGTCCGCAACCGCACCGGGCATGCGGTCCGCAGTAGCCGTCACTGTCGCCGTCCAGCACGGCCTGCAGCAGCGCCGCGCCCGCGCTGGCCAGCGCGGCGCGCATCGCCTGCTCCATCACGCCCAGCGTGGCCCCCGAGCCCAGCAGGCCAGCGGCGACGCCGGCCAGGCGGCCTACCTCGGCGGCGGCGACCTCCTCCAGCCGCGCCGCGAGCCCCCCCTTTCACCACCCTGATCCGCCGGCGCCGCAGCGCCGGTGACCGGCCGGGCCGCGCAGATCGCCTCGCTCACCGCGCTGACCTCCTCCACCAGGCCGGCGAACCGCTGGTGCTCAGCCACCTCCCGCTGCGCCTTCTCCAGCTCCGGGCCCGGCTTCAGGTGCACGTTCACCGTCTTGCCGCCGGCGCGGCGGGTCAGGTTCCACTGCGGCCCGTGACCGCGGTGGCCGGGCTGCGCGCAGGCGCAGTTCGGCCTGCCGCATTTGCGCCATACCGCGTTCAGCGCACCCCGCCGGAAGTCCCCGATGCCCGAGATCAGGCCCAGCAGCTCGGCGCGGCGGCGCTCCAGCCACGCCAGGTCACGCCCGGACAAGTCAGCAGCCACGCCAGCCTCCCTAATCTGAGTTTCACCATCACTCAGATTAGCCGCACAACCTGCAACGGCAAAGCACCCTCACGATTCAGTCGTGCACCCGTCCCGCCTCGCGCGGGGCTAGCTGATGTCGGCGGTGAGCCGCTTGAGCCGGGTCTTGGTAACCAGCGCGTCGATGAACGACAGGACCAGGGCGCGGTCGTCGTCGGCCAGCTCGGCGACGGAGGCGAGCCGGTCGCCGAGCACGTCCTCGGCGGATCGGAACGGCCGCCGCGGGGCCTCGTCGACGAGCAGGTAGTCGCAGGAGACGCCGAAGACCTCGGCCAGGCGGACCACGGTGTCGGCCGACGGCGCGGTGCGGCCGGACTCATACCGGCTGATCTGCGCGGGCGCTGCGGCGATGCGCTCGGCCAGGTCGGTCTGCGACCAGCCGCGCTCGGCGCGCAGGGCTCTGACGCGGTCGGCGAAGGCCATGATGACTCCTCCGGGCTCGTCCTGGCGGAGCCATTCTGCGTCCACTGCGATCCTCTCTGCATGCGCCAGTAGTCACGAACCGCTTGCCTGATGTGCATACTAGCCATAGATTCTGTGCACGACAGGCAGGCTAAAGAATCTTGAGATTCTCGCTGGAGGCGGCGTGGCGCGAGTGCCGGAAGACGAAATCAACCGGATCAAGTCCGGGATCAGCGTGGCCCGGCTGGCCGAGGCCGCGGGAGTGCAGCTGCGCCAGCAGGGCCAGGGCCTGACCGGGCGCTGCCCGTTCCATGACGATTTCACGCCGTCGCTGGTGATCACCCCGGCGTCCAACTTGTGGCACTGCCTGGGCGCGTGCCAGGCGGGCGGGTCGGTGATCGACTGGGTGATGCGTGCGCACGGGGTCAGCTTCCGGCACGCCGTGGAGCTGCTGCGCGCCGACGCGCCGGCGCTGTCGTCCCCGCCGCAGAACCCGGCCCGGACCAGGACGGTGAAACTCCAGCCGCTGCCCGCCGCTGAGGATGCGGCTTTGCTGGCCGATGTCGTGGGCTTCTACCACGACGCGCTGGCCGGCGCGGCGGCGTTCCTGGCCCGCCGCAAGATCGCCGACCCGGAGGCGGCGGAGTGCTTCCGGCTGGGGTTCTGCGACCGGACGCTGGGCTACCGGCTGCCCCACTCCCGGACCGCGGCCGGGGCGGCGGTCCGCTCGTCGCTGAAGCGCCTGGGCGTCCTGCGGGCGTCCGGGCACGAGCATTTCCGCGGCTGTCTGGTCATCCCCGTCACCGATGAGCACGGCAGGATCGGGGAGGTCTACGGCCGCCGGATCGACGATCACCTCAAGGCCGGGGTGCCCCGTCATCTTTACCTGCCCGGCCCGCACTGCGGGGTCTGGAATCCGGCCGCGTTCAGCAGTCCTGAGCTGATCGTGTGCGAGTCGCTGATCGACTCGCTCACCCTGTGGTGCGCCGGCTTCCGGCACGTGACCGCCTCCTACGGCACCAGCGGGTGGACCGCAGACCACACCAGGCTCGTCCGCGAGCACCAGGTATCGCGGGTTCTGATTGCCTACGACGGCGACCCGGCCGGTGACGCCGGCGCTCAGTCCCTGGCCGCTGAGCTGGAGCCGCTGGGGATCGACTGCCTGCGCATCCCGCTGCCGGCCGGCGCGGACATCAACGACGTCGCGGTGTCCTCGAGGGTTCCCCGCGAGGCGCTCGGCTTGCTGCTGCGTCACGCCGCCCCGTGCCAGTCGGCTTCGGTCAGGCCCGCCCCGCGGCGCATCCGCGAGCCGTCTGCACGTCGTGGCCGCGCCGGGGATACTG
>JBAUAR010000450.1:0-6176 GCA_049675875.1 Streptosporangiaceae bacterium
TCGCGGTGGCAGCGGGTGAGTCCATGCTCTGGGCGGTCGGCATCCTGATCGTCTTCGCGCCGCTCGCGGTCCGCGCCTACCGGCGGCGGACCTGACGTGGCGGACCACGCGGACAGTCCCGAGCTCGTCAGCCACGCGATCGCGATCGCACGGCGCATCGGCTTCCCGGTAACGGCGCAGGACGCCGGTCATGGCCGCGGATCGGCGAGCAAGCCCGGCACCGGACGGTTCCTCGCGGTGCTCGCCGCGGGCTGCCTGGCCGGCCGGATTGCCGAGCTCGGTACCGGCGTCGGCATCGGCTCGGCCTGGATCGCGAGCGCGATGCCCGCCGACTGCACCCTGGTAACAACCGAGATCGATCGGGAACGGGCCGCGGCCGCCGCCGAGGTGCTCGCAGCGGATCGGCGCATCCAGGTGCTGCCGGGCGACTGGGCCGCGCTGCTGCCACCATACGCACCGTTCGACCTGATCTTCGCCGACTCCGGCGTGCGCGACCAGGCAACATTCGGCGACCTCGTCGGGATGCTCACCGCCGGCGGCCGGATCGTCATGGACGACGTCACCCCGACGCTCGCGCTGCCGCCTGGCTCACCCTTCCGCGACCACGATCCCAAGCGCGATCTGTTCGCCGCCGAGCACCGGCTCGTATGGACCGAGGTCGTGCTGCCGGACCTGCAGAACTCCCTTCTGGTCGGGACCCGCATCGGCTGACCGCGAGCGCGCGGGCGCCGGATGCGCGGTCGGGCCGGTTCCGCTGGCCCGGCCGCGAACCGTCGTCCGCGGGTCAGCGCACGGCGTGAGAGGCGGTGACCTGAGTACCCTTGACCACATGCCGAGCCAGTTTGATCCGCCGTCCGGGACGCGTGACTTCCTCGCTGCCGACGTAGAGCGGCGCGAGCACGCGTTCGCGGCGATCAAGTCGGTGTTCGCGAGCTACGGCTTCGAGCCGCTGCAGACTCCCGCGTTCGAGCGGCTCGATCTGCTGCTGGGTAAGTACGGTGACGAGGGCGAGAAGCTCATCTTCAAGATCCTGCGGCGCGGCGAGCACGAGGCGTCCGGCGATGCGGATCTCGCGCTGCGGTACGACATGACGGTGCCGCTGGCCCGGGTCGCGGCCGCGTACGGCAGCCAGCTGCCGCGTCCCTATAAGCGATACGCCATGGGCCCGGTCTGGCGCGGCGACCGGCCAGGCCGCGACCGGTACCGCGAGTTTGTCCAGTGCGACCTCGACACGCTGGGCTCGGCGTCGCTGCTGGCCGACGCCGAAGTACTCGCCGCTCACCACGACGCGCTGGCGGCGGTCGGCCTGACGGGCTTCACGGTGCAGCTCAACTCGCGCCACGTGCTCGCCGGAATGCTCGCGGCGTTCAGTATCCCGCCGGAGCTCGGTACCGGCGTGCTGATCTCCCTGGACAAACTCGACAAGCTGCCGCCGGGCGCGGTGGCGGACGAGCTGATCGGGCGTGGCCTGCCGGTCGGACCGGCGCGCGATCTGGTCGAGCTGCTGATCGCGGAGGACGCTGTCGACCGGCTTCGGGTCGCGCTGACTAAGACCGACGAGGGCATCGCCGGGATCGACGAAGTCGACACGCTGCTGTCGCTGCTCGCGGGCCAGATCCCGGCTAGCCGGATCGCGTTCACGCCGCGGATGGTGCGCGGGCTGAGCTATTACACCGGACCGATCTGGGAACTCGTGGCGCCAGGAGTCGCCGGATCGCTCGGCGCAGGCGGCCGCTATGACCACCTCATCGCGCAGCTCGGCGGCCCGGACCTGCCGGGCACTGGCTCATCGATTGGCGTCGAGCGGATGCTGTCGCTGCGGTCCGAAGCGGACGAGCGGAGTCTCGCCCGGCTAGACGTGGCGCTCACCGTGCTGGCTCCCGACCTCGCTGCCCAGTCGTTCGCGTTCGCTGCAGCGGCCCGTTCGGCTGGCCTGCGCGCGAGCGTCTATCTCGGTGCGTCGGGCAAGCTTCGGACGCAGCTGAAGTGGGCAAACGACAGCGGCGCCCGATGGTGCGTGATTTACGGCGAGCAGGAGCAGCAGGCGGGCGTCGCGACGGTGCGCGACATGCGCACCGGCGAGCAAACCAGCGTGCCGGCCGGGGACCTGGCCGGGTATCTGGCGGCGGCCGCCCGCACGGACGGCTAGGCAGGGTGCCGGACCAGCGGCTGATGGCGGAGCCGGACTGGCATGCCAGCCTGCCGGGCGTCGTCGTGACGGCGGCGGGATTGATCGGCGATGGAGCGGGCCGGGTGCTCGTCGTGAAGCCGAACTACCGGGACTACTGGACGCTGCCCGGCGGGATCTGCGAGTTCGGCGAGGCACCGCAGGCCGGCTGCGCGCGCGAGGTTGCCGAGGAAATCGGGCTGGCGCTGGCCGTTGGCCGGCTGCTCGCCGTGGACTGGCGGCTGCCGCTGGAGATCTACGGACCGCAGGCGCGGCCGTCCGTCCACTTCATCTTCGACTGCGGGGTGCTGGCGTCCCTGGCGGGCGGGCGGCTGCAGGCCGAGGAGCTAGACGACTGGCGGTTTGCGCCAGAGCCCGAGCTCGCCGAGTTGCTCCCGCCCGCCGCCCTGCCGCGGGTGCTGGCGTCGGTGCGCGCCCTGTCGTCCGGCTGCACCAGGTACGTGCCGGAGATCGGCAGCGATTAGCGAGCCGGTCGTCAGCCCGCCGGGACCGGCGCCGCGCGGCCCTCGGCGCGGGAGATGCTGACGGCACCGAGCGCGGCGGCCAGGTGGTGCTCAGCAGCCGGAAGCACGTCGGCCACGGTTACCGGCCGGCCGGCCTCCGCCGACAGCGAGGTGACCGCGGCGTCGCTGATGCCGCACGGCACGATCCGGTCGTACCAGGACAGGTCGCAGTCACAGTTGAGCGCGAATCCGTGCATTGTCACACTCCTGGCCACCCGCACGCCGACCGCGGCGATCTTGCGGTCCGGACCGCCAGAGCGGCCGGGCAGCCAGGCTCCGCGGCGGCCGTCGACCCGGCCCGCCGTAACGCCGAACTCCGCGCAGATGCCGATCATCGCGTCTTCCAGCGCGCGGACGTAGGCGACGACGTCGATCGGCTCGTCGAGCTTCACGATCGGGTAGCCGACCAGTTGACCCGGGCCGTGCCAGGTGATGTTGCCGCCTCGATCCACGTCGATGACCGGGGCACCCGGATCACTGACGGGGCGGTCGAGCGGGGTGGTGCGCTTGCCCGCGGTGTACACCGGCGGGTGCTCAAGCAGCAGGCAGGTGTCCGGTATCTCATCACGCGCCCGCTGTTCGTGCACCCGGCGCTGTAGCTCCCACGCGTCCAGGTAGTCAATCCGGTCACCATCGAGTCCCAGCCGGGCGAACACCAGCTCACCGTGCACATGCCCAGCTTAGCGGCAGGCACCAGGTCGGCCAGCGCCGTCGCTCGGCAACAACGCGATATAGCTTGACGGTAATACGCGATAGTACTTATTGTCATGGTGATCGAGTCGACCGGATCGTGGTCACCTGCGGGGGCGGTGGCCACGGCCGATCAGCCACCACAGCGACGAGGGGATGCAACGCCCGTGGACGCGATGGAAGCACTCACGGCGGCGCTGAGCACCCCGGCTGGCCGCGCCGACCCCTATCCGTACTACGCGCGACTGCACGAGCTCGGCGAGGCGATCCGGCCCGCGCCCGGCGTTGTGATCGTCGTCGGCTACGACGCCATCAACGCCGTGCTGCGGGATCCCGGCTTCCGGGCCAGTGACGAGACGACCTGGGACCAGAGCTTTCCGGGCTGGCAGACGCAGCCAGTGCTGGTTCAGGGCGCCGACTGGCTGCTGAACATCAACGGCCCCAAGCACGGTCGGATCCGGAGCCTGATCGCCCGCGCCTTCACCGCACGGCGGGTGGCTGGCCTGCAGCCCGCGATCGAGGCGATGGCCAACGACCTGCTGGACGCGATGGCCGAGCGCGGCGCCGACGGCTCGGCGGTGGAATTCATGCACGACTTCGCCTATCTGCTCCCGGTGACCGTAATCTGCGAGCTGCTCGGCGTTCCCGAGACGGACCGGGAGGGATTCCGGCCGATCGCGCGCGACCTCGCGGGCGTCTTCGAGCTCAGCGACGCGGCGGCCCTGCCGACCATCAACGCTGCCGCGGTGGACCTGCTGGCATACTTCACCGGGCTAGCCGCGCAGCGCCGCGCCGAACCGCGGGACGACCTGATCAGCGACCTGCTGGCCGTCAGCACTGCGGCCGACGGTCGGCTGACCGACGCCGAGCTGCTGCACAACCTGACACTGCTGCTGGTCGCGGGGTTCGAGACGACGACGAACCTGCTCGGTAACGGCCTGCAGGTCGTTCTGACCCAGCCCGGGGTCGGCGCAGCCGTCAGGGACGGGTCGGTGCCCGTCGCCGCGTTCGTGGCAGAGGCGCTGCGCTATGACTCGCCTGTCCAGCTGACCTCCAGAGTCGGCCACGAGTCCCGGCTCGGCGGCGTAACGGTGGCCGACGGCGAGCACGTCACGACGCTGCTCGGGGCAGGCAACCGGGACCCGCGCCGGTTCGCCGAACCCGACAGGTTCAACCCGCTGCGATCGGACGGGGGGCCGCTCAGCTTCGGCGGCGGCGCGCACTTTTGCGTCGGGGCCGCATTGGCCCGGCTCGAGGCCTCGGTGGCCTTCCCGCGGCTGCTGCACCGCTTCCCGCGGATCGCTCCAGCCGGTCAGCCCGTCCGCCGGGAGACGTTCCTGCTGCGCGGCTTCGACGCGCTGCCGGTCACCGTCCGCTAGCGACGCAGGCTGCCAGTTCGCGCATGATGGCTGGTATGACCGGGCACAAATCAGCACGCCTGCCGCAGCCGACCTGGAGGTGCGTCCGATGTTCGACCAGGAGGAACTGCGCCGCATGAGCCCAGCAGAGCGGCTAAGCCTCCGGCAGGCGCTGGCCGAGCTCGACACCCCTGACCCGGCGTCGAGGAAGGCGATCGAACGGCGCCGGACGATCGTGCTGGCGGCGGTGGTCGTCTGCTGTGTGGTGCTGGCCGCCTGGACCGGCGTGCTCGCCGCCACCTTGCCGCGCTACTACCGGGCGGGCGGCTGGCGCGGTGCCTGGGTCGGCTTCGACGTCGGACTGCTGCTGGCGTTCGCGGCGACCGGCTGGGCGGCGTGGCGCCGCCGCCAGATCCTCATTATCTGCCTGGTGGTGCTGGCAACGCTGTTGTGCTGCGACGCCTGGTTCGATGTCGTGCTGGACGCGCGTACCGGCGGGTTCGCGGTCAGCCTGGCGTCCGCGCTCGTCGTCGAGCTGCCGCTGGCGACAGTGGCGATCCTGGGCGCGCGCCGGCTGCTGCGGACTACGAATGCCGTACTGCAGCGATACCGGGGGGAGAGCGGCCCGGTACCACGGCTCAGAGATATCACCCTCGCGGGCGTCACCCCGGGTCGACCGCTGACCGATATGCTCGCCGAGCCGCAGGACCACTGCCCGGTGCCCGCGGGCAGCGCCGAGCCCGGCCCGGCTCGCTAGGTTACCGGCGGCGAACGGCCTCGGCCAGGGCTGGCCCGATGGCGGGGTAGTCGAAGCTGAAGCCGGCCTGCTGCAGCCGGGCAGGCCGAACACGGCTGGAGCCGAGCAGCTCGGTGGCCAGCTCGCCCAGGGCGAGCCGCACCGCCCATCCGGGCGCCGCCAGCAGCGCAGGTCGCCGAACCACGGCGCCGAGGGCCCGGGTGAACTCCGCATTGGTGGCTGGTAGCGGAGCGGTGAGATTGACGGGGCCGCTGATATCGGGCCGGTCGAGCAGGAAGCTCACCGCGCGCACATGATCGGCACTGCTGATCCAGCTCAGGTACTGAGACCCGGCACCAATGCGAGCGCCGAGGCCGAGCCGGAACGGCAGCAGCAGCGGCGCCAGCATCCCGCCGCGGCCGGACAGCACGACACCAGACCGCAGGTTCGCGACGCGAATCCCGGCCGCAGCGGCCGGCTGTGCAGCGGCCTCCCAGTCCCGGACGAGCGTCGCGAGGAACCCGGAGCCGGCCGGAGCGGTCTCGTCCACGGCGCGGTCACCGGTGTCGCCGTACCAGCCGATCGCCGACCCCGCCAGCAGCGTCATCGGCGGCGCGTCGGTGCCAAGCAGGGCGCGCACCAGCGCGGTCGTGCTGTCGATCCGGCTGGACCGCAGCAGCGCCTTGCGCGCCGGTGTCCAG
>JBAUAR010000451.1:0-7465 GCA_049675875.1 Streptosporangiaceae bacterium
GCGGTGCCCGGGCCGGCGCGGAAATAGGCCGAGTCGGCCGGCACGGCCGCAAACTGCCCGACCGGGTTGCCGAGGACGGCGGTGGTAAAGGTGAGCTGCCAGATCTGGCCGGCGTTCACACCGAATACCGACCCCGGGCAGTCCGCTCCGCCGCCCGCTGAGCGGAAGCACGCGGCGTCGCCGACCATCGGGTGGGCGACGGGGCCGGCCGGGTTGAACATCGACACGTAGCCCGCGAGCTTCGGGGTGTAGCCGCCGAAGGCCGCGAAGTCGAAACTGTTCGCCGTTCCCGTCTTGCCGGCCTGCGGCACGTACACGCCGTCGCGCCGGACGCCGTCACCCCGGCCGGTCCCGGTCGTCAGCACGCCCCGCAAGATGTAGGTCGCGGCGGCCGCCACGGCCCGCGACATGACACGGTGACAGCCGGGCGTCGCGACCGGCAGCGGGTGGTCGCCAGCCGCGATGATCCGGTCGATCGCGACCGGCCGGCAGTAGACGCCGCCCGCCGCTACCGTCGCATAGGCGGCGGCCATCGTCATCGGCGAGACGTTGACAGAGCCGAGCGTGAACGACGGCAGGTCGTCGGCGGGTGGCTGGTAGCCGGCCGAGCCTGGACGGCCGACGCCCGCCAGCAGCGACGTGCCGTCGGCCCGGTGCACGCCCATGCTGACCGCGGTCCGCACCACATTGCACAGGCCGGCCCGCTGCTCCAGCTCGGCGAAGAAAACGTTGATCGACTGGGTCGTGCCGGTATACAGCGTGTAGGTCCCGCGGCCGGCGCCCTCGTCGTTGGATACGGCGAAGTTCCCGGCGCTCTGGCCGCGGCAGTTGGTGTACGCGCCGACCAGAGCGGGCGAGCTGACCGACAGCGTGAAGCCGAACGGCGTGCCCTGCTTGAGCGCCGTGATCAGGGTGAAGAGCTTCGACGACGAGCCGGTCTGCACCCCCGCGCCGCCATCCTGAGCCGAGTCGACGGCGTAATCGATGCTGTCCTGGCCGGGCTGCACCCCGTACGGGCGGTCCACGGCTATCGCCAGGACGTTCCCGGTGCCCGGCTGGATCAGCACCTCCGCAGCCGCGTTCTGACCTGGGTTGTAGCCAGACGGGGGCGGCGGCACCATGAAGCTGACCGCGTCCTGCGCGGCGGCCTGATCCTGGCTGCTCATGGTGGTATGGACGGTCAGCCCGCCGACCGTGTTCAGGTCCTGCCAGGCCGTGCGGTAGGCCGGGTTGGTCCGCAGCTCGGCAACGACGTAGTCGCAGAACCAGGCCGCGGTCGCTGACGGCGTGCTCGCGCAGCCCTGCTGCAGCGGCGGAATCGAGAAGTGCAGGCGCAGTGGCGCCTGCTCGGCCGCGGTAGCCGTCTGCCTGCTGATGTAGTGCAGCTGAGCCATCCGGGCGAGCACTACGTTGCGTCGCTGCAGCGCGGCCGACGGACTGGTCACCGGATCGAAGCCCTTCGGGTTCTGCACCAGGCCGGCGAGCAGTGCCGCCTGATCGAGGCTGAGCCGGGCCGCGGTCGTGCCGAAGTAGCGCTGCGCCGCCACCTGCACGCCGTAGGCGCCGTTGTCGAAGTAGACCGCGTTCAGGTACGCGGCGAGCAGCTGGTCGGGGCTCAGCGTGCGCTCGAGGTTCGCGGCGATCCGCAGCTCCCTGATCTTGCGGGCCAGGTTGTCGGCCACCGCCGCGCGCCGCTCGGCGCCGTCGGCGGCGGTCAGCAGCAGCGCGTTCTTCACATACTGCTGGGCGAGCGTCGAGCCGCCCTGGTCCTCGCCGCCAGCCAGATCCGCGACGATTGCCCGCACCGTGCCCTGGACGTCCAGCGCTCCGTGCTGGTAGTACCGGTAGTCCTCGATCGCCACGATCGCGTGCCGCATGGATGGCGCGATCTGCTGGTAGCTCACCGGCAGCCGATCGCGGTCGGCGGGATAGTAGTAGGCGATCAGGCTGCCGTCGCTCGCCAGGATTTCCGACCGGCTCGGGACCACCGACGGCGTCGGCACCGACAGGTCATTGAAGGTCTCCGCCGTATCGCGCGCGACCGTCCCGGCCATTCCCACCACGGTCAGCGCCATGCCAGCCGCCAGCACGCCGGCGAGGATGGCGAGTTCGGCTGACCGGGCGAGCACGCGCGGCGCCAGGCGGCCCGCAGGCCGCCGGCGAGCAGCTGTCACCTGGCCGCTCCTCGGCGCGTCGTAGCTCCCGGCGTGGACAGCGTGGCCTGATACCCCGCCTCGGCGGATGGCAAACGGCGGACGGGTGCCGAGCCGTCCCGCTAGTGCGGGTACATGCCACCGTCGAGCGAGATGACCTGACTGGTCAGATACGGATTGCGGAGCACGGCCAGCGCGAGGTCGGCGACCTCGGCTGGCCGTCCGAGCCGCCCCACTGGCACCCGCTGCCGCAGTTCGTCGGGCTCGCCGGGCAGCATTCCGGTGTCGGTGATCAGGGCCGGCGCGATCGCGTTCACGGTGATGCCGTCGTCCGCGAACCGCGCCGCCAGGGAGTGCGTCAGCCCGTGCAAGCCTGCCTTGGACGCCGCGTAGTGCGGCCCGACCAGTCCGCCGGTGAAGGCCGCGACCGAGGACAGGAACAGCACCCGTCCGAAGCGGCGCCGGGCCATCGCCGGGAGCAAGCGCTGGGCCAGCAGGAACGGCGCCCGCAGGTTCACCGAGATCATGTCGTCAAAGTCGGCCACGGAGATGGCCTCGAGTGGCTGCCGCCTGCCTGCTCCGGCGTTGCTGACGAGCACGTCGACCCGCCCGAACGCCTCCTCGGCCTCCTCGGCCAGCCGCGCAACCTCGGCCGGGTGGGCGAGATCGGCGCTGAGCGCGGCGGCCTGGCCGCCGGCTGCCGTGATGTGGCCGGCGAGATGATGGGCAGCGGCGTCGCTCACGCCGTATCCGATGGCCACGCTGACGCCCGCCGACGCCAGCGCCAGCGCGATGGCCCGGCCTATCCCGCCGCTGGCGCCGGTCACCAGCGCGACCTGGCCGGCCAGGCTGGCGGTCATGTCCTCCGGCGTCTGCCGAACGTCGGTCACGGTCGCCACGCTAACAGCCGGGCCGGCCCCGGACCGCGCTGCACCGCCCCGGCTGCCGGCGACTGGGAAACGCCGACAGGCAGGAAATGGCGCGGCACCGGAAAAAAGCGCCAGCAGATCTGAAATGGCGGGCGTGGCATGCGGCATTGTCGACGGCCTGATGCTTAGTATCCCCTGGATAGTCCGTCGAAAGGCAGCAAAGTGGACCGGCTGGTCATGTTCAGTATCCGGGTGGGCGCCCTGGCTTTGCTGGCTGTCGGCTGGGCGAGAATGGAACGCGCTTTGCACGCCGACGAGGTCGCGAGCACGGCGCTGTTTGTGCCCCTCGTCTTTCTTGCCGTGGCCTTCTGGCGGGCTACCGCCCGCTAACCGGGCCAGCCGGGCAGGTCTGGCACGCCAGGTAGACTTCACGGGGCAGAATCAGGGACATGCAGACTCTTCACGTTGCCGTCGTCGGCTCAGGGCCGGCCGGCCTGTACACGGCCGAGGCGCTGATCAAGCAGGCCGCGGCGCTAGATCCGCCGCGCCCGATTCGCGTCGACGTGCTAGACCGGCTGCCGACCCCGTACGGCCTGGTGCGCTACGGCGTCGCCCCCGACCACAAGTCGATTAAGTCGATCGCCGAGTACCTGCGCAACGTGCTCGAGCACGACGGGGTCAGCTTCATCGGCGGTGTGCATCTGGGCGACGACGTCACCCGCGCGGACCTGCTGGCGGCCTACGACGCCGTGGTCTACGCGACCGGCGCCATGCGGGACCGGCGACTCGGCATTCCCGGCGAGGACCTGCCCGGCAGCGTCGCAGCGACCGACTTCGTCAACTGGTACTGCGGGCACCCGGACGTCGACCCGGCCGCGTTCACCCTGGACGTCGAGTCGGTCGCGGTGATCGGCGTCGGGAACGTGGCCGTGGACGTCGCCAGGATCCTGGCCCGCAACCCTGACGAGCTGCGCGAGACCGACGTCTCGCAGCCGGTGCTGGAGGCGCTGCAGGCGAGCAAGGTCCGCGAGGTGCACATGATCGGGCGCCGCGGCCCCGCTCAGGCGAAGTTCACCACCAAGGAGCTGCGCGAGCTCGGTGAGCTGGCCGGCGTCGACGTGGTGGTCGGCAGCGGTGAGGCGGACCTGGACGCATTCGACCCGACGGGCGAGAGCGCCCGGCTCGCGCAGGCCGACCGGCACGTCCGCGGCAACTACACGGTGATCTCCGAGTGGGCCGGCCGGACGCCGGCGAGCAGCGGCCGCCGGCTGACCGTCCGGTTCTGGCTGCGGCCCGTGGAAATTCTGGGGGATGGCCGGGTCGAAGGGCTGATTCTCGAGCGCACCCGGCTGGACGAATCGGGCAAATTTGTCGGCACCGGTGAGCTGGAGACCGTGGACGCGCAGATGGCGCTGCGCTCGGTCGGATATCAGAGCATCCCGCTGGCGGGCGTTCCGTTCGACGAGCGGTCGGCCACCGTGCCGAGCGAGGCCGGCCGGGTGCTCGGGCCCGACGGCATGCCGCTGCCGGGCGAGTATGTGGCCGGCTGGCTCAAGCGCGGGCCGACCGGGGTCATCGGCACCAACAAGTCCGACGCCGCCGAGACGGTGCGTTCCCTGCTGGCCGACCTGGCCGGCGGTCCGGGACCCGACGACGTCCAGCTACCGCGGGCCGGCCTGCTGCGGATGCCCGGCAGTGCCGGGGCGCCGGACGCTGCCCGGTCGTCGCTGCACGCGGTGCTCGCCGAGCGCGGTCGCCGCCACGTCAGCTACGCGGACTGGCTGAAGATCGAGACGGCAGAGAAGGAGCTGGCGGCCCGGCTTGGCCGTGGCGGCCGGGTCAAGCTCGCTAGCCGGGAGGAGCTCGACCGGGCCTGCGGCCTGTCTTGAGCACCATCAGCCGGGAGGAGCCCGACCGGGCCTGCGGCCTGTCCTGAGCACCGCCAGCCGGGCGCCGCTCGCCACCCGGCGGCCGCAGCGGCACGCCGGCGTCATAGTGCGACCGTTGACGTGAAAAGCGCGCCCTGGTTTGTCGGTATTTGTGGAACGCTAACGGTCACACTCTGCCTGCGGCTCGCGGACAGGCGGGCCTGCGCGGCTGTCTGACTCCCGTCAAACGGGGTAGGGATAGCCCATCGCGGGGGGCTCTTGGCGTCTTGGCCCACATTGCTGACTTACCGCCGCATGGCGCAGCGGGGCTGACGGGGGATCAACCAGGTGCTCGGGGGTGATTCCTGCGCGGAAGGAAGACCTACGATGACCACCGTCAAGACGCCGCCCGCCCCGATCCCGATCCGAGGGCGGAGCAGGCAGCCCAAGTGGCCGTCGGCCGGCTCGCTGGCGTCCCCGGCCGATCGGGCCGAGTTCGGCAAGACCGTCCGGTCGCTCGTGCCCCGCCAGGAGCACGCAGCCCTTGACCTGCCGGCTGATCGCCGCGACCCCATAGGCCTGCTGGAAGCGCAGGCTCGCACGCGGCTGCCGGATCTGGTTCCGGTCCGCTACAGCCGGATGGCCGCCTCGCCATTCGCATATTTCCGTGGTGCGGCCCTGCCGATGGCCAGCGACCTGGCGACTACGCCGGTCTCCGGCCTGTCCGTCCAGGCCTGCGGCGATGCCCACCTCAGCAACTTCGGGGTGTTCGGCTCCCCGGAGCGCCGGCTGGTCTTTGACATCAACGACTTTGACGAGACCCTGCCGGGTCCATGGGAGTGGGACGCTAAGCGGCTCGCGGCCAGCATCGAGATCGCCGCGCGCGAAAAGGGCATCCCGCCCCGGCAGCGCCGGAAGATCGTGCTGGCGGCGGCGACCCGGTACCGGGAGGCGATGCGCGATTTCGCCGGGATGAGCAACCTGCAGGTCTGGTACGCCCGCCTGGACGTCGACGAGCTACGAGCCCAGCTGAATCCGACCGGCAGGCTGGGCAAGGCGGTCGGCGCGGGCCTCGCGAAGGCGCGCAACAGTGACGGCATGAAGGCGCTGGCCAAGCTGACCCACCCGGTCGACGGCCGGCTGCAGATCATCTCTGACCCGCCGCTGACGGTCCCGATCAGGGACCTGTTCCAGGGCGCCGCAGAAGATGCCGCCCGCCTGACTGGCATGCTGCACGATCTGCTGGCGTCGTATCGCCAGACGCTGCCCGCGGATACGGCGGAGCTGCTCGTCCGGTACGAGTTCGCCGATATCGCGCGGAAGGTGGTCGGCGTCGGCAGCGTCGGGACGCGGTGCTGGATCGTGCTGATGCTCGCCTCGGATGGCTCCGATCCGCTCTTCCTGCAGGTCAAGGAGGCCGAAGATTCGGTGCTCGCCGAGTTCGCCGGGCGCAGCCGGTACGCCAACCAGGGTGAGCGCGTCGTCGTCGGCCAGCGGTTTACGCAGGCGGCCAGCGACATCTTCCTGGGCTGGATCCGGGTCTCGCACGGGCTCGACGGCAGGCACCACGACTATTACGTCCGGCAGCTTCGTGACTGGAAGTTCTCCTTCAACGTCGCCGGGATGCCGCCGGGCTGGTTGCGCCAGTACGCGTCCGCGTGCGGGTGGACGCTGGCCCGCGCGCACGCCAAGACCGGCGACAGGGTCGCGATTGCCGCTTACCTCGGCGCGTCGGACGTGTTCGACCAGGCGCTGGCTGACTTTGCGGCCAGCTATGCCGACCAGAGCGAGCGCGACCACGCGCACCTGGTCGACGCGATCAAGTCAGGACGGATCCCGGCCGAGGCTGGCGTCTGACGCGGCCGCAGCTGCCAGCCGGGCCGCCAGCACCGCGATGCGCTCGGTCAGCTCGGGCGGTGCCAGTACGGTGAAGTCGAGGTCGAGCATCGCGACGTGGAACGCGAGTGCGTCGAGCGAGTCGGACCCGACGGTGAGAAGGCAGCGGCCGGCGCCGGCCGGCTCGAGCACGCCGACCGTCGGCGGCATCTCCGCGGCGACCGTGGCGACCGGTGCGTGCACGAGTATCCGGGCCTGGTAGCGATACGGCGACGTAGTGACCGCCCTGGCCACGAACGCGGCCGCGTCCGGCGGGTCGGCCGGCACGAATCGGCTGCCGGTCAGTCGCGGTGCCTCGATCCGGTCAGCCCGGAACGTGCGCCAGTCGTCCCGGTGCAGGTCCCTGGCCACCAGGTACCAGCGGTAGCCGGCCTGCACGAGCCGGTGCGGCTCGACCCGGCGCGTGGTCACGGCGCCGTCGCGGTCGCGGTAGCCGAAGGTCAGTCGCTCGCAGGACCGGCACGCGCGCGCCATGGTGGTCAGCGCGTCGGCGTCGAGGACGGGTCCCGGACCGGTCAGCGGGACGATCGCGTGCCCGATCGCGGCCGCACGCTCGCGCAGCCGGGACGGCAGCACCTGCTCCAGCTTGGCCAGCGCTCGCACGGCCGCCTCGCCGATCCCGGTCACGTCGTGCGGCGCCGAGGTTCGCAGGCTCAGGGCGACCGCGACGGCCTCGTCG
>JBAUAR010000452.1:0-5959 GCA_049675875.1 Streptosporangiaceae bacterium
CCGCCGCCCTGGCCGGGTTCCGGCGCCACCTGGCCGCCGAGCGGGGCGTGTCCCCGCACACGGTGCGCGCTTACCTTGGCGACGTCTCGGCGCTGCTGCACTTTGCCGCCGCCGACTGGGAGTGCGAGACGCTGGCGGACCTCGACATCGGCGTGCTGCGCGGCTGGCTCGCCGGCCAGCACCGGGTCGGCCAGGCGCGAAGCACAATCGCACGACGGGCAGCGGCAGCGCGCGCCTTCACCGCGTTCGCGCACCGTCGCGGCTGGCTCGCCGCCGATCCGGGGGTGCAGCTGGCCAGCCCGAAGGTGCCCAGGAGTCTGCCGCAGGTGCTGGGTCAGGATCACGTCTCTGTGCTGCTGGGGCTGCCGGGCGAGCCGGGGCGACCCGGTCTCGGCCACGGCAACGCGAGCGCCTTGGCCGGCCCTGTGGAGCGGCGCGACACAGCGATCATGGAGCTGCTGTATGCCACCGGGATCCGGGTCAGCGAGCTGTGCGGGCTCGAGGTGGACCACCTCGACACGGGCCGGCACACCGTTCGCGTGCTGGGCAAGCGGGCGAAGGAGCGCACGGTGCCGGTCGGCATCCCCGCGGTCCGGGCGGTCCTGGACTGGGTCGAGCACGGCAGGCCGGCCCTCGTGGCCGCCGGGTCAGGTCCAGCGCTGTTTCTGGGCGCCAGGGGCGGTCGGATCGATCCGCGCACCGTCCGCCGCGTCGTGCACGCTCGCATCGCCGCGACCGGATCGGTGCCCGATACTGGTCCGCATGGCCTCCGGCACACCGCGGCGACGCACCTGCTCGAGGGCGGTGCCGACCTGCGCAGCGTGCAGGAGATCCTTGGGCACGCCTCGCTGGCCACTACGCAGCTGTATACCCACGTCAGTATCGATCGGCTGATAGCGGCCTACCGGCAGGCGCATCCGCGGGCATAACGGTCAGGGTGCGGCCGTTTCCTCGCCGAGCATCCTGACCTGGCCAGGCATGTAAGCTAGGAACACAGCCCTGCCTCATGGGGTGCGCGGGAGCGTGCGCCGACGATGCGGCGGCTAATTCGCGCGTCTGCTTGCTGCGCGGCACGCCCGCGCAGGACGCCCTTCACCGGTCCGCTGGCTCCACTGCAGCGGCGACGGGCGTCCGGACGCTAGGACCTCAACCGGGTGGCGTCCTGCCCACTGGCGGGACGCCCTGAACAGGAAGGACACCGGCATGGCTCCGGTTGTCACTATGCGCCAGCTGCTGGAGAGCGGAGTTCACTTCGGCCACCAGACCCGGCGCTGGAACCCGAAGATGAAGCGCTTCATCTTCACCGAGCGCAACGGCATCTACATCATTGACTTGCAGCAGTCGCTGGACTTCATCGACAGGGCCTACGACTTCATCCGGGAAACGGTCGCGCACGGCGGCTCAGTGCTGTACGTCGGCACCAAAAAGCAGGCCCAGGAGGCGATTGCGGAACAGGCCCGCCGGGTCGGCATGCCGTATGTCAACCAGCGCTGGCTCGGCGGCATGCTGACCAACTTCGGCACCGTCTACAAGCGGCTGCAGCGGCTGAAGGAACTCGAAGAGATCGACTTCGACGACGTGGCAGGCTCCAACCTCACCAAGAAGGAACTGCTGCAGCTGCGCCGGGAGCGGGACAAGCTCGACCGATCCCTCGGCGGGATCAGGGACATGGCCAAGGTGCCGAGCGCCCTGTGGGTGGTGGACACCAAGAAGGAGCACATCGCGGTCAGCGAGGCGCGCAAGCTCGGCATCCCGGTCGTGGCGATCCTTGACACCAACTGCGACCCGGACGAGGTGCAGTATCCGATACCCGGCAACGACGACGCGATCCGCAGCGTGGCCCTGCTCACCAGAGTGGTCGCCGACGCGGTCGCCGATGGTCTGATCGCCAGGGCCGGTTCCGCCGCCACCGATGACAAGCCCGCGACCGGGGGGGCCGACGGGATCGGCGTCGCCGAGCCGTTGGCCGAGTGGGAGCGCGAACTACTCGAGGGCCGGGCCGACGAGGAGGCTGTCCAGTCCAGCCCGGTGACGGCCACCGACGTGGCTGCCGCCGCCGATGCCGGGGAAGACGCCGCGGACGCCGCCGATGCCGAGGGAATTGCCGCGGACGCCGCCGATGTCGGGGAAATTGCCGCGGATGCCGCAGTCGCCGCGGTCTCCGACGACCCAGCCGACAGTGCGGCCTCCGCGGAAGCCGAGCAGGCCGGGGACGTCGAGGTCGCGGACCAGGCAGCCTCGGCCGAGGGTCCGACCGCCTGACCGCCAGGGCGGCGTGGGCCCGACGGGCCGCGCGCCGCTGGCGGCACGGGTCGGCCAGGGCGGTCTGGAACTGCACGACGAGAAAGATGGGGATATGGCGAACTACACCGCCGCGGATGTGAAGCGGCTGCGTGAGCAGACCGGCGCGGGCATGATGGACTGCAAGAACGCGCTGGTAGAAGCCGACGGAGACTTCGACGCGGCGATCGAGGCGCTGCGCATCAAAGGCGTCAAGGACGCGGGGAAGCGCGCGCAGCGGACAGCCGGTAACGGCCTGATCGCCGCGCGTCTCGATGGCCACGACGCTGCCGTCCTGCTCGAGCTGAACTGCGAGACCGATTTCGTCGCCAAGACCGATCTGTTCCAGCAGGTCGCCGCCGACATTGCCACCGGGGCGCTGGCCGCTGGCCCGGCCGGTGCCGCGGACCGGCTCGCTGTTCTCGGCCTTGAGGTGCGGCCGGGCCAGACCACTCAGGAGCTGATCGAGGAGGCTGGCTCCGCGCTGAAGGAGAAGCTGGAGCTCGGTCGCTACGCCCGGTTCGACGGCGGCTACATAAGCAGCTACCTGCACAAGTCGAGCCCGGACCTGCCGCCTACCCGGGGTGTGCTCGTTCAGCTGGACAAGGCGGATGCGGACATCGCCCAGGAAATGGCGTTCCAGGTCGCGGCGGCGGAGCCGCAGTACGTGACCAGGGATCAGGTCCCCGAGGACGTGCTGGCCAACGAGCGGCGCATCGCCGAGCAAATCACCCGGGACGAGGGGAAGCCCGAGCAGGCGATCCCGAAGATTGTCGAGGGCCGAGTCAACGCGTTCGTCAAGGACATCGTGCTGGTCGAGCAGCCCTCGGTTCGCGAGGAGCACAAGAAGAAGACAGTTGGGCAGCTGCTCGCCGAGCACGGCGCGCACGTCACGGGCTTTGCGAGGTTCAAGATCGGCCAGGCAGGTTGACGCTGGCGGAGGGCGGTGCCGCGGTGGTAGCAAGCCCGCCGGAGGAGCGTGAGTCGCAGGTCATGCACGATCCTGCGGCTGCAGGCTCCCGGCCAAGCTGGCGGCGGGTGGTGCTCAAGCTGTCGGGCGAGGCGTTCGCCGGCAGCGAGCCGCTCGGCATTGCCCCCGACGTGGTGATCCACCTAGCGAAGGAGATCACCGCTGCCGCGAGGGAGGGCTTCGAGATCGCGGTCGTAGTCGGTGGCGGCAACATGTTCCGTGGGGCGGTGCTGTCCGAACGGGGTATCGACCGGTCCCGCGCGGATTACATGGGCATGCTCGCCACTGTCATCAACTGCCTGGCCTTGCAGGACGTGCTGGAAAAGCTCGGTATCGACACCCGGGTGCAGACCGCGATCACCATGGGCCAGGTCGCCGAGCCCTACATCCCGCGGCGCGCGATCCGGCACCTGGAGAAGGGCCGCGTCGTGATCTTCGGCGCCGGGCTTGGCGCTCCGTTTTTCTCCACCGACACTTGCGCTGCTCAGCGTGCGCTGGAGATCGGTGCCCAGGCGGTTCTCAAGGGCACCCAGGTCGACGGGGTATACGACGCGGATCCGCGGCAGCACGCCGACGCGGTGCTGTTCCACCACCTCGAATACACCGAGGTGCTGCGCCGTGAGCTGCGGGTGATGGACGCTACGGCCGTTAGCCTGTGCATGGACAACGACCTGCCCATCGTCGTGTTCGACCTGATGGGGGCGGGCAACGTGGTCCGGGCCGTGCGCGGCGAGCCGATCGGGACGCTCGTGAGCCGGATCCCGAAGTGACGACTGGCCGCTGCCGGCTTGCCGTGGCAGCATTTGGCGGCGGGGCGCACCATGTACATAGTCGGAAGCGACCGAGCCCCTACACCAGGAGCCGCAGTGATTGACGACAGCCTCCTCGAGGCCGAGGAGAAGATGGAGAAAGCAGTCGTGGTTGCCAAGGAAGACTTCAACGGCATCCGGACCGGCCGCGTTCACCCCTCGTTGTTCAACAAGATCACAGCCGAGTACTACGGCACGCAGACGCCGGTCAACCAGCTGGCCTCGTTCCACATGCCGGAAGCGCGAATGGTGATCTTGCAGCCTTATGACAAGGGGTCGATGGCCGCGATCGAGAAGGCGATCAGGACTTCCGATCTCGGCGTCAACCCATCGAACGACGGCACAATCATCCGGGTGGTCTTCCCGGACCTGTCGGAGGAGCGCCGCCGCGAGTACATCAAGGTCGCCCGGAGCAAGGCCGAGGACAGCCGGGTGTCGATCCGTAACATCCGCAGGCATGCCAAGGACTCAATCGACAAGCTGGTCAAGAACGGCGAGGCGGGGGAGGACGATGGCCGACGGGCTGAGCGGGAGCTCGACGAGCTGACGCACACCTACACTGGCCAGATCGACGATCTGCTGAAGCACAAGGAAGCCGAGCTTCTCGAGGTCTAGCTTGCGGCCAGAGGATTCGACGCGCCCACCGGGCCCGGAGCCGCGCCGGTCTGGCGCGCCAGCGCAGATGGGAACGCAGCAGGATGCCGACGAGCAGCACGACGGGCCGGTAGCGACCGAGTTGGCTGCCCCAGAGAACCGGAGGTCGATCCGGACCGGGCGGAATCTGCCTGCTGCGATCGCTGTCGGCCTGGTGCTCGGCGGACTCGTGCTGGTCACGCTGTTCACCGTCAAGGCCACCTTCCTGCTCTATGTCGGGATCATGGTGGCCATCGCGTTGTGGGAGTTCAGCCGCGCGCTCCGGTCGCGCGAGATCAACCTGCCCGTCGTACCCGTCGCAGTCGGCGGCGCCGCGATGCTGACCCTGGCCTACTGGACACAGACCCGATGGGCGCTGGTCGCGCTGGCGCTGGCTGCCATCGGCGTGCTGGCCTGGCGCCTGCACGGCGGGGCCGCCGGGTACGTCCGGGATGTCACCGCGGGCATTTTCGCGCTCATGTATCTGCCGCTGATGGCGGTGTTCGTCGCGCTCATGCTTGCGCAGCCCGACGGCGCGCGGCGAACGCTGATCTTCGTGGTCCTGACCGTGTGCAGCGACACCGGCGGCTACGCGGCCGGCATCCTGCTGGGCAGGCACCCGCTGGCCCCCACGATCAGCCCGAAGAAGACCTGGGAGGGCGTCACCGGCTCGCTGGTGTTCTGCCTGGCGGCCGGCGCGATCATGGTGCCGGACCTGCTCCGAGGCGAGGTCTGGCAAGGCCTGCTGGTCGGCCTCGCCGCCGTCGTCGCCGCCACCCTCGGCGATCTCGCCGAGTCGATGATCAAGCGGGACCTGGAGCTCAAGGACATGGGGCACCTGCTCCCCGGTCACGGCGGCATCATGGATCGGATCGACTCGTACCTGGTCATGGCCCCTGTCATCTGGCTGCTGCTGGCCGTCTTCGTGCCGAACGGGCACGCGAGCTAAGCGACCCCTGTTCGGGTGTGGCTCTTCGGCGTCGACTTCTGATGATCTGGTGACCGGGGATGCTGGCCCGGCGGATTTTCGCCTGGACGGTGCGTCGAGAGCCGTCGGAAATTGGGTGCCTGTGTCAGTCCGGGCTACTATAATCGAACATAGCTTCTAGGCGCCTGCCGCTTCCGCTGACCCGTAGTGCATACCCCTTAGCGCCGAAGCCCCAGCTCGCGAGTTCCTGTGGATCGCCGGAGGTGAGCCAGCGGTGTGCCAGTCAGCCGGTCAGCCCGTGGCCTGCGCGCCTGCAGGCGTGGCACCGCCGGGTGACCT
>JBAUAR010000453.1:0-7474 GCA_049675875.1 Streptosporangiaceae bacterium
GGCGGAGCCCTTGCGCGGCTGGCACCAGCCCACCTGGCTGGATGCTGTGGGCCGCGCCAGCCCGGGCGGCCCGGTCACCGAATGGTCGGCGAGCAGGTCCGCCCGGCCCGTCGCGGCCGCACCGGGTTACAGGTCCTGGCTGCTGGCGCGCAGATCGCGGGTGACGTCGGCCGCGATGGATCGCCCGCTGTCCTCGGCAGGCATGAGCAGCCAGCAGGCGAGGTAGGCCGGGATGCCGGCGCCGCCGAGCAGCGTGAGGGCAACGAAGGCGATCCGGACGACGATGGCGTCGATTCCGGCGTAGTCGGCCAGACCGGATGCCACCCCCGCGAGCATCCGGTCCCCGCTCGGGCGAATGAGTGTCGTGTGCCTGGCCCTGCCGTTCGGCCCGGAGTCGGCGGTGGCCTGGTCTGGTGCTGCGTCCGTGATTTCGGTCATAGCACCCAGCGTGCCGGGCGGCGGCGGGGGTGGCCATCGGGAACCACCCTGAACCCGACCCGGAACCCGAAGCACACAACTGGGGCGTTCCCTGATAGCAACCACTGCCCGGGCCGGGTGATGATGGAACACATGGTGGATCAGGACGCCGCGGCGGGTGTAGGCCCGCAATCGCCGGGTCCGGCGGCATCCGAGCCCCGGCCGGCGTGGCTGACGCGGCTCATCGCCCGACTGCGGCACGACCAGCCGAGCGGCGGGCCGCTGCGGCGTCCGCTGGATGACCGGCTGATTGGCGGCGTCGCGGCCGGGATAGCCCAGCGCACCGGGCTCGACGTCAGCCTGGTACGGGCGGTGCTGGTTGTCGCGGCGCTGGTCACCAGCGGATTCGTCGCCGCTGGCTATGTGGTGGCCTGGCTGGTGATCCCCGCGCAGAACGCCGACACCAACATCGCCGTCAAGGCGCTGGCTGATAAGCGCGGCATCGGACTGGCGGCGGCGCTGACGTCCGTGCTGGTGGTGGTGCTGATTATTGCCTCGGCGCTGAACGCGGGCTGGGTCGCCAGCTTCGGGGGGCCGCTGATCGTGTGCGCCGCCGGCCTGGTGCTGATCGCCCGGAATGCGGATGCCGAGGAGCGGCAGCACCTGCGCGAGTTCGCCGATCCGGCTGGCCGCCCGCGGTCGGTCCGGCGACGCCGGCGGCTACTTCGGCTGGCGCTGGCGGCACTACTGCTGCTGGGCGGCGTCGCGGCGCTGCTCGGCGGCCACGAGACGAACGTGGAGCTGCTGCTGCCGCTGAGCGGCATCGTGCTGCTCATCGGCGGCATCGCGCTGGCCTTCGGCCCGTGGTGGCTGCGCATCGCGAAGGACCTGGTCGAGGAGCGACAGGCGCGGATCCGGGCCGAGGAACGCGCAGACATGGCCGCCCGGGTGCATGACTCGGTGCTGCAGACGCTGGCCTTGATCCAGCGTCGCGCAGGCGACCCGCACCACGTCATCCAGCTCGCCAGGGCTCAGGAGCGGGAGCTGCGTGCGTGGCTGTTCGACGGGCGCGCACCGGGCTCGCTCGACGGCCAGGCCGTCACCGTGGCCGACGGCGTGCGGCTGATCCAGCAGGAGGTCGAGGCGCAGCACGGAATATCCGTCGAGGCCGTCACCGTGGGCGACTGTGCCCTGGACGACGAGCTGACCGCCTTGCTCGCGGCAGGCAAGGAAGCCACGGTGAACGCGGCGAAGTGGTCGGGTGCCGACGTGGTGTCGGTATTCGGGGAGGTCGAGCCCGACTCGGTGTCGTTGTTCGTGCGTGACCGCGGACGCGGGTTCGATCCCGACGCCGTGCCGGATGACCGCAAGGGCCTCGCCGAGTCGGTGCGGGCCAGGGTATCCCGGCGTGGCGGCTCCGTCACGATCCGCAGCGCGCCGGGCGAGGGCACCGAGGTGTCGCTGGTCATGCCGAGGTTGGCGGCCGACTGGTCGGCGCGCCGATCATGACCGCGCCAGAGCCGGTATCGGCCAGCCGTGCTCCCGGCGGTTCCGGCAAGCTGCGGGTGTTCATCGTCGACGATCACAGCATGTTCCGCTCCGGCGTCAGGTCCGAGCTGTCCGGCCACGTCGAGATCGTCGGGGAGGCTGCCGATGTGGCACCGGCGATCAGCGAGATCTCCCGGTCGTTGCCCGACGTGGTGCTGCTCGACGTGCACCTGCCCGGCGGCGGCGGGCAGGAGGTGGTCGCTGCCGTCAAGGCGGGGCATCCGGATGTGCGGTTTCTCGCGCTGTCGGCCTCGGATGCGCCCGAGGACGTCATCGCCGTGATCCGCGCCGGAGCTCGCGGCTATGTCACCAAGACGATCTCGGGCACCGAGCTGATCGACGCGGTGCGCCGTGTCGCGGCCGGTGATGCCGTCTTCTCGCCGCGCCTCGCCGGCTTCGTGCTGGACGCGTTCGCCTCCGGTGCGGCAGCAGAGCTGGACCGCCCGTCCTTCGATCCGGAATTCGACCAGCTGACTACCCGGGAGCGGGAGGTGCTTCGGCTGATCGCTCGTGGCTACACCTACCGGGAAGTGGCCAGAGAGCTGTTCATCTCGGTCAAGACGGTCGAGAGCCATGTCTCGTCGGTGCTCCGCAAGCTGCAGCTGTCCAGCCGGCACCAGCTCACCCGGTGGGCGACCGAGCGCCGGCTGACCTAGGAGTGGTGCGCCCAGCCCGGCAGCGGGGCGCCAGATCGGTCAGCCCGCGGTCGCGCGAGCCGGTAGAGCCGGACGGCGAAGAACACTGCGGCGGCCAGGCCACCAGCGGCGAGCGCGAACATCTGCCCGGCGCCCTGCCCATGCTGCGCCAGCTCCATGTTGACGCCCCGGCCGAGGGTAGCCACCGCGACCAGCAAAGCGAGGATCGCGCCGACCGCTTCAGCGCTGCCGATCGGCAGCGCGGTCAGCGTGCCGCGGTCCTGCCAGCGGCGTCGCATCCGCCAGTGCGCGCCGAGAACCAGCAGCCCCAGCACGCCGCCGGCGAAGCTGTACAGGATCACCTCGCCAACGTGATCAGAGGTCATGGCAGCGATGCAGCTATGCGCGCCGGGATCGCCGGCGAGCCAGTGCGCACAGTCCGCGCTCGAGTAACTGCCCGGCGGGAACGGAGCGATCAGGAAGGTTCCGCCGCGCACCCCTGCCAACGCCCAGGCGACGGCGCCGGACACGCCTACGGCAATCAGGGCGACGCCGCCGATCAGCGAGCCAGCCAGAGCGGTGCGCCGGAGCAGCGCGGCCGTCGGCCTCGAGAACCCGACGGGGTGACCCGCGACCTCCTGGATGGCGCCCATCCGCGCGACCGCCGCAGCCTCGGCATCCGCGCGCGGCTTTCCGGTCGTCATCTCCTCGGCCACCGCATCATCGAGGTGCGCCTCGACCTCCGCCAGCATGTGGCGCACCTCGCGTGGCGAGCCGCTGAGTGTGAGCAGCAACCTGTCCAGGTACTCCTCGACCGGTTGCGAACCGGCTGGGACCTCACGCCCGTCGGTCATGCCGACGCTCCGATCAGGCAACTGCCGTTGCCGGGAGCAGTCAGCGGCATGGTCATGCCGCCGAGCACCCTGGCGACAGAGCCGCTGAAGGAGCGCCACTGCCGGGCCTCGCTGGCCAGCGATTCCTGACCGACCGCGGTCAGCCGGTACAGCCGGCGTCGGCGTCCCCCAACAACCTCCCAGGCGCTGTCGAGCAGCCCCGAGCTCTCGAGCCGGTGCAGCGCCGGGTAGACGGTACCTTCCGGCAGGTCGAATGCTCCGTCGCTGCGCTCGCGCAGCCTGGTGATGATCGAGTAGCCGTGGCCGGGTCCCGCGGCGAGGACGGCCAGCAGCAGCATGTCCAGGTTGCCCTTGAGCTTCTCCGTCATCATGCCTAGCAATGCTAGGTATAGCGGACACGCGCGTCAAGTCGGCAGTGCGCACGGAGCGTAAGGAGCGCAAGGGAACTTGCGCGCCGGGAGGCTCTCGGCGCCGTCTAGCGCCCCGGCAGCGGGCGACGTCGCCTACGGTAGGTGAAATGAGTGCGCCAGGCATCCATCAGATTCCCGGTCCTGGCGACGAGGCCACGAGCGTTCTCATCGTCGAGGACGACGCGGGCATCGCCGCCCAGCTGGTGCGCGCGCTGACCAGGGGCGGCTACCAGGTCGAGCACGTCGCGACCGGGCAGGGGGCGCTGGGCCGGGGCAGGCCCGACGTTGTCCTCCTGGATCTCGAACTGCCGGATCTTGACGGCGTGCAGGTCTGCCGGAAGCTGCGCGAGCGCACGGATGCCGCCATCATCGTGATCACCGCGCACGGCGAGGAACCGGATCGAGTCATGGCGCTCGACGCCGGTGCCGACGACTACCTGGTCAAGCCGTTCGGCCTGGCCGAACTTCAGGCGAGGATCCGCGCGGTCATGCGCCGTGTCCGTCCCGGCGGAGACGTCCTCCGGCACGGTGCGCTGGTCCTCGATATCCGCACGCACCGGGTCACCGTCTCGGGTGCCGAGGTCATGCTGACGCCGAAGGAGTTTGACATCCTCGAGTGCCTGGCAGCCGATCCTGGTCGGGTGGTGACCCGTCAGGAGATCCTCGAGGCTGCCTGGGACGCGCACTGGTACGGCCCGACGAAGGTGCTGGATGTGCACGTCGCGTCGCTACGGCGGAAGCTCGGCGCAGCTGGGTTCATTGAGACCGTCTACGGTCGTGGGTTCCGGCTCGGCGACATCACCGACCTTGCTGACGTCGGCGGCGCAGGCGAGGCATAGATGGCCCGCCGGATCGTGCTGGCGGTCCTGGCGCTGGTCGCGGTCCTGCTGGGGGTCGTCGCGGTGCCCCTCGGGCTCATCACAACGAACCAGGACAGGCAAGACTTCCAGGATGAAACTGTAATCACCGCACGCACCGTAGCCAACGTCGCCGAGGAGCGACTCGATGACGGCAGGGCGGAGCCGCAGCTCGGCAGCATCGTGCGCCATCTGGGCCAGGACAACTACCGGGTGAGCGTGTACGACGAGGCCGGCCGCCCGGTCGCGGGCACTCCGGCACCGCTCCCGCTCAGTCCCGGCGAGCTAGCGCACGCACGTCAGGCCGGGCGCGAGACGGTGTACCCGGCAGACGAATGGTTCATCATCGCCATCCCGGTGCCGAGGGACTCGGGCGCTGGTCGCGTCGGCACCGTGGTACTAGCCCGGCCGAGCTCGGCGGTCGACCGCGAGGCGGGCGTCCTGTGGGGAGTGATCGCCGCGGTAGCTGCCGCCGGCCTGATTGCCGCCGCGCTGATCGCAATCGCGCTGGCTCGCTGGGTGAGCCGTCCGCTCAGTGACCTGGAAGGAGCCGCTCAGTCGCTCGGCGACGGGGCACTCGGCACTCGGTCGCCGGCCCGCCGCGGCCCCAGCGAGATTCGGCGGCTGGCGGCGAACTTCAACCTCATGGCGGCGCGTCTGGAGGCGCTCGTGCGCGGCCATCAGGCCACCATGGCCGATGTCTCGCACCAGCTGCGCAGTCCGCTCGCGGCGCTGCGGCTGCGGCTTGAGCTGCTCGCGCAGGACAGTGATGAGGCAGCCGCGGCCGAGCTGGCCGGCGCGCAGCAGGAAATCGCCCGGCTGTCGCGGATGGTCAACGGGCTGCTGGCAATCGCGCGGGCGGAGAACATTGACACGCCGCAGGTCAACCTGCAGGTGGATCACCTGATCAGAACCCGGGTCGCGGCGTGGCGCCCGGCCGCCGACGAACGCTCCGTTCGCCTCGAGACTGACCTCCAGCCAGCCACCGCGCGGATGGGCGAGGGGCACCTGGAACAGATCCTGGACAACCTGATCGCGAACGCGCTCGACGCGCTGCCGCCCGGCGGCACCATCTGGCTAGCTGCCGTCACTTCCGGCGACGTTATAAAGATCACGGTGGCCGACAACGGACCGGGCATGACCAGGCAGCACCGGGAGCGTGCCTTCCGCCGGTTCGCGACCAGCAACGGCGGCGGTACCGGCCTCGGCCTGGCCATCGTGGACCGGCTGGCGGTTGCCAGCGGCGGGACCGCGGCGCTGTCCGATACCCCTGGCGGCGGCCTGACGGTGACGATCGAGCTGCCGCGTGCCCGCGCGGAGCGCCGCCGGGGCGGCTACCTGCACGGCAGCCAAGCGTCTGGGGACTAGCTCGGCGGCACGCAAGGATTTACCGGTTCTGAACTTTTCCTGAACCGGTCACCGTGATCCGACCGGGCAAGCTGATCTCGGTAGTTCCCGGCGTCAGCTCGTCGGTTCGGGACTTCAGAGCTCGCCCAGAGCGGCGTGCCAGGACCGTCAGAACGTGCCCGGCTCAGCATGGGGCAGCAGAGCTGTCCACCCGCGATCGGCGCGGGTGATGAGGGCATCGGCGAGGGGAGAGTGGGTCCGGATGCGAGAGCACGTGCACGTGGCAGCCAGGCGCCGGGACGAGCGGCTGGCACTGATCCGCAAGATCACGTTGTGGACCACCGGCGTCGCTGCCGCCGCCTCGCTCGGCCTCGGCGCTGCCTTCGCGCACGCGATTCCCGGTCACGCCGCCAGCACCGCGAGCACACCGCGGCCGACTGCCACGCCCTCGGTGTCGGCGAGCCCGGCGTCCGCCAGCTCCGCGCCGGCCAGTTCGAGCTCGGCAAACCCGAGCTCGAGCGCGAGCAAGTCAGCTCAGCTGGCGCAGCCGCGGCAGTTGCCGACGCACACCGCCGCGCCGCACGCGGTGACCTCAGGCGGGTCCTGATCAGATGACTGGTGCTGCCAGTTCCGCGTCGGCCGCGGCCGGTCAGGCGCTCGTCGCGGCCACTTCTGGTCCTAGCCCGCTGTGGTACGCCACCCGCGCCACCGGCGTGGTCGCGCTGGTGCTGCTGACCATCACAGTGACGCTCGGCGTAGCCGGAACAGCACGGTTCAGCTCCGCCGCGATGCCCCGGCTCGTGCAGTCGGGGCTGCACCGCAACGTGTCCATGCTGTCGGTCGGGTTCGTCGCTGCGCACGTGCTGACGGCGGTACTCGACCCGTACGCGTCGATCCGCCTCACGTCGGCGGTCATCCCATTCCGCTCGCACTACCGCGTGTTGTGGCTCGGCCTCGGCACGATCGCGTTCGACCTGCTGCTCGCGCTGGTGCTGACGAGCCTGCTGAGGAACCGGCTCGGCTACCGCGCCTGGCGCGGCGTGCACTGGCTGGCCTACGCGTCCTGGCCGATCGCGCTGTGGCACGGGCTCGGCACCGGCACTGACAGCAGGCTGCCGTGGCTGCTGCTGCTCGATGCGCTCTGCGTGCTCGCCGTCGGCGCGGCGGTGTACTGGCGGCTCCGGCTGGTCCGGCCTGGTCGGCTGCGCGTCACCTGGCTGGTAGCGACGGCGGCGATCGCAGTCGCCACCGTCGTGTTTGTCGCGACCGGGCCGCTGCAACCCGGCTGGGCGCGACGGGCTGGCACCCCGAGCAACCTGCTCGCTTCGGCCAGCCCAGCGGCGGCCGCGATCAGCCCGAGCGCGACGCACTCCAGCGAGCCGAGCGTGGTCGCCGCGGGCGGGCAG
>JBAUAR010000454.1:0-14213 GCA_049675875.1 Streptosporangiaceae bacterium
CCTCGCAGTCCCCGCGGCCAGCCCCGAGCCCGAGCACTTTGCCCAGCCCAGCGGGCAGCCCCTCGGCGTCGCCCGGTGTGGTCGTGCCCCCGCCCGTTGTGAGACAGAGCACGAAGTCGACGAGCCCTACACCGAAGCCGACCCCGTCCCAGTCGTCTCCGCCGCCGTCGTCTCCGCCGCCGTCGTCTCCGCCGCCGTCTCCGCCGCCGTCGACTGCGCCGCCAAGCTAGCTCGGATGGCCCTTCGCGCGCCTAGCTAGGAAGGCTCGGCTGAAGTGTTGTTGCGGTGGGGGCGCAGCGACGCGGCAAGCCTGCAAGACCGAAGGATCACCGTCAGCGTGAACTGCACAAGCGCGACATGGGGCCGCGGCGGATCGCCGAGTAATACCTCGAGCACGAGTCGGCTGCGATCAGCGATTAGCAGATATTTGCTTTGGCGACGTGCCGGGAATGGCGGCGGTCATTAGTGACCGCATCGACGGGGATGCAGTGGCGCGGTGCAGGTACCCTCGACCTTTCTTGACCTTGGAGCGCTGACCAGCGCCTGCAGCGGCGCGGCACAGTCATCGACCTGGGCGAAAAGCCGAGGCTGAGAATTTTGCGGCAGGTTACCGGTAGCCCACGGTAAGCTACCCCTGAGCTCACTTGATTGAGGGCGAGACGATGCGCTGGCGGGCATTGGTTTGACCCGGTCGCCATGTCCAGGACGATGGGGGCAACACTTGGCTACGCAGGTTGTGTGCAGGAAACGGTGAACCTCGTCGCACTCTGCGCCTTGAATAGACTGGCGACCCGCGGCGTCAGACGCGTGGTCGACCCGGCGTAATGGCGGCTCCAGCCGCGCGACGAGATCGCGACAGCGCAGCCGACGTGGGCGTCACTCTGAAGCCAGGCGGCGGCACGCTTGATCCTGGCGTCGCACCTGCAGGGCGGCTGTGGTCGACGATCCGGGCGGCCTGGTACCGGCACCAGGACATGCTCAGGAACCTGGTGGCCCTGCTGGCGACGACTGGCCTGACATCGGCACTTGGCTTCGTGTACTGGAACATCGCTGCCCGGCTCTTCAGCCAGCAGGCGGTTGGTTACGGCACTGCCGCAGTGTCAGCGATGACATTCATCTCGACAGTTGGCGTATCTGGCCTGGGCATGCTGCTTATCGGCGATCTGCCGAAGCGGCAGAACCGCGCGGGCCTGATCTCTGCTGCGATGCTGGCGGCCGCCGGCGGGTCAATTATTCTCGCGCTGATATTTGTTCTTATTGTTCCGCACCTCACTACTCACTACAACGACATCGCTGGTTCGGTTGGGGGAGCAAGTCTGTTCTGCGGGGGCGTGGCGCTGACGGCGATGTCTGTTGTCTTTGACCTTGCCACAATAGGCATGCAGCGTGGCAGTCTGCAGTTGATACGGAACCTAGCATTCGTCGTAATCAAGCTTTTGACACTCGTGGGCGCCGCTATGCTCGTCCACTATTCAACTGGGATCGGACTCTTCGCGTCGTGGGTGGTGGCTATTCCGGCGGCGCTGCTGCTCATCGGCGTCCGGCTGTTGTTCGCCCGCGCTCCTATCCTGGCCCGGCCAGACTGGCAGGTTCTCCGCAGTCTCGCGAGAGTTCTCTTCGCGCACAACTGGCTGAATCTTGCTCTGCAGGTACGCGGTCTGATTACCCCAGTTATAGTCGCGGCCATCCTGGCGCCATCTATAAATGCTGCTTATTACGTTGCTATGACTATCTGCACTGGTTTGTTTATTTTGCCCATGCATCTGTCGACTGCGCTATTTGCGGCTACTTCGAATGATCACAAGCTCGTTGCGCGAAAGCTGCGCTTCGCGGCGCGCGTCTCGCTCGCGCTCGGGATACCGGCGATGGTTGTACTCGGGGTGGGCGCTCACTTCATACTCAGCCTGTTTGGCCGCGGCTACGCGGAAGCCGCGACCCTGCCGATGGTGCTGATAGTCCTCAATTACCTGCCCACGCTGCCGAATTCGTTCTACATCTCGGTCTCTCGCGCGACCGGCCGGATCTCGCAGGCCGCCGTGATCATGAGCATATTTGCCGTGATTGAGGTGGCCGGCGTAGTCATCGGTTGCGTGCGATATGGCCTCGTCGGAATGGCGGCCGCCTCGCTGGGCCTGTCGGTCCTTGAGGCTATGGTCACCGGGCCGGCGGTGCTACGGGCGGCTCTCGGCGCCGGGCGCCACCGCCGTGGGGAGAGCCAGGCCGGCGCCAGCATCCAGGGTGTCTCGACGGTGTCGACGCGCCTGGTCTCGTCGGCAGCGGACATGGCCCTGGCACGCGATCAGCAGCTTGCCGGTCTGGCGATGTTGATCTCGATGGCAACCCCCGTCAACATAGCGGCTGTCACCGACCACGGTCATGGCGGCTTGCGCCTCCTCGCGAAACAGCGGGAGTAGACCGTTGCGCATACTCTTTGCGGTTCCGGGAGTGCACATCCCGCACGTCGCTACTGGCGGCAACATGGACCTCCATGAGATGGCTCTTGCTGTCGGAGCACTGGGCCACGAGGTCGCCGTCGCGGCAGCCCTTCCCGGCAAGGCCCACTCCGCAGCCGTGCGTCAGGTGCCGTACCGAATAAGGCAGCTGGGTGACAGGAGCCATCTGCTCGTGTTCCGGGACACCGACAACGGCTATCCGACGTACCGGGTCGGCAGCTGGCTCGTGCCGCGGCTTGTTGCGGACCGAATTCGTGACTGCCGTCCCGATGTGGTCGTCGTTCAGGGATACCGGGCCTGGAATCTCGCGGTCGCAGCTGTTCAGCAGGGCCAGCCGGTCGTGATGCGGCTGATAGACAGGTTCGGCATCCAGGATTTCGCTCAAGCCGTCGCGGCGGACCAGGTAATAGCCGCACTCTTGACTAATCGACTCTTCAGCGTCGTGTGCAACTCTCGCTTCACAGCGGCGGAGTTCGAGCGAGAGCTTGGCTGCGCTGCGCCCGTGATCTATCCGACGATCAGGCCGCCAGCTGCCGCTTGCCTCGAGATACGGCCAAGGTACGTCACCTTTATTAGCCCCGTCCCTGACAAGGGGCTCTCAGTCGCGCTGGAGGTGGCCAGGCTCCTGCCGCATCGAGAGTTCCTCTTCGTTGACGGCTGGTGGGCCGCGCGACGCGAGATCCGGAAGCTCGGACGCGAGCTGAGTCGGCTGCCGAACGTAACGTGGCGAGAAAGTTCAATTGGTCTCGACGACGTCTTCCGGCTCACGGGTGTGATTCTGATGCCGTCTCAGGTTCAGGAGGCCTTTGGCCGAGTGATAGTAGAAGCTGGCCATCACGGCATTCCGGCCGTCGCGAGTCGTGTTGGTGGTATTCCGGAGGCAATCGGGGACTCGGGGATGCTGCTGGATCCACATAGCGCTGCCGCCCACTGGGCTGAAGCGATAGACGATGCTCGGGCCGATGGTCATCGTTACGGCAGCCTTCGCGCCGGAGCGCTGGCCAATGCGGCCCGGGAGGAGTTCGAGGTTTCGGCAATAACGCGGCGACTGCTCGATGTCCTGAGCGACCACCTGAGCCGTTCTGGTGTATGTCCGCAGATCCCCGGAGACGTGCGGATCGGCAGAGAAGTTGGAACGAAGCGAGGACCTAGTGAGCTCTAGCGCCAGTCGGGCTACGCCCTGGCCGCAGGTTACGGTCATCACCCCGGCGTACAACGTCGGGAAGTACATCGGCCAGGCAGTCGACTCGGTTTTGCATCAGACATTCGCGGACTTCGAATACCTGGTGATAAATGACGGCTCGACGGACGACACGTCGGCGGTGGCGCTAGCACACGCAGCGAATGATTCGAGGTTCAAGGTCATCACCGTTCAGCATCGAGGGCCTGGAGCTGCGCGAAATGCTGGCCTGTTGGAGTCGAAAGCGGAGTTCGTAGCTTTCCTGGACGGCGACGATCGCTGGCACGAGTCCTTCCTTGAGTCCCAGCTGAGCCTTATTCGAAGCTTGCCCGAGGACGTTGGGGCGGTGTTTTGCCGGTCGCGTATTATTCTGGAGAACGGCACCCCGGTATTCTTTCAGTGGTCCCGTGCCGGAAGATACGACTTTGATGAATTCCTCGTTAGCAACTGCCCGCCTCGTAACGGCAGCTCATTGCTCATACGAAGGTCGTGTTTTGAAGATGCCGGCTTGTTCGATGAGACCATGCCAAGCGCTCAGGACCTCGATATGTGGCTTCGCATAGCGAACGGCGCTGCTACCCCCATCTTCTGGGCAAACAAGCGCTTTCTCGTGGATCTGCGATTGCGCGCCGGGTCGATCAGCCGTGACCAGACCAGCCGTGAAAAGGCCCTACAGCAGATCCTCGAGAAGAATGTACCGCTGCTGCGACGCATGCCATCGGGGCAGGCTTACGTCGGTCCAGCACTGACCGCGCTGAAGTACGGCAACGAGAGCGAAGTGGCGGCCCGGTGGGTGCAGGAAGCAAGGTCTGTTGGGCTCCCGCAGCTTGCCTCCTCCCTGACTGGAGCGCGGTTTCTTTTCTGGAATGGCCTGTCTGCTCGTGGACGCAGCGTGGTGCGTTCCGCGCAACGCAGGCCTCGCGAGGCTGTCAAGAGGCTGGACGCCTTGCTAAGGGGAAAGCGGCTGGACTGAGCGGTCCGGACTGGGCCGTCTGGACTGGGCCGGCTGGCTAGGAGCGATGGGCCCGGCGCCGCGACGGAGCGTTTGAGGCTCGGAAGCTGGTCAGCGTTGCGGTGAGACGACGGGCGCGGCCCGGGCGCGTGCCCGCGCGTGCCCACGAGGCCGGTCGCGCGGTGACGATCCGGGCCGGGCTGCCTGGTGCTGGATTGGACAGCGTGTTCGCGTGCTGAATCACAGACTGCAAGAGCTGCGCAATTCGGCTGCGGATGAGGGCGAGCGGCGTGGCGATGTCAGTGCTCCCTATGGGCGGGACGGGATGCGGCATGCCGCCGCAGACGGAAGCGAGTCTGCAGGTACAGCCACGGGCCGAGCAGCATTCCGGTCCGCTCCCTGGCGAGCATTCTGGGCGGCAAAGTTGCGTCGTCCTTCGTACGCTCGCCGGCCCGGGTGAGCCGGATCGCACCGATGATGATCTTGCGCGGCAGCTCTCGCCGTGCTCGCCGGTGATGAAGGAGCACCGCAGTCAATGCCGCAGTGGCTCCCGACCCGTAGGTGCGCATCTGCCTGGCAAGATCTTCTGGGCTCGCTCGGTGGATGTGCGCAACGACGGCGGACGGCTCATATACGAGCTTGTGACCAGCCAGGATCGTGCGCATGAACATCTCTAGGTCCTCCCCGCCACCGCAGCGTGTTCCAGCGCCGAGCGCCTCGTCGAAGCCGCCGAGATTGGCCAGGGCCGCCCTCGTCAGGGCAAAGTTTGCACCCGCGCCAAAGACACCAGCTGAGTACGGATAGAGCGGCGACTCGTCCCGATTCTCTCGAAGGTCGAATATGCGTCGGTCAAAGGCGGTACCCCAGGCCTGGCGCTTGTCGAAGTAGAGTTGCGCGGTCGTGTCGAGCCGGGCGGTAGGGATCAGTCCAGTGACGCAAGCTACGTCATCGGCCTGGCAAAATCCTCGCACAATGCCATCAAGCCACCGTGGGTCAACGATCACGTCGTCGTCCGTGAATGCGACAATCGCTCCGCTCGATTCGGCCACTCCTCGATTCTTGGCGAAGGAAGACCCAGGCCTCGGCTCGCACACGTAGCGTAGTCGTGTGTCGGAGCCGAACTCGGCCTCAATGGCCTTACGCGTCTGGTCTGAACTTGGTGCATTGTCCACGACGACGACTTCATAGGGGGCGTAGCAAAGCGCGGTAAGCATCCGCACAGTGGCTACCGCGCTATCCGGGCGGTCGCGCGTGTTCATGACTACACTGACAAACGGCCGAGTCGTGATTTCTTCAGTGAGCAATGGCTCCGGGGCAAGGCCAGCGACCGGAAGCGCCGTCACTGTGGGCAGACCATGGCGACTTCTGCGCGCATTGATCGCATCGCCGAGCTGGCGCCATACTTCGTGGGCTGCTGAGGCCGCCGCGAGCGCTTCTAGCGCCAGAAACGCATAGCCTACTGGTATGTGCTGAATGCGGACAAGCAGCCGAACCCCTTGATAACGGGTGCCGTCGCTGCGCGCCGGGACCGCGATGTCAGAGATCGGCTCGGTTAGTTCGAGTTCACGGATCAGGATCGGAGGTCGCATTGGCCTTGCCGCTCGAGTGGGATGTGACGTCGTTCCCTAAAGGTATCGAAAACCTCCAGCTTAATGCCCGGTTCTGAACAGGACCGGGCTCCCTCGTGGCCCTATCTGCCCGTGCCAGAGCCTGGCATGCGGCGGCCTGCCCGTGCCATCACCGAGCTCCAAAGATCTTTGGCCCGTAGCTGCGGAGGCGAGTCAGCATCGCGTATATACGTGCGTCTGATGGCGTGCTGGCCGGTAAACTCCGCAGGCCAGATTGCGCACGCATAGTCGTAGTGTGCCGCCTGCACGCCGCTGACAACGCGTGCATCTAGATGACCATACGGGTAACAGAATCCGCCGACATTCTGGCCAGTGATCTCCTGCAGAATATGCCGACTCTGCAGGAGTTCGGCGGCTAGTTCCTCGTCGCTGACAGACGGCAGGGAGACGTGGCGTAGGCCGTGCGAACCGATCTCCATTCCAGCGGCGGCTACCTGCCGCACCTGGTCGGGCGTCATCAGCGGCTTGCGGGGACCCTTCGCGTTCCACGCATTGTCCCCGCCGAGGCGCCCGGCAAGCACGAACACGGTAGCGGTGAAGTGGTAGCGGTTGAGTGCGGGCAGCGCGTAATCGACGAAGTCGGCGTATCCATCGTCAAAAGTCAGGCCGACGAGGCGCTGACCCCGGCCCTGTCGGCGGGCCTCGATCAGCTCTGCGACGGATACTCCCTGTCGGCCCAGCCAGCGAAGCCAGCGGAGCTGGCGATCAAGTCGTTCCGGGCGCACGGTTATCTGGTACGGATCGTCGCGGTCGGGTGACACCGAGTGGTACATCAAGGGCGCGATACTGCCGTACAACCCTGGCCCTTTCTTATCGCGGGCCAAGGGGCCCTGGCAGCAGGAGCTGGCTGCCGGCCGGGAGTTCGTAGATGTAGATGCCATGACTCCTCGTGAGCGGTATCCACTCAGACGAGTGGGCCAGCGAAGCCAGCAAGATTCGGAAGCCGGCCGGGGTGGTCGCTGGATGCAAAGCGTTGTATTGGACCATACTTGGACTTACTATGACATATGACGGCTGCAATCCCTCGGTGAAACGTACCGCAGTCTCCGCGATGGTGTCCGCCACATAGGGGGTGGGCAGCGTGTTGTCCACAATGGCGCCAGCCCCGAAGATCTCCGTCGACTTGAACAGGTTGTACCGTGACGTGTCCGCGTAGGGGGCGCCTTGGGTGGCCATGAAGATAAACCCCGGTGGCGCGGTCTGCAAGAACGAGGTAATGGTATCGACTTCGGACTCCGAGACCGTATTAGCGGCGTCGTCGCCAAAGAAGGCAGGGAAAAACAGCGCGAGCGAGACTGCCATTGCTGCCACCATGCGGACAACGACGCCGCGCGCCCGCTTGGCGGGGCCTTTGGGTGCCTCGACTACGTGGTTGGGGCGCGGCCGGGGTCCGGCACCCTGGCTGCGCCCGTGCGACCCGCGGCCGAACCGCCTGCTTCGCGCGAGCACAGGCAGCGGCGCCAGGGCCGCCGCTACCAGCGCCGCGGCCCAGGGAAGCGAGAACAGGTAGACCCGCAGCACGCCTTCGTTGCCGTAGGCGCCTAGCGCGAGCACGACGGCCGGTGAGTACGCGAGAATGACAAGTGCCAGCACCGTGCGGCGTGATCGGCGACGTAGCCATGCGCCGACAAGGCCAACCGTCCAGATGCCCAGCGACAGGGCCGCGGAGCAGTCCTGGATGAGCCGCTCACTGTGCGGTACCAGCAGCGCGGACCCAGTACTGCTCGCCGACGGAGGTGTGGCGTTGCTGAAGAAGTCGCCGAACGAACTCAGCAGGCCGAACTGGCTGTTGACGAAGGCGAGGCGCGGCAGGAAGTATCCGATGGCCACAGCGACAAGCACGAGTGGCGCCCAGCGCGGTCGCACCAGACCGGCCACAGCGAGGCAGCCGAGCTGAACTACCACGACGTACGGTGACAGCTCGTGACTGAATGTCAGCACAAAGAAGATCAGTACCGACGTCAGCACGAAAGGCAGTGCGCGCCTGTTTCGCCAGCGAGCCCAGTACGTGAGCCGGACGTCACGGTTCTGCTCCCCCTGGCCGAGCCAGCGGGACGGTCCGGCGGCGTTGCCGGCGAACATCCAGCGGAGGGCTATTGCCATAACTCCCAGGCTGAGCAGGGTGCCCAGGGCCTGCGGGGAAAAATAGTCCTGACCGATCCAGTTGCTGGCGGAGTACAGCAGGATGGCCGTCCACCGCTGCCGGACTGGCAGCGAGAGTGCCGTGTAGGCCATATGCAAGAGCGGGAGTGCCGCCAGCTCGGACACGAGCTGCGCCCACTTCGCGTAAACAAGCGGGCTGCCAACTCCGGCGACCTTGTCGAACCAGGCGGCAAACGCAAAGAACCCCGGCCAGTTCTGGTAAATGTCGATGGTCCGGTCGAGCCGCCCGTGAGCATTCACGTACTGGACGACGCCGATGGTCTTATACAGCCACGAGTACCTGCCCTCGGGGTAGACGAGTGGTGCGGTGCCGTAGAGAATCACCACGAGCGCGACTGCGTGGAGCGCCATTCGTATGCGTGACGGCGCCGGGCGGCCGAGTTCCATGGCCGCCGAGACCACGAGGGTGGCCAGGCCGGCATAGAACACCAGGGGTAGCGCGCCGATCAGGCCATAAGGGCCGAGGTGCGCGACGTCAGTGAGCCTGACGCCGATGGCCCAGAGCACGAGGCTCGCCGGCAACAGCCCATCCGACGGCCGCAGGCTCAGTGTCCACCCCGAGACGAGCGGCACCGTCATCTTCCGCCGAGGCGGGCTGCTAACGGTGCTCACTGCTCCCGCTTACGCCAGGCGACACGGTAGTAACACAGCGCTCCGGCAAAGACACCGAGCATTTCGCTCAGTGCCAGCCGCTTACCGCGCGTCGTCAGTCGGCTGACCTCTGACGCTCGCCGCATACGTGCGAAGATCACGGCCGAGTAGCCCGTGGCGCGCAGCAGAAAGGCTATGGACATCTCGCCTGTCCGGAGCCGCTTGGCTAGGTAGGCGCCGAGTCCCCACCCGTAGGAGAAGACCTGGTGCGCCAGGGCCTGGTTGCTGCTGCGGTGTCGGTGCCATGCGAGTGCGGCCGGCGCATAACAGATCCGGTGGCCGGTAAGAATAATACGGACAAACATGTCCAGATCTTCGCCACCCCGGCCCGGAGCGCCAGCACCTAGCAGCGCGTCGAACCCGCCGAGCCGCGCGACGACGTCGCGCCGGATCGCGAAATTCGCGCCCACTCCGAAGATGCCCGCGGTGAACGGATAGAGCCGCGACTGGTCGCGGTGCTCCGCCAGGTCGTATCGGCGAGGCTGAAAGGCCTCGCCCCACGAATATCGCGAGTCGAAGTAGCGCTCCGCCGCCGCGTCCAGCGATCGAGTGGCCACGAGCCCTGTCACGCAGACAGCATCGGGGTCCGAAACGAAGCCGGCGACCAGAGCTGCGGGCCAGGCTGGGTCGACGATGACGTCATCGTCGGTGAATGCCAGCACATCGAACTGCGCGACCTTAATCCCATGGTTCCGCGCTCGCGATAGCCCGGGTCTGGGTTCACAGCTGTAGCGGATGCGTGGGTCGGTAGCAGCGAACTCGGCTACCACGTTTCTGGTCGCGTCGTCGGACGGGGCGTTGTCGACGACGACGAACTCGATCGGGTGGTAATTGACCTGCTGCAGGGCAATGAGACAGTCCGCCAGCAGTACCGGACGGTCCCGGGTGCAGATGATGACGCTGATGCCAGCGCCAGACTTGAGCACGCTGCGCTGGGGACAGGCGAGTCGAGCCGCCCACTCGGCCCGCCCTGCCATCTTGTCGAACTCCAGGTCCCAGCTCTCGTGCAGCCGCAGCATGTCGGCCAGTTCCGCGACCGCCGTGGCCCGAGCCCGGGAGTCCAGCGAGTTCTCCGGCTGCACGGGAATGCTCACGTGGCCGACGGGGGCACCGTGGATGCGGACGAGGAGGCGGGCCTCGGCGTATCCGGCCGAAGCCAGCCCGGCGAACCCCGCCGTCTCACCTTCACTCTGGTCGAGATCAAGCACGCCGACCCACGGGCCCAGATCGGTCGTCACCTGTCATCGCCTCGCCCCGACGGCTCCAGGCCTGGGAAAGCTGGGTCCTCCTCCGGGTCTTCGTCGGCGGCCATCCGCAGTTCGCCCCGGTGCCTCCTGACCATGCCGATGACGAGCGCAACAGCGGTCGGTGGCGCTTCGATCTCGAACAAGCCCACGGGATGCCAGTCATGCGCCCACAGTGTGGCCGTCGCCAGCACGGTCAGCACGGCGAGGCTGAGCACAATGGACATCCCGAACTCGGACCAGTAGGCGAACCTGGGCCAGTTCGTCACTATGGCCCGGCCAGGCGCGAAGAAGGCAAAGGCAACCGCCAGCAAGATCCGCGCGGGCCCGGCGGCGCCCTCGAGCACCAAGCCGAGCAAGCCTATCGATACGGCCACGGCTGAGGCATCGAGCATGTCTCGCACCGGGGCAGTCGGCCCGACGCTTCGCCCGTCAATACCCAGCACAGTCAGAGTATGCACTAGTCTCGGGACGGGTTCCTGCAGGTCAAATCAGGCCGAGGGGTGAAGCGAGGATGCGGCGCTGGCGGCTGGCGCTCGCCATAGCGATCGCGCTAGGCATGGCTACCTGGGCCGTTGGCATCGCTAGCGGTCGTGCTGAACCCACGGGTCTCGGCCCGGCGGCCGCGAAGTTGCCGTCCTTTGCCAAGTTGGCCAAGCAGGCCATCGCGAAGGGGGCGATAACGCCACTCGGTCCGCCTGAGTTCAGTGCGACGTTTACCTCCGGCAAGCTTGACAAGAAGATATGGGCTACCTGCTTCCCATGGATGGATCTGCCATCGGGCTGCACCGACTTCGGCAACAGTGACGAAAATCAGTGGTACCTGCCCAGCCAGGTTGGAATTTCTGGCCAGACGCTCGCTCTTACGGCCCAGCGGATTCCGACGGCCGGCTTCAAACAGAACGGCCAGCCAACGGAATACAGTTGCCGCTCTGGCATCGTCACGACCTACCCCGGTTTCCGTTTTGAATACGGCTACGTCGAGGTACAGGCCCGGATACCGGCGAGCCCAGGGCTCTGGCCCGCCATCTGGCTGGCTGCCGCTAACCAGCAGTGGCCGCCGGAGATAGACATGATCGAGAGCTGGGGCATCAACACAAAGTCAGCCGTCTTCTTCCATCCGATCGCTGCCACGCCGGTGGCCGGCCGGATGAATCCGCCGATCAGCCAGGGATGGCATACTTTCGCGCTGTCATGGACTCCTTCTCAGCTCACGTTTTTCATCGATGGCAAGGAGCTCCTGACAGTGCACCAGCAGATTCCGCACCAGCAGATGTATTTCATCGCCAATCTCGCCGAATATGTGCCGCCCAGCACGTCAGCGTTCTGCAACGGTCAGCTGCTGATCCGCTCCATCAAGGTCTGGCGGATCTGACCGCTCCGCTCGGGGCCCAGGAGGGTTGCTGACCGGCTTCGCGGTCCGTCCGGCCGCCAGCCGCTGGCCTGGTGTTTATCGTGCGGTCAACCGGCTTCATTGTGTAGTGTCTCATTTCGGATGCCTGGATCTCGCGCTGTCCATCGGCGCTGGCTGAGGTCCGTTACCGCAGTTAACCCGAGCGAAGGCATGGGATTGCATCGGCGTAGCGAGAACCGGCGAATATACGCGCTGGTCGGTGCCCTCGTCGCCGTTGTCCTGTTGCTGGCAGTCACGGGCGTCGTAGTCCGCCACGAGTGGGCCGGCGGGCCGTCCGCAGACGTATCAGCCGGGCTGATGGCTCCCGCCCAGTCCGCGGCGCCATCTGGATTGTCCATCCAGGGCCGCTTCGAGCTGTCGAAGGGAGCCTTCTCCCCGACACCGGCCAGTGGTGACCAGCCGGATACCTCGACGGGCGCGGCGTCGACAGACGGACCGCCTGGTAGCGTGCCGGGTTGGCGGCTGGTGTACAGCCAGGATTTCAGCGGGAACGCGCTGCCGCCAGACTGGGGACCGTACCAGGGTCAGCCGGGAGGTGACCCTGATGGCCAGTGGAACCCGGCCAACGTCGCCGTTAGCGGCGACGAGCTCCATCTGCTGGCTAGCGCAGGCGGCACGGGCGGCGTGATGTTCTATGGCAATCCGCAGACCTACGGCATGTACCTAGTCCGAATGAAGGCTGACTACGAACCTGGCCTGCAGATCTCGGATGTCGTCCTGCTATGGCCGAACAGCAGCGCGTGGCCGCCCGAGATCGACCTCTTCGAGGACAGTGGGGGCGCGCGGTCCAGCTACCTTGCCACCGTCCACCCCGGACCAAGCGGAGACAGCTCCGACCAGATACACGTCCCCGTGGACAATGACGCCACCCAGTGGCATACATACGGCGTCGAGTGGACTCCGAACAGCATCACCTTCACTCTCGACGGCACCCCGGTAGGCTCCGCGATCTCCAGCAGCGGTCTGCCGGCCTGGCCGGACATTCCGATGAACCTCGCCCTGCAGTCCGAAAACCTCGGCTCGGCCCAGCCCAGTCAGTCGATCGAGACGCTGACCGTAGCCTGGGTCGCCGAATACGCCATGAGCTAGCTGGCGACTCGGGCGGCAATTGCAGGATGGAGGTACGGATGACCAAGCGGCGCGGCCTGATTCTCGGCGTCATTGTCGTGCTGCTGGCAACGGCATCCGCGCTCTATCTCAGCGTCGGCCGGCAGGTGCCGCAGCGGCCCGTTGCCCGCACGAGGCCAACCGCTCCCGCCGTAGGCGGCGCCTCGGTTACGCCGACCACCGCTCCATCCGCGAGCCCGTCGCCAACCGCGGTGGCGGACTCGGCGTACCTTGCCGTACTGCCGCAGCGGCCGGCCAGTTTCGCGGCTAGCTTTGCCGGCTCGCAGCTCGACTCGTCGATATGGGGAACCTGCTATCCGCAGGCGGATCCATCAGTGGGATGCACAAACTTTGGCAATCCCGACGAGTTTGAATGGTATTTGCCCAGCCAGGATCAGGTCTCCGGCGGAGTGCTCAGGCTCATTGCTCAGCAGGAGCAAACTGCAGGACTGGCGCAAGACGGCAGCCCGCAGACGTACGGTTGCCGGTCCGGATTGGTCACAACCTATCCTGGGTTTCATTTTCAGTACGGCTTTCTACAGGTCGTGGCCAAGATTCCGCACGCGGCCGGGCTGTGGTCCGCGCTCTGGCTGGCAGCCGCTGACCAGCAGTGGCCACCTGAAGTGGACATGATCGAGAACTGGGGCGTTGACCAGGAGTCGGCTGCGTTCCTGCACCCGTACCCGACCTCCCTGGGGTACGACAAGGGTTTCATTCCGGTGAGCCTTACTTCGGACTGGCAGACCTTTTCGCTGTACTGGACCAGTTCGGAGCTGGAGTTCTTTGTCGGGTCGACGCTGATCATGAACGTCACCTCGAATGTTCCGCAGCAAGAGATGTATTTCGTTGCAAACGTAGCTGAATACGAGCCGGCTGCTCCTGGCAATTGCTCAGGAGAACTTGATATCCAGTCACTCAAGTACTGGCCGCTTTCATGACCGGGGTGCGAGCCACCATGAAGTGCGGGCGCGCAGCAGCCGATCCAGATAGGCTCTGCTCACTATGACCAGCCCCGCGCCTACCCGGCCCGACGATCGTGCTGCGTCGGCGGACCGGCTGGGGGTCACAGTTGTTATCTGCGCGTACACGCTGAACAGGTGGCGCGAGACCAAGTCAGCAGTAGCCTCCGTCGTCGGTCAGCGGCCGGCCCCCGCGCAGGTGCTGCTCGTGATCGACCACAACCCTGAGCTCGCGGCCCTGGCTCGGGCCGAGCTGCCCGGGGTGACAGTACTGGAGAGCTCCGGCGACCCAGGGCTATCCGGCGCGCGCAATACCGGCCTTGCGGCTGCGGTGGAGCCGATCACGGCGTTCCTGGACGACGACGCCGAGGCGCAGCCTGGCTGGCTGGCGACGCTCATCGAGCCGTATGAGGACGCCGGGGTCGCAGCGACCGGAGGCGGCGTGTGGCCGCGGTGGGCCGC
>JBAUAR010000455.1:0-10762 GCA_049675875.1 Streptosporangiaceae bacterium
GGCCACGCGCCCCCGGCTAGCCGAGCCGCAGCCCTGTCTGCGCGGCGGCGACGGCCAGGGCGTCGGCTGACAGGCCGATCGTCCGGCTCAGCGCCCGGGCGCCGTGGCCCACCTGACCCTCGGACCGCAGCAGCACCGCCCGGTCGCTGGCCGGCGAACTCGTCGCGTACTGCAGGGCGGCGCACATCTTCCGCGCGTGCAGGGTGTCGACCCGGGTGTCACCGTCGAAGATCGTGAACAGCACCGCTGGATACCGGGTCCCCGCCCGCACGTGATGGTAGGGCGAATAGGAGATCAGCCAGCCAAGCTCAGTCGGATCTGCCGCCGTTCCGTATTCGTCGTTCCAGCTCTCGCCGAGGCCGAACTTCTCGTACCGCACCATGTCCAGCAACGGCGCCGAGCACACCGCGGCGGCGCTGAGGTCCGGGCGCTGCGTCACCGAGGCGCCGACCAGCAGCCCGCCGTTGGAGCCGCCCCACACGGTCAGCTGGTCGCTGGTAGTCCAGCCGTCAGCGACTAGCTTCTCCGCGGCCGCGTGGAAGTCGTCGAACACCCGCTGCTTGTGTTCCCGCATGCCGGCCCGGTGCCACTCCTCGCCCTCCTCGCTACCCCCGCGCAGGCCCGCGATGGCGTACACGCCGCCGGCCTCCACCCAGGCCAGGATGGACGCCGAGAAGGCAGGCGTCAGGCTGATGTTGAAGCCTCCGTAGCCGTACAGGATCGCAGGCCTGCTGACCGGAACGGGGTCGCTCGCCGCCGCGGCGTCACCGCCGCTGCCGGCCGGATCGGCCGACAGGACCACCATGCGGATCGTGGTGCCGTCGGCCGAGGCGTACGCCACCTGCTCGGCACGGACCGCCGGGACGGCAACGGCGCCAGGTGCTCGCTGCCACACGTGCGTGCCGCCCTCGCCCGCGTCGTAGCGCAGCACGAGGCCGGGGGTGGCGTAGTCGGTGTAGGTGAACCAGGCCTCGTGGCCGCCCTCCGGGTGCTCGCGCAGGCCGCCGGCGGTGCCGAGGCCCGGCAGCTCGACGTGGCCGATTCGGTCGCCGAAGGCCAGATCGTGGATGGTGATCTCGCTCAGCGCGTGCCTGGCCCAGGCGGCGAGCAGGACCGGCTCCCCAAGGCCGGGCCCGTCCAGGATGGCCAGGTCGTGCAGCACCGCCTCCGGATCCTCGCCGATCAACTCCTGCCAGCTGGCGTACTCGGGGAAAGCCGGATCGGCCGGGTCGGCGATCATGAGCCGGCCGCGCGGCGCGCCGCGGTCCGTCAGCACGTAGAAACGGCCGTCCCGGCCGGCCCTCGGCCACGCCTGCGCATCGACGCCCTGCTGCATGACCTGCAGATTCGGCGCGGCCGGCGCGCTGGTCGTCAGGTCGGCGACCCAGACGTCATTGCGTGGCGCAGTGCCAGCGGAGGCGGTGATGACCAGCCAGCGGCCGTTCGGGCTGACCTCTACGTCGTAGTAGTTCGTCTTCTCCATGCCGTCGCCGAGGATCAGCACGTCCTCGTCCGCGGGCGTGCCGACCTTGTGCAGGTAGACCCGGCGGTGAAACTGTGCCTCGCCCGGCGGAACGGCTTCCGGCGGCAGCCTGCGCGCGTAGTAAAACGCCTCGCCGCCGGGCAGCCAGGCCACGCTGGTGTAGCGGCACCGGTCGATCGGCCCGTCGATGTCCTCGCCGGTCGCTACGTCCAGGACTCTCAGGTCGGATTCCTCCCGGCCGCCCTCAGATAGCTGGTAGGCCAGCAGCCGGCCGTCCCGGTCGGGACGCCAGCTGTCGAGCGTCGTCGCGCCGGTCGGGTCGATCGCGGTCGGGTCGATCAGGGCGCGCTCGGTACCCGTCCCATCGACGGCGTAGACCACGGCGTGTTCCTGAGCTGGCTCGCGCCGCGAGAAGAAGTGCTGGTCGCCGCGCCACACGGGCGGCCCGACGTCGCCGGCCGCGAGGAGCTCGGCCAGCCGCGTCGCCAGCACATCCCGGCCGGGAATGCCCCCCCGGTAGGCGTCGTACAACTCCGCCTCCGCCTCCAGCCACTCCTTGGTCTCGCCACTGTCGGCATCCTCAAGCCAGCGGTACGGGTCGGCGATCTGGTAGCCGTGGATCGACTCGGTGACGTCCAGTCGCGGGGCGTCGGGATACGGCGTCGCCGGTCCCGTCGTGTCCGTTCCACTTGCGTCCGGTCCGGTCGTGGCTGGCTTACTCGTGGCTGGCTCAGCGCGCTCAGGGTCAGTCATATCCGGCACTCTAATGTCCCGCTGGGTCCGCTCCGGGCCCGCCGCGGCGCGACGGCTGCCGGGGCTGCGCCGTTAGCTGTTCGATGACGTTCACCTGAGCTTCCGGTTGCAATAGGGCATCTGGTGTTGGCGAACCGGCTTGCTGGCAGTCACACTGGTCACGGGTGCCCCGGCGGCGCTGACGGCGGGCGCACGTCCAGGTGCGGATCGGACCCGTGGCCGAACGGGAGGTGCACGTGCGCCGGGTGCTGTTGCTCAACATCACCTTTGAGCCGCTGACGACCGTCGGCCTTCATCGTGCCGTCTGCCTCGTCCTCGGCGAGAAGGCGGACGTGCTCCACTCCGACGCCGCCGGCCTGGAGCTTCGCTCCGCGTCTACCCGGCTCGTCGTGCCGTCGGTCATCCGGCTGCGGCGGTACGTGCGCGTGCCGCACCGCAGCCGCGTCCCGCTCACCAGGGCGGCTCTCATGCGGCGTGACAACTATCTGTGCGCCTACTGCGCCAACAAGGCCGAGACCATCGACCATGTGATCCCGCGCAGCCGGGGCGGCCAGCACTGCTGGGAAAACTGCGTGGCGTCGTGCACGAGGTGCAACCACCGGAAGGCGGACCACCTGATAGAAGAACTCGGGTGGACGCTCGCGCGCGATCCTGCGGCCCCTCGTGGGCCGCATTGGCGTCTTATCGGGGCTATTAACGACGGCGACCCGCAGTGGGCACAATGGCTAACTGAGGCCGTGGCCTAGCGGCGCGGCCAGGCTGTGCGAGCTCGAACAGCGGTGCGAAGCGCCCACAAGGACGTCAGGCCCTTCCGCGAGGACGTCAGGGCCTGCGGCGAGACCGTGCCGGGCTGTGGCGCGCAATGAGAAGCGCTCACCGCACGCTGTCGGGGGCAGTGCTCATGCTGCCGGCGGCGCTCCTGCTCACCGCCTGCGGCGGTGCGCCGAAGGCCGCAGGCAGCCACCACGCGGCGGAGTCCCCAGCGGCTGTTGCCACGACCGCTCGGCCCGCTCCCGCGACCACCTCGCCACCCGCTAGCCGGAGCGCGTCGCCCAGCCCTGCCCCACTGATCGCTGATACCGCCATGGACATCGCGACGTGCCACCAGTTCGCGGCCGAGCAAGCCGGGCAGATGAGCGCTGACCAGTTCAACGGCTGGCTACTGCGGAACGGCGGCCAGCCGACGATCGGCCCCGAGTCAGCCACCGGCATGGATAACACGCTGAGCACGAACCTCAGTGACTGGTATGTCGTACAGGCCACGGCGCCGAGCGGCGACCTGCAGCCGGCCAGCTACTACGCCGCTGAGGTCGGCGCGGAGTGCCGGTCGATCGGCGGCTGAGCGCTCGGCGACCCCGCAGTGGGTCGCCTACCTGGAGCCCACCGCAGCCTGAATCCCGGCGTGCCCGCCATGGGTGTGAGTTTTCTATGCCTGGAGCAATAGAAAACTCACACCCATCGTTCCCGTCAGGCCCGTGGTGAGCGGCGGGAGATGACGGCGAGGTCCCCGGTGTCGGTGGTCAGCACCTGAACGCTTGGACCGAAGTGGGCCGCCAGGACGGAGTCTTTGAGCACGTCGGCGGGGGTCCCGCTGACCGTGACCCGGCCGGCCGACAGCAGCAGCAGCCGGTCAGCGAACTGGCCGGCCAGCGTCAGGTCGTGAATCGCCGACAGCACCGTCAGCGACCTCTCCCGCCGCATCTCGTCGATGAGCTCGAGCGCGTCCACCCGGCGACCGAGGTCCAGCGCGCTGGTCGGCTCGTCGAGCAGCAGCACCGGGGCCTCCTGGGCGAGCGCCCGGGCGAGCACGACCCGCTGCAGTTCGCCGCCGGACATGGCCCGCAGCGTCCGGTCAGCCATTGCGCCGAGGTCGAGCCGGTCAATCGCTTCGGCGCAGACCCGCCGGTCGACGGTCGTCTCGATACGCAGATAGCCGATGTGCGCGGTCCGCCCGAGCAGGACGTACTCGCTGACCGTCATGTCGGGTGGCAGTACGGGCCGCTGCGGCACGTAGGCGACGAGCCGGGCCAGCTCGCGCCTGCGCAGGCTGCTGACCCGCGTGCCGCACACGGTAACCACGCCGTCGAACGGCAGCAGCCGGGTGATGGCGCCAAGCAGCGTCGTCTTTCCGGCGCCGTTCGGGCCTATCAGCCCGACCCACTCGCCGTCGGCCACCTGGCCGGCGATGCCGTCGAGCGCCACGGTCTCCCCGTAGCGGACGGTGAGGCTGTCGAAGCCGATCACGAATCCGCCTGCCTGGCCCGGCGGGAGCGCAGCACGAACAGGAAGAACGGCGCCCCGATGAGCGCGGTGATCACCCCGATGGGAACCTCGGCCGGGGCCTGCGCGGTCCGGGCCACGACGTCGGCGAGCACGAGAAACGCGGCACCGCCGATCATCGATACCGGCATCAGCACTCGGTAGCTCGGACCGGCCGTCAGCCGCACGGCGTGCGGCACGATGATGCCAACGAAGCCGATCAGGCCGCTGACCGAGACAGCGGCGGCGACGCCCAGGGTGGCCGCGACGACGATCGTCAGCCGCAGCCTGCCGACATTCACGCCGAGGCTGGTCGCCTCGATCTCGCCGACCCGGAGCACATCGAGCAGCCGCCGGTGCACCATCAGCGCTATTGCCGCCACGGCTACGTACGGCAGGATCAGCCAGACATCTGGCCAGGACGCGGCTGACAGGCCGCCCAGGATCCAGGCGTATACGTACGCCAGCGTCTGGGTGTGCTGCTGCTGCAGGTAGGTCTGGAACGCAGTGAGTAGCGCGGCGACCGCGATGCCGGCGAGCAGGATCGAACTGGTGCCGCCGGCCGCCGGCGACTCCCCGGTGCGGCCCGCGCGGGCGCCGAGCAGGTAGGTGAGCGCGACCGCGCCCACCGCACCCGCGAACGCGGCCGGCGGGGTCAGCGCCATGCTGCCGCCGGACACCACCACGATGGTGGCGCCCAGTCCGGCCCCGGCGGCCACCCCGAGCAGGTACGGGTCGGCCAGCGGGTTCCGGAAGATGCCCTGGTACGCCGCCCCGCCGCCGGCCAGCATCGAGCCGACGAGAACCCCGAGCGCGACCCTCGGCAGCCTGATCTCCCAAACGATCTTGACGTCCAGCGCTGACAGCCTGGTGTGCGGGTGCCACGGCATTCCCGCTGCGATCGCGTCGAGCACATGCAGCGGCGACAGGTCTGCCGGGCCGACGCCTGTGCCGACGATGATCGCGATCAGCAGCACGACGATCGCCACGACGACCGCGCGGCCCGGCTTGAGCTGCCGCACCGTGACCTGACTCGCGGTGCCGACAGGCTCGCGGTCTGGTGCGCCGGCCGGCCTGTGGCCCGCCTGCGCACCAGAGCCGCGATCGGCTGCGGCCGGGCGACCGCTGGATGCCGCCGACCCGGCTGAAGTCGGCCCGCCCGTTGTCGGCCCGCCCGTTGTCGGCCCGGCTGCAGCCGGGCGGGCTGTTGTCGGCCCGCCTGTTGTTGGCCTCGTTGCGGTCACGACTAGCCGGGCTTAACCCCGGCCGCGACCGTCTGCAGCAACTGCACGATGCGCGGACCCCAGCGCGACGCGATGTCCGCGTTCAGCGCGATCACGTGCTTGTCCTGCACCGCGGTCAGCGCTGACCAGCCCGGCCGCGCGATGACTGTCGCCGCGTCCTGGCCGCCGTTGCTACCGGTGTCGGACAGCAGGATGTAGTCCGGGTTGGCCTTGAGGATGAACTCCGGCGACAGCTCCGGGTAGCCGCCAGAGGAGGCGGCGCCCGTTGCGGCGTCCGCGATGCTCTTCATGCCGAGCAGCGATAGCAGGCTGCCGATGAAGGTCGAGTCGGTCACCGAGTAATACGGGTCGGCGCCGAGCTCGTAGTAATACGTGAGCGGTGCCGAGTGCTTCGGCTCGGACGCAACGATCGTCGTGATGTCCGTCCGGATCTTCTGGTCCTCCGTCCGCGCCTGCGCGACGTGACCGGTGGCCGCGCCGAGCTCGGTGAATTCTGCGTAGACGCCTGACACGTTGGTAGCGGCCGGCAGGTACAGCACCGGGATTGACAGGGCCGTGAGCTTGGCGGTGATGCCGTCGAGGTTGTTGGAGATGACGACCAGGTCCGGCTTGTAGCTGGCGATGGCCTCGGCGTTGGGCTGATAACCGGACAGCTTGGTCAGCGGCGCGCCTGGCGGGTAGTCCGAGAGGCTGTCAACGGCCTTGACCTGGCTGCCCGCGCCGATGGCGTAGAGCATCTCGGTCGCGGTCGGGGCCAGCGACACGATGGCGCCCGGCCGCGAGGCGAAATGAACCTTGCCCGCAGCGGTTGTGACGGTGACGGGGAATCCAGCGCCGGCTGAGCCGCCGCCGGCTGAGCCGCTCTGGCTCGCTGGGGAACTGCTGCAGGCCGCGCACGCGGCCGCGATGACTGCGGCGGCCACCACGGCCGACCGCGCACGGGTGAGAGCCCGCATGATCATCCTCCGGGATAGGGGAGGACGAAGTGCGCTTCGCTGCGACGCCGACCGGGCATCGAACGAGCCGCCCTTCCTCCGAGGACAGGTCGTCGGCACAGGCCAGGCGTCCGGGCTCGTCCTCCACCGGAGGCATCACCGTTGCGGGACAGCGCCGGGATCGCACCGGCTTCGCTGCGCACTGCACCGCCCAGAATGCAAAACCCCTGGGCTGCCGGCAGCCTATCGCAGTGAGCCGGCCGCGTGTCCACAACGGGTAATCACGCCCTGGCAGGCACTGCGGGTCCGGGGGACGTCCCACTGGGCAGAAGCGGCAATGGGCCCCTCCATCCCATACCTGGAGGGGCCTGCACATGATTGTTGCGCCGTCGGCTCGACCTGGGCCGCAGCGACACGCCGGCCGAGACCGGGCGAGCGGCCGCGGAAGGCAATAAGCACGTTCCGTGAGTGGTCTCCGTTCACGTATCGCGCTCGTCTCGTAACGCAATGTGCAATGCTTTCGATAGTCAAGAAAGGGCGGGCGGCGTGAGTACCCCCGAGTTCACGCCGCCCGCCGATTGCTTTCAGCGCCGCGCCGCGCTGCACTGGCGCGGCTGCAGCCGGTAGCGTTTGGCTATGAGCGAGACTTCCACCCCGGCCGGCTGGCCGGCGTCCGCGCCCTTCGGGCGAATGCTCACTGCCATGGTCACGCCCATGGACTCCAGCGGGGCTGTCGACTACGTCGGCGCCGCGCGGCTCGCCGAGTTCCTGGTCACCGATATGCGGAACGACGGCCTCGTGATCAGCGGCACCACCGGAGAGTCACCGACCACCTCGGACGCGGAGAAAGCCAGGTTGCTCGCCACCGTCCTTGAGACAGTCGGCGACCGCGCCACCGTGATCGCCGGAGTGGGCACCAATGACACCGCGCACAGCTGTGAGCTGGCGCGCTCCGCCGAGGCGGCCGGGGCACACGGCCTGCTGGTCGTCACGCCCTACTACAACAAGCCACCGCAAAATGGCCTGGTAGCGCACTTCACTCAGGTTGCTGACGCGACCGGGCTGCCTAACCTGCTGTACGACATCCCGGGCCGGACCGGCACGCCGATTGCGGTCGAGACGCTGATCCAGCTTGCCGAGCACCCGCGCATCGTCGCGGTTAAGGATGCCAAGGGCGACTTCGCGGCGGCCTCGCGCGTCTTGCTGAGCACATCGCTGGCCTTCTACAGCGGCGAGGACATGCTCAACCTGCCGTGGCTGTCGCTCGGTGCGGCCGGGTTCGTCAGCGTGGTGGGGCACGTGGTCGGCGACCGGCTGCACGACATGATCGACGCATACCTGGGCGGCCAGCCGGCCGAGGCACTCCGGATCCACCGCGAGCTGCTGCCCGTCTACACGGGCCTGTTCCGGTCCCAGGGCGTGATCATGACTAAGGCTGCCCTCAGTCTGCTCGGCCTGCCCGGCGGGACGGTCCGGGCACCGCTGCCGGATGCCACCGAGGCCGAGATCGACCGGCTGCGAACCGACCTCGTGGCGGGCGGCGTGAAGCTCACGTGAGCCACCCGCACCCCGAGCTGGGGACGCCGCCGCCGCTGGCTCCCGCGGGCTTGCGCATGGTTGCGCTCGGCGGCCTCGGCGAGATCGGCCGGAACATGACGGTCTTCGAGTACGACGGCCGTCTGCTCGTGGTCGACTGCGGTGTTTTGTTCCCCGACCAGGACCAGCCCGGCGTCGACTTGATCCTGCCGGACTTCTCCTGCCTCGACGGACGGATGGACCAGATCGACGCGCTGGTCCTGACGCACGCCCACGAGGATCACATCGGCGGCGTGCCCTACCTGCTACGCCAGCGGGCCGACATCCCGGTCGTCGGGTCGCGGCTGACGCTCGCGCTGCTGCGCAGCAAGCTTGTCGAGCACCGGATCACCGCCGTCGACCTCGAAGTCGAGGCGGGCGCGCGCCAGACCTTCGGGCCCTGGCAGCTGGAGTTCCTCGCGGTGAATCACTCCATCCCGGATGCGCTCGCGGTCGCGATCCGGACGCCAGCTGGCCTGGTGCTGCACACCGGTGACTTCAAGATGGATCAGCTGCCGCTCGATGGGCGGCTGACCGACCTCGGCGGCTTCGCCCGGCTCGGCGCCGAAGGCGTCGACCTGCTGCTCGCCGACTCCACGAACGCCGAGGTGCCCGGCATCGTCACAGCCGAGCGGGACATTGGCCCGGTGCTGTCGGACGTGTTCGCCGGGGCCGCGCAGCGCATCATCGTGTCCTGTTTCGCCAGCCATGTGCACCGGGTGCAGCAGGTGATGGACGCCGCGGCCGAGCACGGCCGCAAGGTCGCGCTGGTCGGCCGGTCGATGGTGCGCAACATGGGGGTTGCACGGGACCTGGGGTACCTGAATGTGCCCTCGGTCCACGGCGGCCTGCTCGTCGACCTCAAGGAGGCCGAGGAGATGCCGGCGGATCAGATCGTGCTGATCTCAACCGGCTCCCAGGGCGAGCCGATGTCGGCGCTGTCGCGGATGGCGGGCCGGGATCACCCGATCCGGATCGCCGAGGGCGACACGGTGATCCTGGCGTCCTCGCTGGTTCCGGGTAACGAGTCCGCCGTATCCCGGATCATCAACGACCTGACCCGACTCGGTGCTCGCGTGGTGCACAAGGGCAACGCCCTCGTGCACGTCTCCGGGCACGCGCCCGCCGGTGAGTTGCTCTACGTGCTGAACCTGGTGCGGCCGAGCAACTTCGTCCCGGTTCACGGCGAGTGGCGGCACCTCAAAGCGCACGCGGACCTCGCCGCGCTGACGGGCGTGCCGGCCGCGAACATCGTGATCGCCGAGGACGGGGTAACGGTGGACCTCCTCGACGGCCAGATCTCTGTCTCGGGCAAGGTGCCGTGCGGGTACGTGTACGTGGATGGGCTGACGGTCGGCGAGATAACCGAGACGTCGCTGAAGGACCGGCGGATACTCGGCGATGAGGGCTTCATTTCCGTGGTCGTGGTGGTCGACTCGACCAGCGGCAAGCTGGTGGCCGGCCCCGAGATCCACGCCCGCGGTGCCGGGATCGACGACGCCGGGCTGGCCGAAGTCGGGCCGTTGGTGGAAGAGGCGCTGGCGAGCGCGGCCAGGGAAGGCGTCAACGAGAGCCATCAGCTCCGGCAACTGGTGCGACGGACGGTCGGCCGGTGGGTCAGCGACAACTACCGGCGACGGCCGATGATCATTCCGGTGGTCGTCGAGACCTGAGGCAGGTGGCGGCCGGTCGGGTCGCCTCGCCCTGGCGGGTCCGGCGGAAGCACTTGGTCCGGCGGGAGCGCTTGGTCCGGCGGGTGCGCTTGGTCCGGCCCGGCCCGGTCAGCCGCGGCCGATGTTCGTAACTTGGCCTCTTTGCGCTGGTCACAGACCTATCCTGGGCGCCAGGTGCCGAGCATAGAGGGACGAGGCCGATTCCGCCGTGCCAGCTAGCTATCCGGAGGACCAGGGTTCCCGCCCCCCGGGCCGCCACGGCGCGTCGCACCGGCGTCGTGGTGCTGGCCGCGGGCGTGACGCCAGTCGGCCAGATCCCCGCAAACCGGACTCGCGGGATGTGGACCGTCGCGGCGTCGACCCCCGGGATGTGGAGCACCGTGACGTGGACCGCCGCTACGCGGACCGGCCGGGCTCGGATCCGGGTGGCGCCGATCCGCGTCGTGAGGATTGGCGCGGTGCGGGCCGCGGCGGGCAGGATGCGCGCCGCGAGGACATGCGCGACCCGCGCGAGAACCGGCGCGACCAGGAAGCCTGGGAGCCATGGTCCGCCGAGCCATCGCCGCCGTCACGCTACCGGGAGTCCGGGCAGGGGGAGCCGGGTTACCGGGAGTCCGGGCAGGGGGAGCCGGGTTACTGGGAGCCGGCTGATCGCGACCCCGGTTACCGGCAGCCTGGTTACGCCAGCGGTGGTGACCGCCCGCCCGGCGGCTCCGAGCCGCACTACCGGGACGCCGGCGAGCCCTGGTCCGGCTATCCGGAGCGGCGGTACGAAGCCGACCACGTCGGCCAGCCCCCGTCGGGCCGGCTCCCGCCGGGCCAGTCCCCGCCGGGCCGGCT
>JBAUAR010000456.1:0-3158 GCA_049675875.1 Streptosporangiaceae bacterium
GCGTGGTGGCCGCCAGCGCCGGCAACCACGCGCAGGGGGTGGCGCTCGCGGCCGCCGCACTGGGTGCCCGGGCGACCGTCGTCATGCCCGCCGCTGCTGCGCTCCCCAAGGTAGCCGCTACTCGGTCGTACGGCGCCGACGTAGTGCTGCACGGCGCTTCGGTGGAGGACGCCCTGGCCCGGGCGCGGGAAGTGGCGGCCGAGACCGGATCGGTCTTGATCCACCCGTTCGACCACCCGGACGTGATAGCGGGGCAGGGCACGGTCGGCCTGGAGATAGCCGAGCAGTGCCCGCAGGCGCGCACGATCGTGGTGCCGGTCGGCGGCGGCGGTCTGGCGGCCGGTATCGCCATCGCGGCCAGCGTCGTCCTGCCCGCGGCGCAGCTGGTCGGCGTGCAGGCGGAGGCGGTGGCGCCGATGCCCGCGTCGATCGCCGCCGGCCGGCCAGTCAGCGTGACCCCGGCTGCCACGATGGCGGACGGGATCGCCGTGGCGCGGCCCGGCGAGCTGACGACATCGGTGCTGGCCGGGGCCGGCGCGAACATCGTCACCGTCTCGGAGGAGAACCTGTCCCGCGGGCTCCTGCTCTGCCTTGAGCGTGCCAAGCAGGTGGTCGAGCCTGCCGGCGCCGCCGGGGTGGCGGCGATCCTCGAGCATCCGAGCCTGCTGGAGCCGCCTGTCGTCATCGTGCTCTCCGGCGGCAACATCGACCCACTGCTGCTGTCGAAGGTGCTGCGCCATGGGCTGTCGGCCGCGGGGCGCTTCCTGGCCATCCGGTGCAAGCTGCCCGACCGGCCCGGCGCGCTGGCAACTCTGCTCATGGAACTCGCCGCCCTCGGCGCCAACGTGCTGGACGTGGTGCACGAACGTGTCACCGCGGACCTGCGAGTGGACGAGGCCGAGGTCAGCCTGCATCTGGAAACGAGGGGTCCGGAGCACACCGACTCCGTCATCAGCCAGCTGCGCAAGGCCGGGTACACGCTGCTGTTCGGCTGACGTCGCGGCCTGGGCGGGACGATCGGCCGGCCGGCCGCCAGGCTGCTACCAGGGCCGTGAGCTGCGCGACCGCTGGTCAACCCGGCGCTGTCGGACCACTACCGTGCCGGCCAGCTTGTCGTGCAGTGACTGCGCCTGCGAGTCCAGCAGGGGCAGGCCGGCATCGGCCGCCCACAGTACCCCGCCCACGATGTTGATGGGGGTAACCAGCAGCATCAGGATGGCCGGTCCGGCCAGGAACGCGACGGTCCGGATGCCGGCCTGCCGCACCCCTATCCTGGACCGGTCGGTGGCGCGTACGACGCGCATGCCGAGTGCGCGCTTGCCGATTGTGGCGCCCCAGGCAGCTTGCTGGACCCAGTAGTAGACCAGCGCAATCCCGAACATGCCGATGAGCCAGTACACCAGCGTGCGCTGGTTCGCCGGGTCCCTGGAGATGCTGGTGATCGCGGCTTGCGCGGCCGGTGAAGTCAGATCCTGGTAATGGCTGGTGATCGCCTGGACTTCGCGCCAGATCTGCGACAGCGGCGACCAGAAGGCGATCACCGACACCAAGATGATGATGAACCAGTCGAGCGCCGAGGCGGTCAGCCGGTACCAGGGCGAGGCGAGCGCCGGATCGCGGCGGGCCGCAACGGGCGTTCCCGGAGCCGGGCGGCCAGCCGGGGGCTGGCCATACCGCGGCTGCCCGTCGCGCGGCTGCCCGTCGCGCGGCTGGCCACCGCCGAACGGGCGGCCGCCCTGGGATGCGGGCGGGGTGCCGAAACTCGGCTGACCGGCCTGCGGCGGGGCGAGGTATGCCTGGGGTACGGCCTCGCCACCATCGAGGTACGGCGATGGATATACCGGTCCCGCCGTGGCTGACGGGGCCGCCGGCTGCTCCAGCCCGGTGCCCCCGCGCTCGGTCTCGTTCTGCTGCGTCATCCTGGTCGTCCTGCCGATGGCCCTCAGCACGGCAGGCCGAACCGTGCTGTCTGCGACGCGCCAGCGGGGCCTAGCGTGGTCCCGCCTACCACCAACTGTATTCGGGGCTGGAGGTATCCCGCCGCACCTGGCGCACCTTGGGGCTAAGGCGCTACAGCGTACTCGCCAGGGGTGCAAGGGACCTGCCCGGCGGAGCGAGCGGTTACAGGTTGCCGCGGCGTTCCTGCTCCCGCTCGATGGCCTCGAACAGCGCCTTGAAATTGCCCTTGCCGAAGCCCTGCGAGCCGTGCCGCTCAATCAGCTCGAAGAACACCGTGGGCCGGTCCTGGACCGGCCGAGTGAAGACCTGCAGCAGATAGCCGTCCTCGTCCCGGTCGGCCAGGATCCGCAGCTCGCGCAGCTCGTCAAGCGGTACCCGGGTGTCGCCGACCCACTCGCCGAGGGTCTCGTAGTAGCTGTCGGGCGTACCGAGGAACTGCACGCCCGCCGCGGACATGCCGCGCACCGCGCCCACGATGTCGTCGGTGGCCAGGGCGATGTGCTGAACGCCAGGCCCGCCATAGAACTCCAGGTACTCGTCGATCTGGGACTTCTTCTTGCCGGCGGCCGGCTCGTTGATCGGGAACTTGACCTTGCGACCGCCGTCGGCGACGACCTTGCTCATGAGGGCGGAGTACTCGGTGGCGATGTCGTCGCCCACGAACTCCTTCATGTTCGTGAAACCCATCACGCGGTGGTAGAAGTCCACCCACTCGTCCATGTGGCCGAGCTCGACGTTGCCCACGCAGTGGTCGATCTCGGTGAAGAAGGGTCCTGCCTGCTCGGTCGTCAGCGCGCCGACGGCGACGTACCCCGGCAAGTACGGCCCGGCGTAATCGGTCCGCTCCACCAGCGTGTGCCGGGTGTCGCCGTAGGTCGCGATCGCGGCCAGCACGACCGTGCCGTGCTCGTCGGCGACGACCTCCGGGGCCTGCACCCCCCGCGCACCGTGCGCGATGGCGTAGTCGTAGGCCGCGGTCGCCGACGGCACCCCGATGGCAAGGTCGACGACGCCATCACCGTGCGCAGCGACGTGCCCGGCAAGCGCCGTCCCGGCCCGCACCGGAGCGCGGAAGACGAACCGGGCGTTGCCCGATTCCAGCACATATGCCGCCTCGTCTCGGCAGCCGGTCTCCGGTCCGCGGTAGGCCACGCAGCGCATGCCGAAGGCAGTCGAGTAAAAGTGGGCCGCCTGCCGGG
>JBAUAR010000457.1:0-16873 GCA_049675875.1 Streptosporangiaceae bacterium
GAGCTCGGTGCGGGCAAAGCCGGCGAGGCAGTGCGCCGAGGCTGCGCTGGCGACCTCCGCGGCTTCTGCCAGCAACGGGCGGGCTGCCACCGCCCAGCGCGGCGCAGGTAACTGCCGTAGGCGAGCAGCGTCTCGGCGTGCTCGGCTGGCAGGTCAACCTCAGCGTGCAGCGCCAGCGCCATTTGGAAATGCGAATCGGCCGCGGTGTGCTCCCCGGTCAGCTCGGCCATCCAGGCCCGGCCGGTCGCGAGGGCAATCCGCGGGTAGCGGCAAGGCATCCGGGTGGCAGCGTCGGCCAGCCAGCCAATGATCCGCTCCGCGTCGCCGAGCCTGCCCGCGGCCAGGTACGCGGCGATCGCGTGCCTGGGCCAGGGCGGCAAGCACGGCTCGCGCAGGCCCATCTGCCGAACTGTCTCGTCGAGCCGGGCGTAGTGCTCACACGCCCGCGCGACCGCGCCTTCGCGCAGCGCCCGGTGACCGAGCACCTCCAGCAGAATCAGCATCGCCAGCTGCGCGCCGCGCGGCCCGGCGGTGGCCGCGGCTCGCTCGCACCACTGCTCGCACTCCCCGAGCCGATCCATGAGCAGCAGGATGTAGGCCATGGCCACGGCGGCGAATGGCTCCATGACCGGCACGATCTCGACCAGCGGCAGGGCGACCGCGAGCGCCGCCAGCGCCTCGGCCAGCCGGCCTCGGCGCCGCGGCACGTAGGCATGGCCAATCGCCATGGTGGTGATGGCTTCCGGCGCATTGGCCTGCGCCACCATTGCCCTGATGGCCGCAAATGCCCGCTCAGCCTCGGCCAGCCGCTCGACCAGGATCGCGGCGTAGCCGAAGCTGTTGACCGGCCCCCCGCCGTCGGCGGCCCCGATCGCGTCGGCCGACCAGTCCAGCTCGGGTCCGGCTTTCCATGGCGCGGCGGCCTCGGCGGCGTCCATACCAGCCAGGTCGGTTGTCTGGAGCGCAATCTGTCCCCAGTCCGCCGCCGCTCTCCAGCAAACCGTCGCGTGGCCCCGCCAACGGTCCCTCCCCAGCAGCGGGCGGGTGTCTCCACGACAGTGACGGCCCGGCGAGCAAGGCGGAGTACCGCGAACCGGAACTTTACGGGACCTTTACTACGGACCTAGCGGCCCCGTCTATGCTGAGGCCAGGGTCGGGCGGCACGGCGAGGCGAGACTGCGATGACGAGCTCGGGCATCATCCTGGCAGTAGTGATCGCGCTCATCGTCGCCTATGCGATAGCCAGGACGCGGCGCCGGATGGGACTGCTGGTCACCGGGAAGACATGGATCGCGGTCACCGTTGGCGTGGTCATCGTGCTGCTCGCACTGTGGGCGAGCCAGACGCACTGACCGATCGGCTACCGCAGGTCCCCGCCACCGCCCTTGATCGGCATCTCGAACCAGACCGCCTTGCCGTCCTTCGTCGGCCGCGATCCCCAGCGGGTGGCGAGCTGGTCGACCAGGTAGAGGCCGCGGCCGCCTTCGTCGCTCTCCGCCGCGCTCCTGATTCTCGGCAGCCGCAGGTCAGAGTCCAGCACCTCGACCCAGATGGCTTCCTGACCGCGCCGCAGCCGCAACGTGAAGTCCTTGCCCGGCGCTGCGCCGAACGCCTCGTCGTACGGCGACAGCTCCCAGTCGCCGAGTATCCCGAGGGGGCCGGGACCAGCGCCCTCCAGCACGAACTCGTGCCGCGGCGTGGCGGTGGCCGCCGCGTGCAGCACCACGTTGGTGACAACCTCGGAGACGAGCAAGCAGGCCAGCTCCGTCTGCTCGGTGTCCATGCCCCAGCCGAGGAACGTCTCCTGTGCCAGCCGGCGGGCTTCCGACACGCGGACCGGCTCGGCCGGGAACTGGCCCTCCCAAGAGGCGAGGTCGGCTTCCGACGTCCGCACCACCACCACGGCCATGTCGTCGTCGATCTCGCCAGGCACGGCGTGCTCGGCGGCCTCAGCGACCTGCTGGACCGAGCCGCTGACGGCGCCGCGCACGGCTTGCCGCAGCATGTCCTGGACCTCAGCATCGGTGTAGACACCGCTGCCGTCCGCGCGCTGCCGCCGGTCCACCAGTCCGTCGGTATAGAACACCAGCGTGGAGCCGGGCGCGAGGTAGCGCATCTCCTCGCGGTAGGTGGGCAGGCCGGGCACGCCCTTGCCGCGTACGCCTAGCAGCACGCCCCGGTCGCTAATCTCGAGCTGGCTGACGTCGTGACCGCGCACGATGAGCGGCGGCACATGCCCGGCGTTGGAGAACGAGAGGGTGCGCGACCAGGCGTCGTATACCAGGTACGTGCAGCTCACGGTCGGCGGATCGGGCGCAGCGAAGCCAGACCCGTCGGGCGCCGGCGGGTCGAGCGAGCGGACCCAGTCGTCTAGCCGGCGCAGGATCTCGGCCGGCGACTTGTCGTCCTGGGCGAAGGCGCGCAACGCGGCCCTGAGCTGGCCCATGACAGCGGCCGCACGGGCACCCCGGCCCTCGACGTCTCCGATGACGATGCCGACCCGGCCCGCCGACAGCGGGATGATGTCGTACCAGTCGCCGCCGACCTGGGTCTGGATGCCCTGGCCGTGGGTTTCCAGCGGCTTGGCCGGCACGTACTTGTAGGCGACGTCAAGGCCATCCACGAATGGCGGGTTCTTCGGCAGCAGGCTGGTCTGGAACGCCAGCGCGGTGCGCCGTTCTTCCTCGAACAGCAGCGAGTTGTCGATGGCGATGGCGACCCGGCTGGCGATGGCACTGAGGAAGTCGCGGTCGTCGGCGCCGTAATGCCGCTCCTCGCGGTCGGTGAGCAATGACAGCGCCAGGCTCATGACGCCGAGGAGCTGACCCCGCGCAATGAGCGGGGCCGCCATCGTCGAGGTGAGCTGGACGTCGTCGCAGGTCTGCAGGCTCTCGGGGCTCGGCGCCGGGAACGTCTCGGCAACCATGTCGGCGACGACCACCGTGTCCTGCCGGGACATGGCCAGCTCGCAGAAGTGGCCCTTGGGGTACCTGATGGTCTCGCCGACCTGCGCCCAGGTACCGGGCTCGGGCATCCAGCCGCGTGAGTGCAGCTGCGCGCGCCGGATGAGCGTGTCCCCGTGCAGCAGGTCGATGAGGCAGTGGTCAGCGAACTGCGGTACCAGCGTCTCGGCAACCTGGCGCAGGGTCACGTCGAGCTCGAGCGAGCTGGAAAGCCGCTCGCCGATCCGCTCTAGCAGGCCGATCCGGTCGCTGGCACGCTGGCCGCCGCGCCTGGTCGCCTCCCTGGCCATGATCACGATTCCGGTGATCTTGGCCCCGCCGTCTCGTAGCGGCGCGGCCTGGGCGCGCACGAATACCCGGCTGCCGTCCATCCGCTGGCTCGCGAAGGTGCCCTCCCAGGGCCAGCCGCGCAGCACGTTCTCAGCCATATGCTGCACAGTCGCCGCGTCCGACTGCTCGATGCCCAGCGACAGCAGCGGGCGGCCGGCCAGGTGCTTGGCGTCGTCGGGGAAGCCGAAGAGAGAGACGGCAAACTGGTTGGCATACAGCAGTCCGCAGTCGCGGTCGGTCACGATCACGCCGGCGGAGACGTGGTCCAAGACGTCGGCGGCGGTCAGTTGCGGCCGTTCGGGTCCCGGCGCCGTCATCGCTAGCTCACCCGGCCGTGGTCACACCGGGGTGACGAAGACGTGTGCCGCAACCTCGACCGGCAACTCCGCCACGTCACCGCCGACCCTGTCCCCACCTGTCACCCGCACACCGCTGTCGCTGGCCGCAAGCGTTACCTCGCGTCCGGGTTGTATCCCAATGCTCTTGAGTCTAAGCATCAGCGCTGCATCGCTTTGGACCTGCTCACTAATGCGGCTCACGATGACCTGATCGCCACCGAGTATCGCGAAGTTCGCCATGGCAATATCGACCTCGGCGCTTGCCGCGTCGGCGCGCTTGGCCGCGTCCGCTGGAACGCCCAGTTCGGCGAGGCCCGGAATGACATTTCCGTGCGGGCACCGGACGGGGTAATCGAGTAGCTCGACTAGGCGTCGTTCCACCGTGTCGGAAATGACATGCTCCCATCGGCAGGCCTCAATGTGGACCTCTTCCCAGGGCAGCCCGATGACGCTGACTAGCAGACATTCGGCCAGCCGGTGCTTGCGCATCACCCGCATGGCCTGCTCACGGCCGGTCTCGGTGAGCGCCAGCATGCGGCCGCCCGCAACGTGCAGCAAACCGTCGCGCTCCATCCGGGCGACCGTCTGACTGACCGTCGGCCCGCTCTGCGAAAGCCGCTCGGCGATGCGAGCGCGCAGCGGGACGATCCCTTCTTCCTCAAGCTCGAAGACCGTGCGAAGGTACATCTCGGTCGTATCGATGAGGCCGTGCGCCGTCACAAGCAATTACCTCCGGAATCGATGCTATGCCGCAGCAGGGCCCGCGTGTACCGGCCACAACAGGCTCAGACCGGCCAGCGCCGGAAACGGCCGGCCCGGCCGAGTTGGCCCGCGTCGCCCGGTGGCGCCGAGACCGGCGGTCAGGGAGCGAGCCGGCGGACGTCCCAGCCGTCGTCCTGCCGGGTGTAGCGGAACCGGTCGTGCAGGCGGCTGATCCGGCCCTGCCAGAATTCCATCCGCTCGGGCCGCAGCCGGTAGCCGCCCCAGAACTCCGGCATGGGCACCTGCGTCCCCTCGGGCCACCGCCGCTCCAGTTCGGCGTACCGATCCTCGAGCTCGGCGCGGGAGGTCAGCACCGTCGACTGCCTGCTGGCCCACGCCCCGAGCTGGGAGCCCCGCGGGCGACTGTGGAAGTACGGCTCGCTGTCCTCGGTCGACAGCGGTGCCACCGGGCCCTCGACGATCACCTGCCGGTGCAGCGCGTACCACGGGAAGACGAGGCAGGCCTGCGGGACATCGGCCAGGTCGCCGGCCTTGCGGGAGGCCCGATTGGTGTAGAACGTGAAGCCGTCCGGCCCGGAGTCCTTCAGCAGCACCATCCGTCCCCGGGGCCGCTGATCTGCCGACACGGTGGCCAGCACCATCGCCGTCGGCTCGGGGAGCGCCGCCGCCAGCACGTCGCCCATCCACTGGTCAAACAGGTCCATCGGCGCGGCCGGCAGGCTGTCCTCGGCTAGCGTCCCTGGCAGGCCAAGCCCGGCGCCCGGCGGCGTAGCCCCAGGCCCATCGGCGATCGGCGGTGGCGTTGGCTCCACGGGTAGTGATCCTCTCGCATCGGCCGGGACCACCGCCACGCGCCCGGCCGGAGCTGCACCCGGCGGAGCGGCGGGCCGCGTTACCAATCCGCGGGGGCAGCGAGGTTGAATAGGTGCGCAGGCACCCCAACGGCCCGCTGGCCCTGCCGCCCGACACGCGGCCTGACCTTCCGGCCAGTAGCCCGGCCTGTCCCCGACTGAGATGGAGGATTAGCGAATGTCTGACTTTGTACCTGGACTGGAGGGCATCGTCGCATTCGAGTCAGAGATCGCCGAGCCCGATAGGGATGGCGGCTCGCTCCGCTACCGCGGCGTCGACATCGAGGAGCTGGTCGGCCATGTCTCCTACGGGCACGTCTGGGGGCTGCTCGTTGACAATAAGTTCGCGCCGGGCCTGCCGCCCGCCGAGCCCTACCCGATCCCCGTGCACTCCGGAGACATCCGAGTCGACGTGCAGAGCGCCCTGGCGATGCTCGCGCCCGCGTGGGGCATGCACCAGCTGCTCGACATCAGCGACGAGCAGGCCCGCGACGATCTAGCCAGGGCGTCGGTGATGGCGCTGTCCTTCGTGGCCCAGGCCGCCAGGGGCCTCGGCCTGCCGATGGTCCCGCAGAAGCGCGTAGATGAGGCCAAGACCATCACCGAGCGGTTCATGATCCGCTGGCGCGGCGAGCCCGACCCCCGGCACGTCAAGGCGATCGACGCCTACTGGGTCTCGGCGGCCGAGCACGGCATGAACGCGTCGACCTTCACCGCCAGGGTGATCGCCTCGACCGGCGCTGACGTGGCCGCGGCGATGTCAGGGGCGGTGGGCGCCATGTCGGGACCGCTGCACGGCGGCGCCCCGGCCAGGGTGCTCGGCATGATCGAGGCAGTCGAGCAGACCGGCGACGCCGCGGCCTACGTGAAGCACGCGCTGGACCACGGCGACCGGCTGATGGGATTCGGCCACCGGGTATACCGGGCCGAAGACCCGCGCGCTCGGGTGCTGCGGCGGACCGCCAGGGAGCTCGGTGCGCCGCGGTACGAGGTCGCCGAGGCGCTGGAAAAGGCGGCGCTGGCGGAACTGCACGCGCGGCGGCCGGACCGGGTGCTAGCCACCAACGTGGAGTTCTGGGCCGCCATCATCCTGGACTTCGCCCAGGTACCTGCACACATGTTCACGTCGATGTTCACCTGCGCGCGCACCGCCGGATGGGCGGCGCACATCCTCGAGCAGAAGCGGACCGGCAGGCTGGTCCGGCCGAGTGCTCGCTACGTTGGTCCGAAGTCCCGCTCCGTCCGTGACGTTCCCGGTGCTGAAGAGGTGTTTGATCACGATGTCTGACCCGACCGCGATCGTCATCCCGGCCGACCTGCTGCCGTCCGACGGGCGGTTTGGCAGCGGCCCGACGAGGATCCGGGATGCCCAGCTCGCGGCGCTCACCGCGGCTGGCCGGGACCTGCTCGGCACCTCGCACCGGCAGGCGCCGGTGCGAGGGCTGGTACAGCGGGTCAGAGACGGGCTTGCGGCGTTGTTCGGGCTGCCCGACGACTACCTGGTCGTGCTGGGTAACGGTGGCACCACGTGCTTCTGGGAGACCGCGGCGTTCGGCCTGATCACGAACCGATCGCAGCACCTCAGTTTCGGCGAGTTCTCCGCGAAGTTCGCGACGGTGACGCAGGCGGCACCGTGGCTGGCCGATCCGTCGGTGATCAGGTCAGCGCCGGGAACGCACCCGTCCCCCGTCGCGGAAGCGGGAATCGACGCCTACGCCATTACGCACAACGAGACCTCGACGGGCGTGGCGATGCCGGTCACACGGGTCGCAGACGCCGATGACGGCGCGCTGGTGCTCGTGGACGCTACCAGCGCAGCCGGCGGGATCGCGGTTGACCCGGCCGAGTTCGACGCGTACTACTTCGCCCCGCAGAAGTGCTTCGGGTCCGATGGTGGCTTGTGGCTCGCGCTGCTGTCTCCAGCCGCCGTCGATCGAGCCGGGCGTATCGCCGCCAGCGGGCGGTACGTCCCGGAGTTCCTCTCGCTGCAGACCGCCATCGACAACTCCCGGCTGCAGCAGACCTACAACACGCCGGCGGTGGCCACGCTGGTCCTGCTGGCAGAACAGATCGACTGGATGCTCGGCCAGGGCGGCATGCGCTGGACAACCGGGCGGACCGCAACATCCTCCAGCATCTTGTACACGTGGGCGGAGAAGTCGACGCTGGCGTCTCCGTTTGTGGCCGACCCGTCGCAACGCTCCCAGGTGGTCGTCACGATCGACTTCGCCGACTCGGTGCAGGCCACGGCCATCTCGGCGGCGCTGCGCGCTAACGGCATCGTCGACACGGACTCCTACCGCAAGCTCGGCCGCAACCAGTTGCGGATCGGCACGTTCCCTGCGGTGGAGCCGTCCGACGTCGAGGCCCTCACCGGTTGCATCGACTACGTGCTGGAGCGCCTGTAGCCAGGCCGCCCTTGCAGCGGCCACTCCGCCAGATCCTCATACTGAGGCGGACCGGCTGACAGATGGCTCCGGATCAGGTGGATGGATTCCGACGTCCACGCTGTGCCGGTGAATCCTGCCAGGACGGCGGTAGCCACAGACACGTCTGCCGGGGCGCGGCAGCGGGCCAGCGTCAGGTGCGGACGGTACTTCCGGCGCGAACCGGGGCCCGGCACGCCAGAGCGCCGGGCACCCGCCGCGACCGAGGCGGCGAGCCTGCCAAGGGCCTGGTCGTCGCTGGTGAAGCCCGCCCACAGCACCTGTGCCTTGCGCTCGGCGGGAAAAGCGCCGCCGCCGGTGATGGCGAGCCGCTGCGGCGGATGCCGGTGCGCGGCGCGCTGCAGCCGGGTGGCCAGGTCAGGCAGGACCTTCTCGTCCAGCTCGCCGAGGAACGCGAGGGTGAGGTGCCAGGACGCTCGCCCGGTCCAGCGCAGTTCTGGCCTCGCCACCCGGAGCGGCGCGACGGCGGCGGCGAGCTCAGCCAGGGCGGCGTCCGGCGGCACGATGGCGACGAACAACCTCACGCCGCTATAGGTATCAGGGCAATCGCAGCGTCCAGTAGCCCGGCTGGCTTGTCGGGACGACCCGGGTCAGGCGGTGATCCGGGCTAGTTCTGCAGGTCGGAGGTAACTGTGCAGCGGGAGACCGCGGCGCCGTGCCAGCAGCGCGGCCACTACCACGGCGGCCAGCGCCGAGATCACGCCACCGACGATCGTGCTCATCCGCGCTCCATAGGCTGCCGCGATCCAGCCGGCCAGCGGTGACCCGAGTGGCGCGCCGCCGAGGAGCACCAGCAAGTACAGGCCCATCACCCGGCCTCGCATGTCTGGCTCGGTGCGCAGCTGAATGCTGGAGTTAGCGGCCGTGGTGAAGGTGAGCACCGATAGCCCGGTGGGCACGAGCACGGCGAGGAACGTCAGGTAGTCAGGCGCCAGACCGGTGAGGATCTCGAAGACACCGAACGCCAGCGATGTTGCCACCAGCAGCCGCAGCGTCGGCTGGCTGCGGCGCGCGGCCAGCAGGGCGCCGCCGAGCGCACCTGCGGCGAATACTGCCGACGCGAGCCCGAACGCGCTGGCACCGGTGTGGAACACGGTCCGTGACATCAGTGCGTTCGTTACCTGGAAGTTCATCCCGAAGGTCGACACGAAGAAGATCAGGATCAGCGGCATCCACAGCGAGGGCCGGGCTCGCACGTACGACAACGCCGCACGCAGCTGGCCGGGTCCGCGCGGCGCCGAGCGCGCGGGGTGCAGCTCAGCTGGCCGCATCAGCTTGAGCCCGATAAGCACAGCGCCGTAGGACGCCGCGTTCACCAGAAAGGCCGCCGGGGTCCCGAGGACGCCGATCACGACGCCAGCGACAGCCGGGCCGGCGATCCTGGCCAGATTGAATCCTGCACTGTTCAGTGCGACCGCGTTGGCGATCCGGTCCTTGCCGACCATCTCGACCGCGAAGGCCTGCCGCGTCGGGTTGTCGACGACCGTCACCAGGCCCAGCGCGAAGGCAAGCAGATAGACGTGCCAGATGCGCACCGAGCCGGTCAGCGCCAGCAGGCCGAGTATGAGAGCGAGCGCACCCATGACCGTCTGCGTGGCCATGAGAATCCGCCGCTTGGGGTAGCGATCGGCGATGACGCCGCCCCAGAGGGAGAACAACAGCATGGGCAGGAACTGCAAGCCGGTAGTGATGCCGAGCGCCGTACCGCTGTTGTGGGTCAGTTCCAGCACCAGCCAGTCCTGCGCGACGCGCTGCATCCAGCTGCCGGTGTTGGAAACGACCTGGCCGGCCGCGAACAGCCGGTAGTTCCTGTTGTGCAGCGAGCCGAAGGTCCGGCCGCCCCGCTGGCTCAGGACTGGCTGAGCTTCTCCAGTATCGGTGCTGCCGCCCGCAGGGCCGCCCGCTCCTCCGGCGTCAGCTGGTGCAGCTGCTTGGCTAGCCATACCTCCCGCAGTCGCCGCGACTGCTGGACGACGGACCGACCGCCTTCGGTAACGGTCAGCATGACCTGTCGCCCATCCGTGGCGTGCGGACCGCGCATCACCAGGCCGCGTTCCTCCAGGACCGCGATCACTCTGGTCATGGACGGCGGCTGCACCTTCTCGTGGTCGGCCAGCTCGCCGGGGGTCATCTGCCCGTGCCGCTCGAGTGCCCCCAGCGCGGCCAGCTGGGTGTCGGACAGGCCTGGCTCCAGGCCCTTCGAATACCGCTCGGCCCGGAGCCTGCGCGCCAGCCGACTCACCGAGATCCGTAGCGCGCTGGCGAGGCCCGCGTCGGACCGGGTCTGTTGTAGCATCGTCACCTTCATTAACCTGACTCATTACTCTTGCTAACTACAAGGGGAGTACTGCTATTCCGCCGTAGGTAGCTGGCGGGTGCGATGAGGCCCGAGGGTTTGCCAGTGGCGGCAGATCCAGCCATCTCGATCACCCTGGTCCCGGCAGCATCGTCGCAGATGCAGAAAGCCGCGGAGGCACAGTCCGGCTGTCGGCGAGCTCCATCCGGTGAACAAGTCAGCACGAGACCAGGAAAAGGATGCTGAACTGGCAGTCGTCGCGCTAAGCTACCAATCGTAACCGTGAGTGATATATGGTTACGGTGTGCGGCGCGTGGCAGTAGCAATCCGGGGCTGGTCTGCCGCCGAGCCGTGGTCTGGGGGTAGCGCGATGCGGGCTCGACAGTGGCAGGGGAGATTCGGGGCTGTCGCGGCTGGCGCGCTGTTAACCGGCCCGGCAATCGCCAGTGCGGGCGCGGCCGTCGCCCCGCCCGTGCACGCGGTCGCTGTTGCCGCGGCGCACACAGAGACCATCGTGACCGCTGGCCGAGCCACCAAGGGCCGAGGACACCAGCAGTCGCTTCCTGACACCGGCTTCGACGGCATGGAAGTGGCTGCGATCGGCACCGGGCTCGCCTGCGGGGGCTGGCTTCTCATGTTCGTCGGCAGCCGCCAGCTGCGCCGCCGATCTCGCTAACGACGCTGTCGGCCGGCGCCAGTACCGGCCGACAGCGCGTGCTACGGATGAACTGCGTTCATCAGGGCTGCGACCCCGGCAGCTACGGCTACCAGGACCGCGACGGCGATCAGCGCGAGGACCAGACGGAGAAGTACCCGCCAGAATGCCACGACGGCGATCGCGAGGATGACGATGATTACGTGCATCTCCTGCTCCCGTGGTTGCTGGACATGTCCAGGCGGGGCAGGCGCGGACGTGCACTGCTGGAAGCGGACGGTTGCAATCCGTCACCAGGTCGGTAGCATGATCCGTATCGCTGACCTGTCCTGTCCTGGACCGGGATTAGTGGTAGATGGCGCGGTCGATGCGGCAACATCGGCCGCGCCGTGTATGTCAGGCCAGATGTCTGGCTGACACGCTGAGATTGCAGGTTCTGCTGAGCAGGGCGCGCTGCATTTATCAGCGCACTGGTGTCTGGATCGTCAGACGCGCCTCCTCTCCGCCGCCCTGCCGTCGGGCGACGATCTATGTCAAGGCGGCTGCCTACCGCCTCGCCGGCTCACTCAGCGAGCGAGTCTTGAGGAAACTGCCTGGTGATTCAATGGTGACTTTGGCAAAGGCCATTGGCAAGTGCCATTTTCGCCACTAGAGTGCTGCCGCGACCAGATCTCGGTTCCAGTGAGGCAAGGCGCGTCCACCGGGAGGGACGTGACGGAAGTTGCCAGATTTCGGCAGTCCTACTGTCCGGCGCCGCGAGCTCGGAGCTCGGCTCAGGGAGTTGCGCACCGATAAAGGCTGGACGATCAAGCAGGTTGCCGAGCAGCTCCGGTTCTCCCCGAGCAAGGTAAGCCGCCTGGAAAATGGCTACCGTGGTGTGTCCCCTCGGGACATCGAGGATCTTTGCGATCTGTACGACATCCAGGGTGGGCGGCGGCAGCAGCTCATCAGCCTCGCAGCAGAGGGCAAGCAGCGAGCACCAGATCAGGCCCGTGATTTGCCATACGCCACGTATGCGGGGCTGGAGGCCGACGCCGCATCCATCAGCGACTTCGGGCTCGGAGTCGTACCTGGTCTGCTCCAGACTGCCGACTACGCCCGGGCCGTCCTGACGGCCGTGCATCCCAGGCTGTCCGAGACCGAGATCGAGCGGCGCCTATCCGGCCGCATTGGGCGGCAGGACCTGCTCAGATCCGCAGTTCCCCCCCGGTTCGACGCCGTGATCGACGAGGCAGTCCTGCACCGCCCGGCAGGCAACCGCCGGATCATGAGCGCCCAACTCCGCCACCTGCTGGCCATAACGCAGGAGCTGCCCAGCGTCGCCATCCAAGTACTGCCCTTTCAGGCCGGCTTGCTGCCGGTCCCGAACAACAAGTTCATCATCCTGCGGTTCCGGGAGCCGTCGGTTCCGGATGTCGTGTTCGTAGAGCTGCACACTGGAGACCTTTATCTGGGTCCCGAGGAAGGGCTAGCTGACTACCAGACCGCGTTCCGGGCCATGCAACGGATGGCCGCCACAGCAGCGGCTTCTCGCGAGATAATCGAGACGATCGCGAGAGCCCTCGAAGATTGATGCGGTTCGCTGCATGGCTATGCCTGCTAGCGGGTATCCCGCTAACAAGTACTAGCAGGAAGTTTGAGATGACATCAGACGTCACGGGCGTGGGTGACATCGGGTGGCGGGCCTCAAGCCTCTGCGCTAGCGGGGAGTGCGTTCAGGTAGCCCGGTCGCGTGACACGATCGTCGTTCGCAGTTCAGCCGACCCGGATAGGCAGCTTCGCTTCACCCTGAGCGAGTGGGACGATTTTCTCGGTGGCGTCCGCGCGGGCGACTTCGATGACGTAGCCGAAAGCTCCGCTGGCTAGCTGCACAAACGTCAGCGGAGACAATTGCTGCCCGGCCAAATCAAGGCCTCCGGCCGCGATTCGTCCAAGTGACTCGTGGGAAAGATCCCATGCTGCGAGGCGGGACACCAGTAAGATCCACTCTGGGTGCCTGCGGCCCATGGACTCTGACCACGTCTAGAAGGCCTTTCATGAAGCTCTATGAGATTCAGCGACCCAGGCGAGCCGCCTGGCGGAAGTCGTCGTTTTGCATGTCAGGAGAGTGCGCGGAGATAACCCGCAAAGGCGGCAAAATTGTCCTGCGCAACAGTCGCAGCCTTGCGCCATGGAAGGTCGTCAAGTACACGCCCGACGAGTTCCGTGCCCTCCAGCTGGGGATCAGGGCCGGGGAGTTCGACGACCTCGCTTAGGCGTTGCTGCGGATAGGACTCGTAGCGGCGCTCGCCGGTACCCTGGGCAGGTGAGCCGTCCGGAACGACCGGTACCACCGCCGCTCGAGGGTAACGACCGGGTTATCACCGGTGTCATCACGGCGGGCTGGGCCGTAGCCCTGATTGTGCTGCTGATCGCGCGTGACTCGCTGCCCTATCCGGACCGCTGGTGGGTCTGGGTTGCCGCATTCGGCACGTTCATGGGCTTGTTCGGGCTTGCCTACGTGCCGCACCTCAAGCGGTCCAGGCAGCGCGCCGCCGAGCGGCGCACGCTGGCACGGGAGCCGCAGGGCGGGCCCGGTCAGGATTCGTGATCAAGCGACTCGAACACGGTGTCGGCAAGGGCGACGCCGGGCATGTCGACGAGGTCATACCCCACCTCGTCGATGACCGGCGGCATCGTGCCCGTGCCGGGCCGCGCTGAAACCGCCTCCGAGTGCGCCCCGCAGCCGTGGTCGAGGGACACGACCCGGCCGTCGTCCGGCGCGTACTCGTTCGCGCAGACACCGAAGACCCGGCCCAGCGGGCCGCTGAGCGGAGTAAGGAAACCGCACGTCACGCATGGTCCGGGCGCAGCCCGGGCCAGCGGCGTGCCAGGGCCGTGCTCGCTGCTGTACCAGCGCGCCGCGGTTTCGTCCCGGCCGATCGCGGACAGCACCCTGGACCTGCGGCTGGCAGGCCCGCCGCTTGCAGTGGGCTCGCTGTCGGAGCCTGCCTCAGCGTCCAGCCCGGCGGTCAGGCCTAGCGGGCCATCGGCCACGTCGTCGTCCCAGTCCAGTACGACCTCGTCGCCTTCCAGCAGGCTGACTGGCACGAGTCGATCGTCATCGTCAGCGGCCGGCATCAGATCGCCGACACCGAGGTCACCAGGCAGTACCCGCTCACTCCAGGGCACCCACGCCGGCGCGAGCAGCGAATCTGGCCCCGGCAGGAGCGCGGTCTCACTGACCGTCACGGACCTCGCCCGAGCGGCCCGGTTCACCGTGACTGCCCACCGCCACCCCCGGTACGCGCGGTCCAGACAGCGGAACAGGTGCGTGGCCACCCGCTCGTCCTCGGCGTAGACGCCTTCGTGGTCACCGACGAAGTCGCCGCCAGCCAGATCCTGCGCGGCGCTGCGGGCAAGGTCCACCGCCTCGGCGCAGGCCGCGTCGAGGACGGCAGTACGGGTACGGACTGGGCTCACGGTCAGCAATTGTCCCTCATCGCAAGGCTTGCACTCGTTCTGGGGCCGGGTCGACAGCCCGCGCGGCGCGGGCAGTAGTGCCCGGGTCCGCAGAGGCAGAATACTTGACCTATGGGAGACACCGGCTCGGCCGACCGCGCACGCAGGGCTGGCCGGTCGATCCTGACGGCATCCCAGCGGGCCGGCCGCGCTAGCTCTGCCGCCGCCGGGGGCGCGGGGCGCCTCGTCCACCGGCTGTCCGGCGCCTCCGGCGCTGGTCGGACGGGGTTCTCACACCTGCTGGAGCTAACCGCGGCTGGCGGCGTCGGCGATGCATTCGTCGCCATCGCGCTCGCGGGCACCCTGTTCTTCAGCACGTCGGTCGAGGAGGCGCGGGGACGCGCGGCATTCGCGTTGCTAGTGACGATTGCGCCCTATGCCATCCTCGCGCCCCTCATCGGACCGCTGCTCGACAGGGTCCGGCAGGGCAACAAGTTCATCCTCATGGGCACACTGCTGGCTCGCGGTCTGCTCTGCTGGGGCATGTCGGGCGCCGTCGAGTCGAACAACCTGCTGACTCTGCTGCCAGCCGCCTTCGGTGTCCTGGTGCTGCAGAAGGCCTACGTGGTCACCAGGGCTGCGGTAACGCCGCGGCTGCTTCCGTCCGAGATCACCCTGGTGACGGCTAACGCGCGATCCAACCTCGCCTCCCTGGTCGCCACGTCCGCCGGGGCCGCGCTGGCCCTCGGCGTCGACAAGATCATGGGCGGCGGCGGGCCCGGTGCTGCCTGGGTCCTCCGCGCGGCCACGGTGATCTACCTGGCTGCCATGGTTCTCGGCCTGCGACTGCCGGACACTGTCGACGCGCCTACCGCGACCCACGACGCGGCGTTCCCTGGTGATCCGTCCGGTTCGACGGTGCCGGGCGCGACGACGCCCGGTGGCGCTCCCCGCGACGCCACGATCCCGCTGGGCAGGCCAGCCAGGCAGGGGCGACGGACCTTCATCCCGCAGGTAGGGCCCGTCGTCGGCGAGGCCATGCGCGCCAATGCCGCGATGCGCATCTTCTACGGCTTCCTGCTGTTCTTCCTGGCGTTCTTCCTGCGCGGTAGCACCTGCAAGAGCGACTTTGCGCGCGCGGTCACCTCGGCGCACCACGCCGCAGCCGCCTGTGAGCGCTTCGGTCACGTGTCCGACACGGTCGCGCTTGGCGGCCTGGCGGTGGCGGTTGCAGTCGGCGGCATGCTGGGCACCGGCATCGGTTCCGCGCTGCGATCCCGCGGGCCCCAGGCCATGATCTTCACCGTCCTGGCGCTCGCTACCACGGCGAGCATCGCGTGCGCCATCCTGTTCGGCCTGCCTTCGGTGCTACTGGTGGCGCTCGTCGCCGCGATCAGCCAGACGCTGGTCAAGGTCGGGCTCGACTCCATCCTGCAGCGAGAGATCCGCGAAGAAACCCGAGCGTCGGCATTCGCCTTTTCCGAGACAGTGAATCAGCTGGCACTGGTGGCGGGCGGGCTCATCGGCCTGCTCTTCTCGCTGACCGGCAGCGGCTTCGCCGGACTCACGTTCGCAGCCGCGGGCCTGGCCGTCGCGCTGATCTGGCTGCTGGTCCGGCGGCGGCGCCGAATCGTGCGGGCGCGGCCCACTGCCACTGGCTCGGCCCCGGCCAGCACGTTCTTCTGACGGGCCCGGGCCGACGTCAGGCTGTCAGCTCTCTATATCCGAGGCCACAGCGCGCAGCAGCGCACCGATCTTCTTTGCGTCCCGGTTCTCGGGGTGCTTGCCGCGGCGGTAGGAGTTGGACACTCCATCCAGGAGCTTGATCAGGTCCTCGATCATCGGGACCATCTCGTCTGGATCCTTGCGGGCAACCTTCGACACCGTAGGCGGCGGTTCCAGCACGTGGACCTGCAGTGCCTGAGTACCCCGGCGGCCCTCCGCGATCCCGAACTCCACCCGCTGGCCAGGACGCAGCGCCGTACCGGCGGGCTCGAGAGCCGTCGAGTGCACGAATACCTCGCCGCCGTCGTCACGAGTGAGGAAGCCGAAACCCTTGTCGGCGTCATACCACTTGACCTTGCCAGTAGGCACGAGCGAGACCTTACACGAGGAGGAACATGTGCGAGCGGGCGCTGGGCACCACCCGAGTAAGGGTATCGGTCGCGGCCGGATTACCGCTCGGCCGACCGCAGACCGACCTGGCACCGTGGCCCTCCTCGCGTCGGGCGGGATCGTTGTATACCCGGGCGGGGCAAGGCCAATCAGTGCCGACGCGGGGTGCCGTGGTCTGGTATCGGCCCGGTGCCTTGCCTCAAGAGGCCCTGCGCGGCCTGCTGAACGGCGGTACGGGCGGCGGGCGCCGCAGGTGCTCAGCTCGCCAGGCAAGGTATCCGGCGCCCAGGGCTGGCGCAATGCGGCTGACGATATCGAGATAGACCCAGCTCTCATGCTGCCAGTGAGCCCGCCCTCCCACGGCGATGCCGACGGCAAGCCCGATCACTGTGAGCACGATGGGCAGCGCGAGGCCGACCCACTTATCCCGGCCGTCCCACAGCTCCGACGCCAGCGCGATGGTCGCGCCGATCAAGAACACAGGCGGGAAGATCGGTCCGCCGATTCCCATCAGGACGACGGCGGCCGCCTCCAGCGGCCGCTTGCGCACCCAGGCAAGCAGCCGGCCGAACTGCCGGCGCACCGGGGCATCCGGCGCTGTCAGGCGCACCCAACGCCGGCCGCGATCCTCCCAGCGATCCCCGGCTGCGCCGTGCTCGGGAGCAGTCCCGGTGCTGCCTGCCGCGGCCGCGCTCTCGTCGGCTCGGCCGGTCC
>JBAUAR010000458.1:0-12436 GCA_049675875.1 Streptosporangiaceae bacterium
TACACCGACGAGGGCATCCGTGCTGCGATCGCCATCCGCCGCGACCATCCTGGCACTGGCGTGCTGGTCTTCTCCCAGTACATCGAGACCCGCCACGCGGCCAACCTCCTTGGCGCGGCATCCGGCAGCGGGGCCGCCGGCGTCGGATACCTGCTCAAGGACCGGGTCGGCGATGTCAGCGAGTTCGTCGAGGCGTTGAGCCGGGTGGCAGCCGGCGGCACCGCCCTCGATCCAGAGGTCGTAACCCAGCTGCTACGCGCCAGCCGCCGCATTGACGGCCTCGGTGCCCTCACTGCCAGAGAACACGATGTACTCGCGCTCATGGCCGAGGGAAGATCGAATGGCGCGATAGCCGACACACTCGTGATCTCCGAACGGGCCGTCGAAAAACACGTAGCCAACATCTTCAGCAAGTTCAGCCTCACGCCGTCAGACACCGACCACCGCCGCGTGCTCGCCGTCCTCCGCTACCTGGGATCGGGACCCGCGGACTCGCTGCCGGACCACCCCGGCTCCCGCAGCCAGTGACTCCCTGGCAGCAGGTGAGGACGTGCCGGGTCATCGCCTATCCGCCGGCAGCAGACCAAGCTGACGCGCCAACTACGATCTTCTAGCCTATTGCGTGACAAGCAGGACAGCCATGCACCGCGAACGCGACGCCGAAGCGTCCTTTTGAGCCGACCAGCAAGCGCCGCCGGGGTTCCCTCTAGCGAATCCAGCGTCAAGCGCGGCGATCGCATCGTAGGCACTGACACTGAACTCGTCGAGAAGCCCCGCCGCAACGACCCATGTCCGCGGGTCAGGACGGCGCTTGCCGCAACTGCTGCCGCAGGACGGGCCGCTTCGACAGCCCACCCGCGGCCCCGACAGCCCGCGGGGATAGCCAGAACCGTCCAGGCGCTCATGATGCTGCACCGCGATGGCGGCCAGCGGAGCGAGCGCGGGTGAGCAGGCCAGCATGCGCTCGGTCAGATACGGATGAAGGCGAATCCGCTCGGTCTCCGTGTGGCTGAGCCTGTCGTGCTTGTCCCAGATCGTGTTCGGCACGCCTAGGCGCCCGAGGTCATGAACCAGCCCGGCCCGGCGAACCAGCGTCGCGGCCTGGCCACCCAGCCCCAAGACACCGGCGGCCTCTCCCGCCAGGTCAGCCACACCACGCGAATGGCCGATAGTGTAAGGCGATTTAACGTCGGCGAAGTCAGCAACCGCCTCAAGTGCAGCGTCGAACTCCGCATCGGTCAGGTGAATCCCCAGGGCTGGCTCTGCCGCGATCACGGCGTCCCAGCTACTGACCTCGTCAAAGCCTGCGAACAGCGCTGTCGCCTGGCCGGTGAAGACGTCCACGACGTGCGGGTCGAATTGCGTCCCGCGTCGCTGCCGGGCAACCGCGATCGCGGCGTCCGTTCCGCCGGCGCGGTGAAAGACCTCGACCACGTCGGCGAGCGTGACTAGCCGGGACGTAACGAGGATCTCTTCCTCTTTGGCCCCCTTCGGGACGCCTTTGCCATCCCAGCGTTCGAAGGTCTGCTCCACGCAGTCGCGAACGCCTTGGGCCAGGCCCAGCCGCGCCATCAGGTCGTCAACCGCCCGCCAGTGATTTTCCGGCATCGACATGGCCTCACGGCGGCCGTCGCCGACAAAGGCCATCCCGAGAAGGACCCGCTGCAGCATGGGCCTGCCAGCGCCAAGGTGACGGAGTATAAATATCGGCCCCGATGCCGCGGTGTGAAAATCGGTATGGCGCATGTCGGCTTTGAGGGCCGTGTCGTCGCCGAACCACTTTGCCTGCTCATAGGCATCCACATGGCAGCCCACCCAGGCAATCAGAGCCGCGTAGTACACCACCTCGCGGTCGGCCCCATCCAGGCCCAAGCGCTGGGCCAGCCGCAGGGAAATCAGGCACTGGCGCAGCACATGCTCCATCGGCTGGCCCATACCGAGGTCACTCGCCAGCGACAACACAGCCAGCAACTCGGCCAGGCGCACGCCCGAGCGCGCCGCAGGCATGGTCATCCAAGAAATATAAGCAGCAAGCCGACGCCAGTCACAGTACCCGTGCGGCCAGGCCGACCGACGGGTAGTTAAGCCTGGCCGGGGCGATCCACGTACACAAGGCGATCATCAAGTTGATCAGTGGCTATAGCTGCGACTGCGGCCACGATCGCGGCGTACCCAGCAGGCCGTCGCGAGAACCGCGACGACAGCGCGATCAGCATGCCGAAGTGGTATCGGCCCGCCGCCACGTGCTCTTCGAAGAGCTGGGCGCAGTGACTGACGTTCTCGGTGAGCAGCGTGTATCCGCCCCCGGCCGCCGCGGCGAAAACGTCGGCGTCTCTGAACACGCCGCCGCCTAGTCGGACAGCTGCGCGATTCGCCGCGTGGCGGCCGCGCGCCACGGCTCCACGTCGGCTCGCTGGGCGATGGCCATCGCGTGTTCGTAATGCGCGCGTGCGTCCTCACTATCGAGGTACCGGGCAAGGTCGCCAAGGATCTGAGCAACGGGCCACAGCGGCACCATCGAGTCGGCTCCGGCGGGCCGCGCGGCGAATGGCAGGAGCGCGTTGTAGGAGGACTGTGCGCGCTCGCGGTCGTCGATGGCAATGGCGAGCAGGCCGCGGACGGACGTCAGGAATAGCCAGAAGCGGTCCGGGCGAACGCTCTCCAGGCGGGCGGCTGCTTGGCGGGCGTCGGCGTCGCGACCCGAGGCTGCCAGCGCGAGAGTGTATAGCTCGGGGAACGGAGCGGGGCGGATGTTGAACTCGCTGGCCATCTCAGCCGTCCTGTCCTGCATGACGAGGAGCGTGAATCGGCCTATGGTGCTCATCGCGGTTCCCTGCCGCCCAGGCCCGAATCTGTTCATCTGGTCGCCTGTGCGCTGGTAGCGCAGGGCGGCCCCGGTCAGGTCGCCGTTCAGTGCGCACCGCATCGCGTGGTAGAGGCCGATCAGCGCGGCGGTGGTGGGAAGGTCGTACCTGTCCGCGATGCGCGTCGCCTCGGCGGCGTGCAGGTCCGCCATGGTGAAGTCGGCGGCGCTGCTGGCTGCTGCGGTGAGCAGTACGTGCGCGATCGCTTCTGCGGTGATCGGTATGCCAGGCAATGCGAGCAACTCGACGGCAAGCTTCCGCCGCTCGTGCGGCTCATCGTGGCGGAAGCTCTGGAAGTAGCGACCGATAATGGCGATCGTGAGCGCGCCTGGGTCGCGCAGCCGCCGGCCCATCTCGACGGCTTGCGCGGAGGCTTGGTAGCCACGCTCGGACCAGTCGCTTTCCAGCTCGAAGGCCAGTGTGGTGAGAAGCCGACACCGCAGCTGGTGGTCGCCGCCGGGAAGGCTGGCAAGTGTCTCCTCAACCGTGGCGACCAGTTCGTGATCTGTGCCGGCGTATGCATGGGAGTACCAGAGCCTCGGCTCGTCGAAAGCGGTAATGACCCTGGCGATCAGGTCCGGGTCGTCGAGCGGCAATGCAGCCCGCACGGCATCACGCCGCCAGGCGCGGGCACGGGCTAGCTGGCCCGCATGCGCAAGCGCGCGTACCAGGCTGAGTATCAAGTCCAACTTCTCCCGTGCAGAAGCGCAGCCTGCCTGCTCGATGCAGGCGACGGCTTGCTCCCACAGCCGGGCAGCCTCCTGGTAGGCGAACCGCTGCTCCGCCTGCTCAGCGGCGAGCGCGCAATACTTGGCCGCCTTGACTGGGTCGGTGCCGCCTTCGGCGTAATGGTGTGCCAGGGCGGCCACATCGTCTGGACGTTGTCGTTCGATCGCCTCCGCAGCGCGGGTGTGCAGGCGGGAGCGGCGCAGTCGGGACAAGCTCTGGTAGAAGGTGTCGCGGACCAAGGCGTGCGTGAACCGGATCCGGCCCGTGGTCGGCTCGGTGACCAGACCGGTCAGCAGCCCGGCTTCGACGGCATTGAGCAAAGTGTTGTCATCGACATCTGCGAGGTCGCCCAGCACACCTACGTCAGCTTCGGTGCCCAGCACTGATGCCTGCCGGAGGATCGTCTGGGCCGTGCCGGGGAGCCGGGCGATCCGGCGTCCTAGGACTTCTCGGACTCCGGTCGGCACTGCGGTGCTTGCCACCGCTGCGCCCTCGGAGTCCAGCAGCCTGGCCGTTTCCTTGATAAAGAACGGGTTGCCGCCGGTGCGCGCGGCGATGGCCTGGACCGTTGGCTCGTCTACCGGGCGGGTACATGTCGCTCGGACAAGCTCGGCCGTAGCGCTCGCGTCGAGCCCGCGCAGGACCATCCGAACCGGCTCACGGGCAGCCAGCGAAGCAAGATAGGCAGATAGCTGCTCGCTCACCTCGCCGGACCGGTAGGTAGCCAGCACCAGAATTCGACTGGCAGCAAGGCCGGCGGTGGTGTCGGCGAGGATCGTCAGCGACTCGCCGTCCGCCCGGTGCAGGTCGTCAAGGATCACCAGCAACGGGGCTGAACGGCTTACAGCGTCCAGGTAAGCGGCCACGGCCCGGTGCAGCCTGAAGCGTGCGGCGGCCACGTCGCCATCCTGGGATGTGCTGTCCGTCAGCAGCGCCGCCAGCGCCTCCGGCTCGTCCGGCGGCACCGCGGCGGCCAGCCGGCGAAGGGCCTCGGCCCACGGCCAGGCCGCGGGTGCTCCCTCGTGCTCGGGGCACCGCCCGGCTGTCACTGTCCAGCCCTCATCCGCGAGGCGCTCGCTGATCTGTTCGGCAAGCGCGGTCTTGCCGGCACCCGGCTCGCCAGTCACCAGGGTTATGGTTGATCGGCCGGCCGCTGCCCGCTTTGCGGCCCGCATCACGTCCTCCAGTTCGGCAACGCGCCCGACGAAGTGCGCCGCGTCAACCGGTGGAACCCCGTCGGCCATGGCCGCCGGGGTTGCTGTCGCCGAACTTCGTGGCAGGGTCCGCAGCGAACCGGCCGACTGCAGCGGCGGCGCCAGACGCGGATCCTGGGCGAGAATGTTCTCCTCGAGTTGGCGCAGGAGCGGGCCGGGATCAATACCTAGCTCTTCTGCCAGCCGCGCCCGCGCCCGGCGCAATGCCGCCAACGCGTCGCCCTGACGCCCAGACTGGTAGAGGGCGAGCGCAAGCAGCCGCCAGGCCTCTTCCCGCAGCGGATGGTCGGCGGTGAGGCGATCCAGATCGACGACTGCCTGCGCGGTCCGGCCAAGCCGCAGCGAGCACTCAGCGAGCCGCTCGGTCGCGAGCAGGCGCAGTTCGTCCAGCCGCGACGCCTCGAGATCTGCCCACGGCAGTCCGCCGAATTCCTGAAAGGCTGTACCACGCCACCAGGTCAGCGCCGTGGACAGCCGGTCGTGGGTCGCCCCAGGGTCGTCAAGTCCGGCCACTCGATGTACTTCGTCCTCGAATTGCCAGGCGTCGACCGCCGCTCGGTCGAGCCGGATCGCATATCCCGGCGGCGAGGTCACGAGGACACTCGCTGCTCCCCAGGCCTGGCGGCCGGGCTCCAGTGCTCGCCGGAGGTGCGAGACGTACGACTGCACTGCCGCCAGCGCTCTCGGCGGCCCCTCATCGGAGTACAGGTCCTCGATAAGGCGATCGGCGGACACCACTTGGCCATGAGCCGCGATCAGCCGGGCCAGCACGCAGCGTTGCCTCGGCCCCCCGACGTCAGCGACTGCGCCGCCGAAAGTCACTTCGACCGGTCCGAGCACACGAACCGCGATCACAGGCACCTCGCTGACGGGCGAAATCAGGCCTAGCCTGTCCCGACCGCAAGTCTTCCGCAAGTTGGCCTCAAGCGAGCTAGCTGAGCCTGAAGACATGTCCGCTGCATCGCGATTCGCTCTCCGGCCCAGATCGGCACACGAGCCCGCGCCGGACCTGACCCGGATCGTGGTGACGCACCGGGCGATCGGCCAGGACCTGGATCGGCTCGTCGCGTGCCTCGGCCAGACGGCCGGGGGCGTCATGCCACGGCCAATCCCCGCGTGGCGTTACACGGCGGCCATCCTGGCCCAGATCAGCACCCACAACGAAGGCGAAGACGACATCCTCTGGCCGGCCACTGCCGCCGCCGCAGGGCCTGCGGTCGATATCACTCCACTGGCGGACGACCGGCTCGTAGTTGCGACCACGCTCACCCAGGCCGTCCGGGCAACGGCCAGGGTCCGCTCCCAGCCAAGCGCATCATGCGACCTGTACGCATCCATCCGTGAGCTGCGCGACCTGCTTGAGGAACACCTCGCAGACGAGGAACAGCAAGTGCTCCCGGCGATGCGCCGCTACCTGCGCGCCGACGCCTACCAGTGGTGCGAGAAGCAGATGCAGCGCAAAGCCACCCTGCCGGTCCGGCGGTTCGCAGCGCCATGGCTGGCCCGCCACGCACAGTCGCACGAACTGCACATCCTCCGCGCGGCCTCGGGCTGGCCGACCCGGCTTCTGCTGGCCGGCTCAGGCGCAGCATTCGCTCGGCTAGAACGGCGCGCGCTGAGTGCCAGCCCTGCCCCGCAGAGACCCCCCAGCTTCCCGTTTTCAAGCCGATCGGGAGAAGAGGAAAGGAAATGATCGAGCACCGCACGGAGAACGGCCAGCTACCTGGCACTGTCCAGCCGGATGTCCCGGCTGCCATCCGGAACGCCTGCCGGATCATGTACGCGGGAGCGGTTGCTTCCGTCATCCACGCAGTCGTCGTCTTGGTGACGGCCGGGGCCACGAAGGTGGCCCTCCGGCAGAAGCACCCGCATTTGTCGGCCGCCGGTCTCAGCACGCTTACGAACGTCACGGTTATCGCCACTGCGATCATCGCGGTGATTGCCGCGGTTCTGTTCGTCTGGATCGCGCGCGCGTGCAGGCGGGGCAAGAACTCGGCGCGGATCAGCGCGGCCGTGCTGGCCGTGCTTGGTGTCCTGTTCGGGCTCTACGACGTCAGCGCCGGCCGGAGCACCGTGAACCTGATCTTCAGCTTCGCCGTGGCAGGCATCGGGCTGGCATCCGTCGCGTTGCTGTGGCTGCGCAGCTCCGGTGCCTATTTCCGGCGCCTCAAGCGCCCGGAACTGTGACCGAATCGAGGCTGAGATGGACTCCCTGGTCCAGCTTGCGCAGGTGACCAAGAAATACGACAGCCTACGGGCCGGCGGCAGCCCGGCGGTGGCGGACGTAACCCTGTCGGTGGCCGCAGGCGAGGCTGTCGCGATCATGGGCCCGTCGGGCAGCGGGAAGTCCACGCTGCTCAACCTGATCGCGGGGCTGGACCGCCCGACGAGCGGGACGGTCCGGGTCGGCGGCGAGTGCGTGGATACGCTCTCCGAGAGCCAGATGGCCCGCTTCCGGCGCCGGCAGATCGGGATGGTGTTCCAGTTCTTCAACCTGCTCGACGACATGACCGTCGCCGACAACGTCCTGCTCCCGGCGCAACTCGCCGGCCAGGCTCGGGCGCAGGCCCGGGCCCGCGCCGCCGAGCTGCTGGCCCGGCTGCGGATCGCTCAGTATGCCGATACCTACCCGGCCCGGTTGTCGGGGGGCGAGCGGCAGCGGGTCGCGATCGCGCGGGCGCTAGTGAACCGCCCGCCGCTGCTACTCGCTGACGAGCCGACAGGCGCACTGGACACCGCGTCCGGCGAGGCCATCGGCGAGCTGCTGCTGGAGCTCAACTCCGGCGGGCAGACGCTCATCCTGGTCACCCACAACCCCGACCTGGCGCAGCGGTACGCCCGGCGGGTCGTCGAGATCGTCGACGGCCGGCTCGCACGCGATTCGGCGTGCGACCTGACGGGAGGCCGGCCGTGAAGGCGGCCCTACGAGCCGCATGGACCGGGCTGGCCGCCCGGCCGCTGCAAGCGGCAGTCATCGGCCTTGTCGTGGTGGCCTCGACCATCGCATCGGCCCTCGCGCTCGGTCTGATCGTGGAGACGAACGCGCCGTTCGACCACGCCTTCGCCAAAGATCGCGGCGCCCAGGTAGCCATCACGGTCGACACAGTCCGGGCGTCGCCCGCGCTCCTCGCGGTCACGACTCGGCTGCCGGGCGTGACCGCGGCCGCCGGGCCGTTCCCCCTCACCGAGGTCACCGCGCACCTCCCGCTGCCCGGCGCCGCCGGCGCCCTGGTCCAGCAAATCGTGCTGACCGGCCGCCAGGCACCGGGCGGCCCGGTGGACGACCTCTCGCTGGACTCCGGCCGCTGGGCGACGACGACCGGCGAAGTCGTCTGGGCGCGCCAGCGCAACAGCCTTCCTGTCGGGCTCGGCCAGCAGATCACCGTGGCCGGCCGGCGGCTCACCGTCGTCGGCATCGCGACCTCGGTCACGGCCACCGCGCAGGCCTGGGTCGTGCCCGCCGAGATCGGCAGGCTGCACAGCCCCGGCGTTGCGCAGATGCTCTACCGGTTCACCCAAGCCGGGTCCGCGACCCAGGTCGCGGCCGATGTCGCCGCCCTCCGCGCTGCGCTGCCACGCGGCTCGCTGCTCGGCGTACCCGAGTCCTATCTGACCGCGCGCGAGCAGGCCGCCACCCAGGTCGCGCCCTACGTTCCCTTCATCGTGGCCTTCGGCGTCATCGCCCTGGTCCTGTCGGCCCTGATCGTCGTGAACGTTGTCAGCGGCGCTGTCGTCGGCGGGCTGCGGCGCATCGGGGTGCTGAAGTCGATCGGGTTCACCCCCGGCCAGGTCGTCGGCGCCTACGTTCTCCAGGTCGCGATCCCGGCGCTGGCCGGCTGCGCGGCCGGAGCGGCATGTGGTGACCTGCTGTCGGTGCCACTGCTCAACATCAACGCGGCCGTGTACGGGATCGGCCTGCTGCTGATGCCGGCCTGGGTGGTCGTTTTCGTGCCGCTGGCAATGCTGGCGTTCACGTGCGCGGCCGCGACAGCGCCCGCGATCCGGGCCGGGCGGATGAGCGCGGTGCAGGCGATGGCCACCGGGCGGGCGCCACGCCCGTCGCGGGGGTACCTGGCCCACCGGCTGCTCGGCCGTCTGCAGTGGCTGCCACGGCCCCTGACCGTCGGGCTCGCCGCGCCGTTCGCCCGGCCGGCCCGCACGCTGGTGACGCTGGCCGCGATCGCGTTCGGCGCCATAGCCGTGACATTCGGGATCGGCCTCGGCACCTCGGCGAGCCGGGCGGCGGCAGAGGTGTCGCTGGCGCAGTCCGAGCCCGTGCAGGTGTCTCCACCAGAAGGCAGCCTGACGGCACGACAGCAGCGGGCGATCATCGCCGCGCTGAACCGCCAGCCGGGCACGCTGCACTACGTGGCGGAGACCGATGATCAGCTGGCCAGTCCCGGACCGGCGACGCCGGTTTCGGTAACCGCCTACGCCGGCGCGCCCAGGTGGATCGGATGGAGCCTGATCACCGGGCGCTGGTACTCCGGCAACGGCCAGGCCGACGTCAACACCGCGTTCCTTACCGATACCGGGACCGCCGTCGGCGACACCTACACACTGGCCTCAGTCGGACGGCAGACGACCGTTCGCATTGTGGGTGAGGTCTTCGCCCCGGACGGAACTACTGCCGACGCGTTCATGAGCGCGACGACCCTGGCGGCTGCCGTTCCCGGCCTCATGCCCGACCAGTACGACGTGGGGATCCGGCCAGGGACCATCACACAGTCGTACGCGAACGCGCTGTCGGCCAGGCTCGGGCCGTCCTTCGACATCACCACGAGCACCAGCAGCCCCGCGCTCAAAGCCGTCGTCTTCCTGGTCGTCGTGCTGACCATCCTGCTCATGGTGGTTGCCGGGCTCGGAGTCCTGAACACCGTGGTACTGCAGATCAGGGAGCGAGCGCATGACCTCGGAGTGTTCAAGGCCATCGGCATGACGCCCCTGCAGACGCTTGCGATGGTGGTCTACTCGGTCTGCGGCATCGGTATCGTGGCCGGGCTCATCGCAACCCCGGCCGGGGTTGCGCTGCACCGGTATGTCGTGCCGGTCATGGGCCACGCCGGGCAGACCAACGTTCCCCGCGCCTTGCTATCGGTCTACCCCGCAGGCGAACTCGTGCTGCTAGCGCTCTCCGGTCTGGTCATCGCCACGGCCGCGGCGCTCGGGCCGGCAGGCTGGGCCGCACGTGTCCGAACCGCCACCGCGTTGCGCGCAGAGTAGTCCCGCCGTGGTGGCACCGGTGACGAACGTGCCGGGAACGAAATTGATCAACTCCGCGGGCCCGCACCACGGTGCGCGCCCCTTAACCGCCCAGCATCCGATCCAGAACGGGAGAAGCAGATGTCCACAGAGATGGAACGCCTCGACAGGCACCGCGGTGAGGTCCGCACTCGGTCCGGTCCCGTCAGCTATATCGACACCGGCGGCCCGGGTCGACCGGCGCTGTTCGTCCACGGCCTGGCCACCAGCAGCTACCTGTGGCGGCACGTGATCGAGCAGCTCCACGGGCAGCGTCGCTGCGTGGCCGTCGACCTGCCCCTGCACGGGCAGACACCGGCCGATGCCGGCCAGGACTTCACGCTGCCAGGCTTGGCCGGGTTCGTCGCCGACTTCTGCCACACGCTCGGGCTGACCGGCATCGACCTGGTCGGAAACGACACAGGCGGCGCAATCTCCCAGGCGTTCGCTGCCGGTCACCCCGAGCGGCTGCACACCCTGACCCTGACCAACTGCGAGGCACACAACAACCTTCCGCCCAAGGCGCTGGCGCCCATGGTCCTGCTCTCCCGCACCGGCCTTGCGGCCCGCATCCTGCCCCGGCTGCTGCTACGCGACATCTCGCGGGGCCGCAAGCGCATGTACGGCGCCGGCTACCAGGACATCGCCAACCTGCCCGTCGAAATCGCGCGCGCCTGGCTGGAACCGCTGTTCGGCACTGCCGAGTCCGCCCGCCAAAACGACCGCATTCTGCCGTCCCTTCGTGCCCGCGACCTGCTCGCGATTGAACCCGCGCTGGCCCGGCTGCAGGTGCCGACGCTCATCGTCTGGGGCACCGGCGACAAGTTCTTCCCCCGCAAGTGGGCTTACTGGCTACGCGACACCATTCCCGGCGCCAGCAAGGTCGTCGAGATCGACGGCGCCCGCCTGTTCTTCCCCGACGAGCGGGCCGCCGAGCTCACGGCCGCGCTGCGCTGCCATTGGGACAACCACCCCTGACCCATGACCTCTCGCAACAGCAAGAACGGCGTCCCCGGTGGGAGAAACAGGCAGATTGTGGTTGCCGGGGCTGGCTATGCCGGCCTGCACGTCGCGCTGCGCCTGGCGGTCGGACTGCGCAACAACCCCGCGGTCGAGCTGACCCTGGTCGACCGGCATGACTACCACCAAGTGCTCACCGAGCTGCCGCGAGTCGCTGGCGGGACCCGCGCCGCAGATGCGGTGCGGATTCCGCTGCAGAAAGTGCTGGCCAGACGAGTGCGCTTCGTTCAGGCCGAGGTCACCGGTATCGACCTGCCCGGCCAGCGGCTGCTGACCGGGGCTGGGCCAGTCGACTGGGGACGGCTCGTGCTGGCGCTTGGGAGTCGGCCCGACGACTTCGCCATCCCCGGCCTTGTCCAACGGACGCTGTCGCTGTATTCGGCCAGCGATGCAGAGCAGGTATGGGCCGCCGCCTGCGATGCGCTCACCGCTGCCGCGGCCGCCGATCCTGAGCAGCAGCGCCGGCTGGCGACGGTTGTGGTCGGTGGCGGCGGCCCTACCGGGGTCGAGCTCGCCGGCGAGCTGGCTGAAATGCTGCCCGAGGTCGCCCGCCATCGCGGCCTGGCACCCGACCTGCCGACGTTCCAGCTGATCGAGGCAGCTCCCACCATCCTGGCCGGCTCTTCACCGCAGCTGATCGACAAGGCCACCAAAATCCTTTCTCACCTCGGCGTCGAGATCCGCACCAACACCACGATCACGGCGGCGACCGAGGACGGCTTCCAGCTGAGGGATGGCCAGCTCGTGGCGGGCGGAATGTTCGTCTGGGCCGGCGGGGTCAAGGTGCCCGAGCTGATCGCTGACTTAGGGTTGCCGACCGGCCACAGCGGCCGAGTCAAGGTCGACCCGTATCTGCGCGCGCTGGAGCATCCAGAGATCTACGCCGCAGGCGATCTTGCCGCGGTGACCAATCCGCGCACCGGGCACGTGCTGCCCCCGCTGGCGCAGGTGGCGCTGGAAGAGGCCGAAACGGTGGCCAGGAACCTGGTCGCGGAGGTGAAGGGCCAGTCGCCGGAAGCGTTCAACTTCCACGGCAAAGGGTTCGTCGTGTCGGTCGGGACCCGCCGCGGGGTCGCCGACATCGCCGGCATCACTACTGGGGGACGGCTGGCCCACGCGCTCAAAGATGCGATCGAGTGGGAGTACCGCCAGTCCGCCAGACATCTGCGCGGCTGGGACCCGGTTGCGTTCTGAGTGACACCGCCCGCTGACCGCTAGACGCCGGAGTTCGCGGCCCGTTCAAGATCCGCACCAGCGCCGTGGCGAGTAGCCGGGGGGAATCGCACCCCCCGGCCCTCTCAGAACCGTGCGTAAACCTCTCGATTTACACGGCTCCCATCATCTAGCCGTTCCGCGGTCACGGTTTGA
>JBAUAR010000459.1:0-2509 GCA_049675875.1 Streptosporangiaceae bacterium
CGGCCCGACTCGATCAGTCCGGACCGCCCGGCCGGGCCGCAGACCTGGTGCTGGCGGCGCTGCTGGGCGACAACGATCTCGACGCCGTGCTCAGCAACACCACGGCCGCTGGCGGTCGGCCGCCGCGAAACGGGCCAGCGGCGGAGACACCGCTCGCCGGGCTGTACTTGCGGTCGGTCGAGGTCGAGGGCTTCCGCGGCATCGGCCCGAAAACGGTGCTGCGGCTGCAGCCAGGTCCGGGTCTTACCGTCGTCGCGGGCCGCAACGGGTCTGGCAAGTCGAGCCTGGCCGAGGCTGCCGAGCTGGCCCTGACAGACGACAACAAGCGCTGGTCGGGTCGCACTCAGGTGTGGCGGGATGGCTGGCGCAACCTGCACACAACCGGCGAGTCCGGGATCGGCGTGGAGCTGACCGCGGACGGCCAGACAGGCGTGGTCCGCGTCGCACGCGAGTGGCCGCAGGACGTCAGCCTGGACAGCGCTGCGTCCCTGGTGCAAGAAACCGGAGCGCCGCGACGGCCGCTGGCCACGATGGGCTGGTCGGCGCCGCTGGAGGTGTTCCGCCCGTTCCTGTCGTATTCCGAGCTCGGAGCGCTGGTCAGCGGCCGGCCGAGCGACATGTACGACGCGCTGCAGGCGATCCTTGGCCTGGATCAGCTCGTGGCCGCGGAGAAACGGCTCACCGACGCGCGCAAGCGGCTCGATGAGCCCAGCAAGCTGGCCGACAGGCAGCTACCTGGGCTGCGTACCCGGCTCGAGGAACATCCCGACAGCCGCGCCAGCACCGCGCTGGACGCGGTGCGACGCCGGCCGTGGAAGCTGGACGTCATCGAGACGCTGGCAGTCGGCGGCGCCGCGGCCGACGACCCGGTGGCGAGCCGGCTGGCCCTCGTCGGGGCGATCGGTCTGCCGTCGGCCGGTGATGTTGCTGCGGCGATCGAGCGGCTGCGCGCTGCCAGCGAGCGCGTTACGAGCATGTCGGGAACGCCTGCTGAGGACGCCCGCCGCATCGCGAGCCTGCTCACTCTGGCGCTGGCCCACGAGGCCGATCATCCTGGCCAGCCGTGCCCGGTCTGCCGGGCAAGCGTGCTGGACCACCAGTGGGCAGATTCCGCGCGCACCGAGATCGAACAGCTCAACACGGCCGCCGGGGAAGCCGACGCGGCCCAGAAAGAATTCGCCGCTGCCACGACGGCGGTGCGCGAACTGACCGGCAGCGCTCCTGCTGTGCTCGGCCTGGATCTCGGCAGCGTGGTGGACGCCACCGCAGCGCGTGAGGCATGGCAAGCGTGGGCGAACCTGGCCGGGTCGGGCTCAGCTGCGCAGCTCATCGCGAGCGCCCGGGACACGTTGGCGGCGCTGGCTGCCGGGGTCGTTGATCTGCAGGAACGGGCCGCTGCCGTGGCCAAGCAGCGCCGCGAGGCCTGGCAGCCTGTCGCCGCTGCGCTGGCGAGTTGGCTTGAGGTCGCCCGCTCGAGCGAGCGCGCCGCGGCGGATCTCGCCGACGTCCGGAAGGCTTACGACTGGCTCAGGAAAGCGGGCCAGGAGATCCGCGACGACCGAATGGCTCAGCTGACGGAAACGTCCGCGCACGTCTGGGGCATGCTGCGCCAAGAAAGCAACGTGGAGCTCGGGCCCGTCAAGCTGGCGGGCGCCTCGACGCAGCGGCACGTCAGCGTGGACGTGACCGTGGATGGGGTGGCGGGCGCAGCTCTCAGCGTGATGAGCCAGGGTGAACTGCATGCGCTCGGGCTCGCGCTGTTCCTGCCCCGCGCCACGTCTCCAGACAGCCCGTTCCGGTTCATCGTGATCGACGACCCGGTGCAGTCGATGGACCCGGCGAAGGTCGAGGGCCTGGCGAGGCTGCTCGCCTGGGTGGGCGAGGACCGGCAGGTTGTGGTGTTCACTCATGACGACCGGCTGCCGGAGGCGATCCGGCGTCTGCAGCTGCCGGCGACCATCTGGGAGGTCACCCGCCGCGAGGGCTCTGTCGTCGAGCTGACCAAGAACGAGGACCCGGTGAGCCGTTACCTTGACGACGCCCGCGCCCTGGCACGGACGACCGAGCTGCCCGAGGAAGCTCGTGCCGTCGTGGTGGCCGGCTTCTGCCGCAGTGCGCTGGAGGCCGCGTGCCACGAGGTGATCCGGGCCCGGCGCATCAAGGCCGGGGTGCGCCACGCGGACGTCGAGAAGGAACTCATCGCGGCGCAGAAGCTCCGCCAGTTGCTGGCCCTGGCCCTGCTGGACGACGCCGACCGCGGCGGCGACGTCGTCGCGGCGATCCGCCAGCTGGGCGGGCAGGCCGCTGTTAAGGCGTTCGACGCGGCGCGAGAGGGAACCCATGAGCGCTATCAGGGCGATCTCCGCCACTTCGTCGAGGACACCGCCCGCCTGGCGAATGCGCTCCGCACATGACCCCGGCCGACCTGCTGGCCGCGTCCGACCGGCTACTGACCACCGTCGTGCCGGGCACCCGCGGCCGCTGGCCACGGGCCTGCGCGTGGCTAACC
>JBAUAR010000460.1:0-32812 GCA_049675875.1 Streptosporangiaceae bacterium
CTATCGTGACACTAGCGACCTCGGAAGACAGTCACTAGCCCAAGCACTATAGAGTAGCAACCTGCAAATGCGCAAAAATAGTGCCATATATTCAAGCAAATTTGTTACCAGCAGAAGGAAACTCAGAGTAGCCTCGCTGGGAGCGCATCAACCTCGCAGCCTGGCGCTGAAGCGCCAATGCGTACTTAGAAGACATGAATGCGCCAATCAGCAGGACCGCGCCTACGCCAAGTTTCCGCTATGCCTCCGGCTAGGCCACTTATCGGTGTTTCGTGCATTCCTTCTCCCAAGGTGTTGCTCCCACCATTCCAGCAGCCGGTCGCCGTGCTACTCATATTTGGTGGCAGAGCCGGAGGCGAGGCTCTTTGCTTTGCCTCCCGGATTAGGTGCTGAGCGATTCACCCGCAGGTCACCCTGTGTACCTACAGAGACCTGGTGGGCGCAAGTGGGTTCGAACCACTGACCCCTCCCTTGTAAGGCGCAAGCAGTCCGCCGATGGGAGTTGCTCGAGATCGCCGCAGGTCGCACTGACGTGCTAAGACAGCAGGCGGGCGTGGCTGGAAGTCGCCCTCATGCGCTGGTCGTTGGCTCTTAGGTTGGCTCTTTTGCCGTTCCAGGTCAGCGGAGTCGCGACAGTCGATCTGAAACAGACCGAGGCAGCAGGCTCGGGCCAGCACTTCAAGATCAGGCAGGATCGAGGCTAGCCATGTGAGTTACTGAGCGACCGGCACGAAACCGGCAGCATAGTTCAAGGGACTCACCTCATTCTCAGCGGCGCGACTAAATTCACTTCTCCATTATCTCCACACCGCGGCCGAGCGCTATCAAGAAGTCCGCAATCCGAAATTCCCACTCGATTCCGCCCTGGAGTCCGTAAATCGCAGGCATAAGCTTGCCGTCCTCGCGGAAAATCTCTGCAGGGATCGACAAGCCACCACCCTCATGGTGGACGCGAAGCTCGGCCACTGCCTCCTTACGTTGCGGAGGCGTCGCTATTCCAACATCAATTTTCATGGGTACCTGAAGCTCCCGAAGTACTCGAACTGGCCGTTCGGGCTAAACGCACGTCAACTCTGGCCCGGCATGGTCGGCCAGCGTTGTCTGCGCAGGATGCACGGTGTTGTCATCGCCGCGATCGCATTGTCAAGGCGATCGACCTGGTCGAGCAGACCGTCCAAGACGTTGCGTTCCCGCCGCGACAACCCACGAGACTCAAGGCCCCTGCTCGCGCTCAGGCATTGGCTCCCTCTTCTGCGGCTATTCAAGGAGGGCTTCCGGCAACAGCTTGCGGGCACCGAGGATCTCGAAGCCGACCACCCGTCCTTGATTGTCAAAGTCGACGTTTATCGCCGCATTCTGCAGCTCTATGTCGCAGAATGCAGTCCTCGCGACTCGGCCAAACTCAGTACCCTCACGTAGGTAGACGTAGGCTGCGTCTGCTTCGGGGTCATACGAAACTCGAACAGCCTTGGTGGTCACGGCCATCCCGTCCATCCCTGGTTGCGGGCCAATCCGGACAGCTCCTTGAAGGTCATACCACGATGCGCTGTCACAATCTGACCCAGTTCATTTTCCACGATCATGTTGTAAGAGTTTGGTCCCGTTTGGGATACGTACGCGATAGCCCCGTCCTCTTGTTCATAGGAATTTCCTGCCTTGATCAAGGCCATATCGGTGTTGTCGAAGCCCGCGGCTTGAAGCTGTTCGGCCCCATGAAGTGTCGTACTGCCCGTGAAGCCGCTCTCTTCAGCAGCGAAGTCGTCGCCACCGTCACCGCCGTCAGCCAGCCCGCCGATGAGGATGAGGGGGATCTGGTTAAGCGGGTTGCAGAGGCCTTCATCGAAGTTGGCTTGCTCTTGATTCAGCCAGTTAAGGACATGCCGGCCTGCGGTTATGCCAACTGCCATGACCTCCGGGATCAGGTCCGATATGTTCCAGAGTCCGAGCGGGTCGGTGGCGTTGAGGGGGTTGTCGCTGGTGTAGGTGTAGGGGGCCTGGGTCTGGCTTACGGCGGGGTCGATGGTGAGGAACTGGGCGGTGGCGGGGTCGTACCACCGGTTGCGGAGGTAGTAGTAGCCGGTTGCGGGGTCCTGGTACTGCCCGGCGTACAGGAATGGCGTGGTGGCGGTGCCAGTGTGGGAGGTGATGTTGCCCCACGGGTCGTAGGTGTAGGTGCCGGTGACCGCGCCGGTGGAGCTGGTGAGCAGCCGGGTGGAGCCGAGCTGGTCTTGCATGTAGTAGGTGGGGGTGCCGGAGGAGGGGATGGATTCGACTGGCAGCCCACCGGGCCCGTAGAGGTAGCTGGTGGTGCCGGCGGTCAGCATGAGCGGGATGCTGCCGGTGGTGTCCCAGGTGTAGCTGGTGGTGGTGCCGCTGGTGGTCTCCGAGCTCAGCAGCCCGTCTGCGTTGTAGGCATAACTGGTGGCCGCCCCGGTGGCGGGGGTGTAGCTGGTGAGCTGGTCTGCCTCGTTGTAGCCGTAGCTGGTTGCGGTGCCGCTGGTGGTAGCGCTGGTCCGGTCGCCGTCGGCGTTGTAGGCGTAGCTGGTGGTGGTTCCGCTGGTGGTGGCGGTGGCGAGCTGGCCGCCGGGATTGAATGTCTGGGTGGTGCTGCCCAGGGTGGTGGGGTCGGCGGCGTTGTCGTAGCCGTAGCTGGTGGTGCCGGTGCCGGTGAGCTGGCCGAGCGGGTTGTAGGTGTAGGTCTGGGCGGGGGCGCTGATGGCGCTGCCGGTGGTGGTGGCGGCAGTGAGCTCGCTGTCCTTGCCGACGGTGTAGGTGAAGCCGGCCAGGGCGGTGCCGCCGGAGTTCTTGTCGGTGATGGCGGTGACCTGGTCGTCCTTATTGACGGTGTCGGCGGCGGTGTCACCGTTGGGGTAGGATTCGCTGGTGAGGACGCTGTCTTTGTTGTAGCCGAAGCTGGTCTTGTCGCTGCTCCAGTCGGTGACGGCGGTGAGCACCTGGTCCGCGTTGTAGGTGTCGGTGACGGCCTTGCCGTTGGGGTAGGTGATGGTGACGGGGTTGCCGTCGGCGTTGTAGGCGTAGCTGACCGACTGGCCCGCGCCGTTGGTGACCTTGGTGGGTTGTCCGTCGGCGTTGTCGGTGTAGCTGGTGGTGCCGGTTCCGTCGGTCATGGAGGTCAGCAGCCCGGCGGGGTCGTAGACGTAGCTGATGCCGGGGGTGACGCCGTCGGAGTATGCGACGGCGGTGAGCCGGTTGTCCGGGTCGTAGGTGCTGCTGGTGACCAGGCCTTCCGGGCTGGTGGTGGTCACCTGGTCGCCGTCGCCGTCGTAGGTGTAGCTGGTCGTCTCGCCTTCGGCGTTGGTTTCCGAGGTGACCTGGCCGAGCGGGTCGCTGACGTAGGTGGTGGTGTTGCCGCCGGGGTCGGTGTAGCTGGTTTCCTGCTGGTCGGCGTTGTAGGTGTAGGTCTGGGTGAGGCCGCCGGGCAGGGTCGTCTGGGTGCGGTCGCCGTCGTCGTTGTAGGCGTAGCTGGTGACGTGGCTCTCGGGGTCGGTTTCGGTGGCGACCTTGCCGTTGTTGCCGTAGGTGTAGCTGGTTACATCGCTGAGCGGGTCGGTGACGCTGGTCTGGTTGCCGTCAGGGTCGTAGGCGTAGCTGGTGACATCCCCGACGGGGCTGGTGGCGCTGGTCTTGCGGCCGTCGGCGTCGTATCCGTACTTGGTGACGTAGCTGAGCGGGTCGGTGCTGCTGGTCTGCTCGCCCAGGTTGTTGTAGGCGTAGCTGGTGGCCTTGCCGGCCGGGTCGGTGCTGCTGGTGAGCTGGCCCTCGGAGTTGTAGGCGTACTTGGTCACCCTGCCGGCCGGGTCAGTCACGCTGGCCAGGTCGTCGCTGGAATCGTAGGTGTAGCTGGTGACGTGGCTGTCGGGGTCGGTGACGGTGTCGGTCTGCCCGTCGGGGTAGTAGGTGTAACTGGTCACCTTGCCCGCCGGGTCAGTGGAGCTGGTGAGCAGCCCAGTGGTGTTGTAGGTGTTGGTGGTGGTGTTGCCGCGGCCGTCGGTATAGGTCAGCACCTCGTTCATGGCGTTGTAGGTCCAGGACTGCGTGGCATATAGCGGCGCCGGCGCGGTCTGGGTCAGCATGTCGCCGGCCGCGTTGTAGGTCATGTCGGTGACGTAACCGTCGGGGTCGATGACCTGGATCAGGTCCAGGTTGGAGTCGTAGCTGTAGTAGGTGGTGCCGCCGTCGGGGTCGGTCTGGGCCACCAGCACGTTGTCGTTGTACACGTCGGTCCAGATCCCGCCGTCCGGGTCTGCGGTCGTGGCGGTCTGCGTCGCTGCGTCCCAGGAGAAAGTGGTGGTCTTGCCATCCCCGTTGGTCTGCGAGGTGACCCGCCCAGTGGAGGAACTGTAGGCGTTGGTCATCACCACGTTCCCGTCCGGGTCGGTGACCGTGGTCAGCTGCCCCGCGCTGTTGTAGGCGTACTTGGTAACCCCGCCGCCCAGCCCGGTCACCGACGTCAGCAGCCCGCCGGTGTACCCGTAGCTGACGGTGGTGCCGTTCGGCATCGTCAGCGACGACAGCAGCCCGGAAGAGTTGTAGGCGAAGGTGACCTTGCGGCCGCCGGCGTCGGTGACCGATGCGAGCTGGCTGCCGGAATACGCCATGGTCAGCCCGGTGCCGGACCGGTCGGTCTCCGAGGTCAGCTGCCCGGCAGTGTTGAAGTTGTAAAGCGTGCCGTCCGGGGCGGTCAGCTGGTACCCGCCGGACACCGCCGCCAGCGTTGCATATACGCCGGCCGCCGGGGTGTAGGTGCCGCCGGAGTCGGTGAACGTCATCTGCTGCCCGTCAGCAGAGGTGAACGTCGCATCACCAGAGGAGTCAAAGCTCAGGCTTGCTTGGTAGGGGTCGGTCCAGCCCGGCCCGAGCGGCCCGCTGGCGGTATCCAGCGAGGTGTAAGCGCGGGTGAACGCGAACGCCACCCCCGGCCCGGACAGCGACGCGTCGGTCACCGTGTCGCTGTAGGCGCCGGTCGCGGTGTTCACCGGATCACCCCGGAAGGACTCCGGCCGGGCCGCCAGGGTGGTCCCGCAAGTGCACCCGTAGGTCCGGGCGACCGGGACCGGCGGCGGGAACTGCGCCGGGCCGGGCGGCAGCATCCCGATCGCGTCCGCGTCGTGGTCGCCGTACCACAAGGTGCCATCCGGCGCCCAGGCGATCCCTCCGGCGCCGAAGTTTTCCCCGACAGTTGATGCGAATGACATATCGCCGCTGGTAGTGATCTGGCCGATCGCGTCGAAGGCTACGAACACCAGCGCGCGGGTGCTGCGATCTACCGCGATGCTCCCGTTCGGAGTGGTGCCGGACGGCGTTTGGTACAGCGTGTAGATGCCGTCGGTGGTCATTGCGCCGATATCGGCGCCGGCGACGAACCACAGCCGGCCGTCCGTGCCGGTGGTGATCATCGAGTCCGAGGACGGTCCCGACCCCGACGGAAACTGGTACTCGGTTAGCGTGCCGCCGGTCGTGATGCTCTCAATCGCGCCCGCGGTCACGTTCACAAACCACATCGCCCCGCCCGGCCCTGCAGTGATTCCCTGCAGTTCAGGTGCGCCTGAGATCGAGAACTCTGTTATCGCCCCGGCTGGCGTGACATAGCCGACGTAGGAGGGGCCGAAACCTCCGACGCTGGTGAACCACATGTTGCCGTCGGGCCCGGGCGTGACCCCTTCGGTCGCGAGGTACGCGCTGGAGATCGGAAACAGGGAGACCGCCCCCGACCGTGTCATCCGCCCGATATAGCTCGTAGCCGCGAACCACAAGTTCCCGTCCGCCCCGACAGTGATTGCACCCCCGATGTTGCCGTAGACAGGATCCGGCACCGAATACTCGGTAAAGGAGCCCGATTCCGTCACCCGGTCGATCTCGTTCCCGCCGGCGGTAAACCACGCCGAGTCGTCAGGTGTCACCGCGATGCCGCCAGGCCCACTGGACTGCGGTGTCGGGTACTCCACATCCCCGTCCCCCGAGCCAGTAGCAAACGCGGTCAGCTCGATCGCCGCTTTGCCCTGCGTGCCGGGCCGGGCCGAAGCAGCCGTACGCGCCGAGGTAGCGCCACCGCCGGGCCACGGGACGACCCGTGAGCGCATTACCCGGCCCGTTGCCCGCACCACCCGTACGTCCCGCACATGCAGGACCCGCGGCGACGGGTGCGCTGCCCGAACCAGCCGGGTCGGGTGTACCACCGGGCGAGGCTGAGAATGCGACGGCTGCGGCGTTGACGCCGCCGTGACGGCCTGGACAGCTGAGAACCCCGCCAGGAAGCACACGACTACCAGCAGGCTGACGAAACGGATTCTCGGCACCTGGGCCCCCGGAATACTCCGGCCGGCGCACCTCGAACAGCGCCGATCGCACTGATGAGTCCCGGCTACCCGCAACCGTGGGCCCGCTTATGACACACTGTCAACACCTAAATCAGTAACTTGAGTATCACATCCCGTTATAGGCCTAGTCGTACAGCGGGCCGTTGCCCCTCAGCCCCTACGCAACATGCTGGTGTTTTCTTTGAAGCCTCGATCGCGACCGCATTGACAACTGCCCTCCCCACGCCATCTCAGTTATGGCCACTTCGCGTTGCGCCCCTCGGTGATCGGCTCTGGCGCCAGCGCGGGGTAATCGGAGGAAGGCCATAACTCCTAGAACTCACAGTTTCGTCCTGCTTAATCGGCTCCCAGCCCTGCAATCAGGCCCACGCTGATCTTGCAGTCTGCGATCTTGCTTCCTGTTTGTCAGCCTGGCCATGGTTGTGCACACCCTTGCACCACCTGATGATCATGGTCGGCTCCGCCCGGAGGTGAGGCGGGATGGCGGTCGTGGCGACGATCGCGAAGGGCTACGACCTGGATTACATGTGGGTCAACGCCGCCGCATCGGCGGGCGACTACTACATCTCGGCGGCAGAGGCTGGCGAGCCGCGGGGTCGGTGGTGGGGTCCTGGCGCACGAGCGCTGGGTCTCGCTCCGGGCCGCGAGGTGGAACGAGGCTCGTACGACTTGTTGTTCGGTCAGCGGAAGGACCCGGACGGCACCCAACTGGGCCGCGCGCTGAGGAAGGAAGCCGCGGCGGAACGCTACCAGCATGTCCGCGACGCCATGCTGGCTGCCGAACCGCACGCCACAAGTGAGCGGCGTGCCGAGCTGCGCATCGAAGCGTTGAAACAGGCCCGGATCTCGCCGCTGTACCTGGATCTCACGATCAGCTTCTCCAAATCAATCTCTGTATTCCACGCTTCGCTGACGGAGAACGCCCGGCTGGCTCGCCTCGCCGGAGAACGCGAAGCGGAGCAGCAGTGGGCGGGGCTGGCGGCCGAGATGGAGGACATGATCTGGCAAGCGGTGCACGCGGGATTCGAGTACTTCCAGCGGGAAGCCGGGTATACGAGGACCGGGTCGCATCACCAGCGCACTGATGGTCGGGAGACTGGGCAGTGGCGGGAAGCGGAACTCGTCGTCGCTCATTGGCTGCAACACACCTCGCGTGACGGAGACATGCAGCTGCACGTGCACTCCCAGATCGCCCACATCTGCCGGACTGTCGTCGATGGGAAATGGCGGGCACCGGACTCGCTCGGCTACCACGACCACGTCGCCGCGACCGGCAGTCTGGTGGCCCAGCACCTGGAGGAAGCGATGACGCGCCGGTTCGGCGTTCGCTGGGCACCACGCACAGACGGCCGCGGGTTCGAAATCGCGGGGATTGACGCGGACCTGATGGCCGTGTTCAGCTCGCGCCGAGCCAGCATCGACGCCGCCACGCAGAACCTGGCCGCGCAGTTCGACGCACGGTACGGCCGCGCGCCGTCGCAGCGTGAGCTTGGCGAGCTGCGCGAGGTCGCGAATCTGCGCACGCGCAAGGGCAAGGAGCATGGCGTCATCGACTGGGACGAACTGCCGAAGGGTTGGGCAGCGCGGCTCGCTGCCACGCTCGGCGTTTCGCTCGCCTCAGTGGCGCCGTCGGTATCAAGCCTCGGCAAGACTGCGCGAGCTTCAACGCGCGCCGACGGGCCGACGCCGGACCAGGCGCGCCGCGCGGCGCAAGTGGCCCTGGCTTTAGCCCAGGCCGAGGGCAGCACGTTCACTCGCGCGGACCTCGTCAAGCACCTAGGCCGGGTGCTGCCGCGGACCGGTATGGACCCAGCTGCGGCGGTGCGGTTGGTCGAGCAACTCGCCGACCGGGCACTGGCGTGCGAGTTTAGCGACGTTGCCTGCCTGGAAGCGCCGGAGCCCGTCGCCGTGCCGCGCGACCTCATCCGCGCCGATGGGCGCAGCGTGTTCCAGCGCCACGGCGGCACCCGGTACGCCACGCTGGCGCAGCTGAGCATGGAACAACGCATGCTCGCTCAGGCGCAGGGCCCTGGGGCGCCCTGCCTGACCCCCGAGCAGTCCACGAGACTGCTCGGCGCCGATGCCATGCAACTCGCCGCGACGTTCTACGCGGATGCAGGCGTCAGCGACGATAACCGGACGCCGGGCGGCCTGCGGCTCGACCAGGCGGCTGCCGCGCACGCCGCACTCACCAGCGACGCGCGGGTGACGGTCATCGACGCTCCTGCAGGCAGCGGCAAGACCCGCGTCCTGTCCGCGATCGGCGTCGCGTGGGCCGCCTCGAACTCTGGCCGGGTCATCGGCGTCACGCCCTCGCAGGCCTCACGCAACACCCTCGCCGCCGCCGTGGCGGAGTGCTACAACACCGCGCAGTTCCTCGGGCATTTGCCCGGCCAGCGCGGCGGCCGCGGTCGCATACCACTTAACTCCGGTGATCTTCTGCTGGCCGACGAGGCATCGATGATCGGCCTGCCGGATCTGGCCGACATCGTCGGCTACGTGACCGAACAGGGCGCCAAGCTCGTCTTGGCCGGCGACCGGGAGCAGCTGCAGCCAGTCGGCAACGGCGGCGGCATGAGCCTGCTCGCCGTCAGGCTCGGCACCCTCCAACTGAGCACGCCGGTCAGGTTCACCGCCGCCTGGGAACGGCAGGCATCATTGCGGTTCCGCGTCGGCGACATCAGCGCCCTGGCCGAGTATGACGCCCACGGCCGGATCCTCGGCGGCTCGCCCGAGGACATGTTGGAACACGCGGCGCAGCACTACGTGGCGCTGACTCTCTCCGGCACCGACGTGCTGCTCATGGCGCAAGACCACGCGAACCGCCGCGAGCTGTGCCGCCGCATCCGCGGCGAACTCATCTATCTCGGCCGAGTGGCCGCCGGGCCGTCGGTCAGCATCACCGACGGTCAGCAGGCCAGTCCGGGCGACCTGATCGTCTGCACCCGCAACGACCACACCCTGCAGGCCGGCGAAACTGCTCGGACGCTGGCCAACGGTGACCTGCTCCGCATCGAGCAGGTCTGCCGGGACTGCCTGGTCGTGCGCCGCGCCCTGGACGCCGATCCCCGCACCGGTCAGCGGCGGTGGAGCACCCCGTTCACCTACCGCGACTACGCCAGCGCCGAGCTCGGCTACGCGGTCACCGACCACGCCGCCCAGAGCCGGACCGTGCACACCGGCCTGCAGCTGATCACCGGCACCGAGACCCGGCAGCAGGCCTACGTCGGCATCTCCCGCGGCACCCACGCCAACACCGCCCTCGTATGCACAACCACACCGATATCGGCGCAGCCGCGGCCAGGGCTCCGGGCCGCACCCGAGCTGGCCCGGGCCACCCGGCTGGCCGCCGAGCGCGCCGGAGATGCAGCCCTGCGACCGGCATATTGCCGACAGGAGGCGATGGCCGTGCTTGCCGGCGTCCTATCGCGGGACGGAGCCCAACTATCCGCGCTGCAGACGCAGGAGCAGACCTTCGCGACCGCCGGCAACCTCACGGTCCTGCACGCCCAGTGGCAAGCCGTCACCTCCTCGGCCCGCGCCCAGCACTGGCGCCAGGTCGCGATGCGCGCGCTCCCCGAGAGCCACCGCGGCGAACTCGGACCCCAGGCCCGCTGGCTGTGGCGCACCCTGCGGACCGCCGAGTTGGCCGGCCTCGACCCCGCCCAGATACTGACTACTGCGATCAGCCAGCGCGAGCTGACCGGTGCCCGCGACATCGCCAGCGTCATCGACGCCCGGATACGGCGTCGCATCGCCGGCATGGTGCCGCTCCCCCAGCCCGGCTGGTGCGAGCGCATCCCCAGCGCAGTCCTGCCGGGTCACCGGCAGTACGTCGCCGACCTGGCCGCGGCCATGGACCAGCGGACCCAGCGCATCGGCGAGTACGCCGCCGAGCACCAGCCACCATGGGCCGTCAGCGCGCTCGGGCCTGCCCCGGCCGACCCACTGGACCGGCTGGCCTGGCAGCGCAAGGCATCCGCGATCGGCGGCTACCGCGAACTTGCCGGATTCAGCGACCCCGCAAAGCCGATCGGGCCCGAACCCGTCCGCGGTGACGCGGACCTGCGAGCCGCCTGGTACGACGCGTTCGCCTGCCTCGGCCCCGTCGGCGGTCCCGACGTCCGCGTCCTGTCCGACGGCACCCTGCGCCTGCTCTGCGACCGTTACCGCGCCGAGACGCAGTGGGCGCCCCGGTATCTCACCGACGCGCTGCGCCACATACGCATCGGCGCGGTCGACGCCGAGATGCAAGCCATCCGCCGTGACGCCCTCGCCCGGGCCAGCCGGGATGGCGGTCAGCTCGATACCGCTGCGTCGCACGAGAAGCTGGCCCACTCCTACCGGGCCATGGCCACGATGTACCGATCGCATGAGGTGACTTTGGCGGCGGTCGCAAGAGATCGACAGGAATGGGATGCCGTCACCGATCAGCCGCGCCGTCTGGCCGTGGCTGCCGACGCCCAGTTGCGCCGCCGCTACCCCAACCAGAAACTGCAACCGCTGCGATCGGCCGAACCCGAGCAACTCGGCGAGGCGGAGGTTGCTCGACTCAGCCTGACGCCCGGCGCGGACACCTATACCACCGGCGAGTGGATCGACGGCCTCACCAGGCAGCATGATGCGTTCGCGAGCAAGCTCGCGGCGGCAAGGAAGAGGAGCGCGCGGTTCACGGTGCCGCGCCACGACGAGGTCTACTCGGCGAATCCGCTCTCAGCCGGAGCATGGTCAGAAGCGATCCTGAAGGCGCCGAAGCCTGATATCAGACCATTCCACTCGGTCGTCGAGCACGCGCCGGCCGAGCGCGACCGCGAGGCAGCCGACTGAAAACTCGGCCTGCGACGACCGCTAAGCAAAGAGCTTGTCCATCACTTCCGCTCCGCGGCGAAGCTCAGGAACGATGACGCGCCGGTACACGGTCTCGGTCGTCGCTGTTCCCCTGTGCCCGACCAGGTCGGCGATGTCCTCGAGCGGCGCTCCGCTGAAGGACATCAGCGACACGAACGTGTGCCGCATCTCGCGCGGCGCCCACCCGGTTCCGAGGCCTGCCGCTTGAGTGATCTTTCTGAAGTCCCGCTCGACGCTGTAGCGGTCCAGGGGCGTTCCCGTGCGAGAGCTGAACACGAGGTCATGGTCCTGCCAGAGCTCACCCGCAGCGAGTCGGTCGGCCGCCTGACGCTTTCGCTGCTCCTTTAGGGCCACGACAGCGAGTTCGGGCAGCAACAGCACCCGGCGGCTCTTCTGTGTCTTCGTGTCTCCGGATGCCCGCACCGCCCGGTACACCGCGATGGTCTGAGCGTCTAGGTCCACCTCGCTCCACCGCAACGCGCGAAGCTCCTCTGTCCGCAGGCCTGTCAGCACCGACAGAACCACATACCCGTGCAGACGGAACGGTTTGGCGGCAGCCAGGAGCGAACGCGCCTGCTCGAGTGTGAGGCTCTTCGACGGACGGCCTTGCCGCCCGTGCGGCGCCTTGACCAGACCGGCGACATTCCGCCCAACCAGGTCGCGGATCTCGGCATGCCTGATGGCTCGCTCCAGGCAGTTGCGGATGATCTGAAGGCTGCGCGTCGACAGCCGGGCTGAGAGCGTGTCAAGCGCCTGCTGCACGTCACCAGCCGTCAGGGCTCTCAGCTTCACGTCGCCGAGCAGCTCACGCAGCGGCTTGACCGTGTCCCGGTACAGCTCGATCGTCCGGTCAGACCTCCCACTCAGCCCCGTAGCCAGCCAGTCGTCTAGCGCATCACCGACCGTGTAGGTGGCGCTTGACCGGACGCCGGACTCGATGTCACCGCGGAGCAGCCGGAGCCTCGTCCGCACCTCAGTCTTCGTGCGCCGGTGACTTTTCGCCGCACACGCTTGCCGCCCTGATACCCGAGCGACACCGCGGCGACCCAGCAGTTGTTGGCCTGGTCGAAGTAGATCGAGTCGTCGCCATGGCCACGTCTCGGCGGGGGGCTTGCCATGCCTTGAGGCTAACACTTTGGCTCTTTATTTGGCTCTTGTCAGCGCGCTCGCTGAACGAGTCACTGCCAGGTGAGGCCATCTACCTGCAGAAAGTTGTGGGCGCAGTAGGGATCGAACCTACGAACCCCTCGCTTGTAAGGCGAGTGCTCTACCGCTGAGCTATGCGCCCCTCGCGCTCCGGTCTTCCCGGAGACGGTAAGAGGTTACCGGTTCGGTGGGATTGCCCGCACAGCGCCGAGATCAGCGGCCAGCCCGCTCCGCCAGGCTGCGCAGCAGCGCCGTGAGCAGCCGTGCCAGCTCGGCCTGATCTTCCAGCGTGAGCGCGTCCACGAGGCCCTGCTCGTAGTCGAGCAGCATGCCGACTGCGCGCTCCACTTCCCGGTGGCCGTCAGCGGTGAGCTCCACCAGCACAATCCGCGAGCCGGGAACCGGCATCAGCCTGCGCACCAGCCCCGAGTCCTGTGCCCGGTCCACGCGCTGGGTCACTGCACCGGCCGTGACCAGGCATCGGGCCGCGAGCTCGCGGGTGGACAGCCGGTACGGCGACCCCGCCCGGCGCAGCGTGCTCAGCAGATCGAGCGTCGCGGCGTCCATGCCGATGGCCGCGAGCGTGCGTCGCCGCTCGTCGGACAGCAGCTTGGCCGCCTGCCAGACCCTCGTCACAATCCCGATCGACCCCACCGGCACGCCGGGCCGCTCCCTCGACCAGGCGCGCGCGATCTCGGCGGCGCGATCTGTCACGGTGCTAGACTACGTTTAGTACTAAACGAAAGGAAGGCGGATGGGCCAGGTAGTCGTCACTGGCGGGGGAACCGGTATCGGCAAGGCCATTGCCGCGGCTTTCGCCCAGGCAGGGAACGGGGTCGTCATCACCGGGCGCAGACCGGAACCGCTGGCGGCCGCTGCGGCGGCGATCGGCGGCGCGGTCACGGCCGTTCCCTTCGACGCAGCCGACCCGGCGCAGGTCGAACGCGCCCTCCCCGAACTCCCGGCCACAGTTGACGTACTCGTCAACACCGCCGGCGGTAACACCGACATCGGCGCTTCCGAGGCAGTGACGCTGGCCGAAGTCGCCGCGGCCTGGCGAGCCAACCTCGGCTCCAACGTCCTGTCGGCGGTCCTCGTGACCGCCGCGCTGCGGCCGCGGCTAGCCCGCGGCGGCGCCGTGATCAGCTTCAGCTCGATCGCGGCGCACCGGCCGGGCGCAGGCTCCTACTCCGCCGCCAAGGCTGCCATCGAGGCGTGGAACCAGACACTCGCCCACGAGGTCGGCCCGGACCAGATCACCGCCAACGTCATCGCGCCCGGCTTCATCGAGGGCACCGAGTTCTTCCGTGGCCGCATGACCGATGAACGGCGGGAGACGCTCACCGCCCAGACTGCTACGGGGCGGGCCGGCACGCCGGCAGACATCGCCGCCACCGTTCTCTTCCTGGCTTCGCCAGCGGCACAGCACATCACCGGCCAGGTCATCCACGTCAACGGAGGCGCGCTCAGCCGGTCAGCCGGGATCTGAGCCGGGATCAGGCGTTCGCCGCGACCTCGCTGGCCAACCGCAGCATCAGTCACGGCCCGCCGTCACGACATGGCGTAGGGCGGGCGCTGTCTGCTCGGCCCCAGCACCTTCGCCAGCGCTCGCTCGACGTCCGCGGCCAGGTCGGCCGCTGCGCCCTCGGACCAGGCCGAATAGGCCGGGCTGGCCGGCGCCACCTGCCCGACCGCGGCGCAGTCCCGGCACTCGACCTCGCCCAGCCGCCGGACTAGATGCACGCTGCCGCAAACCTGGCAGCGGTCAAGCTCGCTCATCCAGTCGGCCGCGACCTGACAGCCCGGGCAGATCAGAACCTGCCGGTCCGCTCGCACACCCCGACGCCATGGACTCTCGCCCTTGTCCGGGTCCACCTGCCGTGTACCGCACCGATAGCAGGGCATCCAGCCTGTTCCGATTCTGCCGGTCAACCAGGAAGCGCATTATCGCCCGCTAGCGGAGCTAGCTGAGCTCGGCCAGCGCCTTCTGGTAGTCGGCGATCTCACGCGCCTGCGGGATGGGGTTGACGACCTTCCACCGCACGACGCCGTCCTTGTCGATGATGAACGTGCCGCGCACGGCGACGCCCATCTTGTCATCAAACACACCGTAGGCCCTGGCCACTTCGCCGTGCGGCCAGAAGTCGGCGAGCATGCCGAAATTGAAATGATCGCGCTCTGCCCAGGTCTTCAGCACGAAGAACGAGTCGACCGAGATCGCCAGCAGCTCCACGTCGTCCCGGCTGACCTCCGGGAACTGGTCGCGGATGGCGCACATCTCGCCCGTGCACACGCCGCTGAATGCCAGCGGATAGAACACCAGAACGACGTTCTTGGCGCCGCGGAAGCTGGATAGCTTCACCGGCGTGCCGTGCTGGTCTTTTAGCTCGAAGTCGGGAGCTAGATCGCCGATATCCACCGCCATGGGACCGTTCCTCTCAGCGCTGCACAATTCGCGGATTCTGGGAAAGGACGAACACAGTCTGCCATTGAGATGCTCGCCAGCTTGACCGGGATCCCGTCTTCCCGCCCAGGGCCGCGACCGCGGCCGGGCCTGCTGCTCACCAGCTTCGTCAGCGGCGGGCTTTCGGTGCGACCAGGCGGCTCGCCGACCAGTTCCGGCCCGCACTGACCGTGGAGGTCTGCGCCAGCCCGGCGGTCGGCGCTGCCTCCCCGATCTCGCTGGGCTCCACGTGCCCGGAACGCCCGGTCTTCGGGGTGAGCAGCAGGATGTAGCCGCCGTCCGCGAGCGTCGTCAGCGCGTCCACCAGGGCGTCAACGAGGTCACCATCGCCTTCGCGCCACCACATCAGAACGCCGTCGACGACATCCTCGTAGTCCTCGTCGACGAGCTCGGCGCCTTCCAGCGCCACGACCGAGTCGCGCAGCGACTCGTCGACGTCGTCGTCGTAACCGATCTCCTGCACCACGTGGCCCGGCTTGACGCCAAGCCGCTCAGCCAGGTCGCGCTGGTCCTGCGCCTGGCCCGCGGTCGCGCTCACTGAAGTCCTCCTGGTCCTTTCCGCCGCGGCTGCACTGGGAGAACCCTCGGACCTGGCACATGCCCAGCCTCGGGTGGTCTACACAGCCGCGAGCGTCGTCGCTGCTCCTGATCGCACAGTTCACACTGGGTCGGCGCGGTACGCAAGTCACAATTAGGCCGCATGGCGGTGCCGGACCTGGGGGATCCCGCAGAGCCGCGGCATAGCCAGCCGTCCGGGCGTAGCCGCTGGCGCGGGGTGGTAGGCCTGATAGGGGAACATAGTACGCACCAGCCACCTCGTCGCGGCTGCCGGGTCGCCGCCGGGTAAAGCCCGGCTACCACCGGGTAGAGATGCGCTCGCCAGCGGCGCGTACGAGGATTGGAGCTGGACAACACGACTTCGACGTAGCCGCACCGGCTGCCGATTGCGAGGAAGACACCCGTGGCCTCCGGACGCCAGCGCTTTTCCATCATCAGCGACGGACTGCCCACCCAGCTGCCGGACATCGATCCGGAGGAAACCAGGGAGTGGCTAGAGTCCTTCGACGACATCGTCCGGACCCAGGGCCGCAGCCGGGCGCGTTACGTCATGCTGCGGCTGCTTGAGCGCGCGCGCTCGCAGCAGGTCGGCGTGCCCGGCCTGCGCAGCACCGACTACATCAACACCATTCCGCCCGAGGGAGAGCCCTGGTTCCCCGGCGACGAGTATGTGGAGCGCCGGATCCGCGCCTATATCCGGTGGAACGCGGCCGTCATGGTCAGCCGCGCGAACCGGCCGGGCCTCGGCGTGGGCGGCCACATCGCCACCTACGCTTCCGCGGCGAGCCTCTATGAGGTCGGCTTCAACCACTTCTTCCGTGGCAAGGATCACGGCGAGTCCGGCGACCAGGTGTTCTTCCAGGGGCACGCCGCGCCCGGCATCTACGCCCGGGCGTTCCTCGAGGGCCGGCTGACCGAGCGGCAGCTCAACGGTTTCCGGCAGGAGCTGTCTCACCCCGGCGGCGGCCTGCCGTCCTACCCGCACCCGCGGCTAATGCCCGACTTCTGGGAGTTCCCTACCGTCTCTATGGGCCTGTCCGCGATCGACGCCGTGCACCAGGCCCGGTTCAACCGCTACCTGCTCGCCCGGCAGGTCAAGGACACCAGCCGCTCGCACGTGTGGTGCTTCCTCGGTGACGGCGAGATGGACGAGCCCGAGGCGCGCGGGGCCATCAGCCTCGCGGCCAGGGAAGAACTCGACAACCTGACGTTCGTGATCAACGCCAACCTGCAGCGGCTGGACGGTCCCGTCCGCGGCAACGGCAAGATCATTCAGGAGCTCGAGGCGACCTTCCGGGGGGCCGGCTGGAACGTGATCAAGGTGATCTGGGGCCGGGACTGGGACGCGCTGCTGGCGAAGGACACCGACGGCGTGCTGGTCAACAAGATGAACACCACTCCGGACGGCCAGTTCCAGACCTATGCCGTCGAGACCGGCGCCTACACCAGGGAGAACTTCTTCGGCGGCGACGCCCGGCTGCGGGCCATGGTCGAGCACATGTCCGATGAGGAGATCCGCAACCTATCTCGCGGCGGCCACGACTACCGCAAGGTGTATGCCGCGTTCAAGGCCGCCACCGAGCACGTCGGCCAGCCAACCGTGATCCTCGCGCACACCATCAAGGGCTGGACGCTCGGCCCGGACTTCGAAGCCCGCAACGCCACCCACCAGATGAAGAAGCTCACGGTGGCCGAGCTCAAGGAGTTCCGCGACCGGCTCTACCTGGAGATCCCGGACCGGGCGCTCGAAGCGGAACTGCCGCCCTACTACCACCCGGGCGAGCAGTCGGACGAGATCCGCTACATGAAGGAACGCCGCGCGGCGCTGGGCGGCTACCTGCCCAAGCGGGTAGTGCGGGCGAGGTCGCTGCCGCTGCCGCCAGACTCGGTGTACGACGAGCTCCGGCGCGGCTCGGGTAAGCAGGCGGTGGCCACCACCATGGCGTTCGTCCGGCTGCTCAAGGACCTCATGAAGGACTCCGGACTCGGCGCCAGGTTCGTCCCGATCATCCCCGATGAGGCGCGCACCTTCGGGATGGACTCGCTCTTCCCGACCGCGAAGATCTACGACCCGCACGGGCAGACCTACGAGGCCGTGGACCGCAACCTGCTGCTGTCCTACAAGGAATCCGAGCGGGGCCAGATCCTGCACGAAGGCATCAGCGAGGCGGGGGCGATGGCTTCCACCATCGCGGCTGGCACCGCCTACGCCACACACGGCGCTCACATGATCCCCGTCTACATCTTCTACTCCATGTTCGGCTTCCAGCGGACTGGCGACCAGATGTGGGCGATGGGCGACCAGATGGGCCGGGGCTTCCTGCTCGGCGCCACCGCCGGCCGCACCACGCTGACGGGCGAGGGCCTGCAGCACAACGACGGGCACTCGGTGCTGCTCGCCTCCACCAACCCTGCCTGTGTCAGTTACGACGCCGCCTGGGCCTTCGAGCTTGCCTACATCGTCAAGGACGCACTCCGCCGGATGTACGGCTCGGCGTCCGGACACGAGAACGGCGAGGACATCTTCTACTACCTGACCATCTACAACGAGCCGTACGTGCAGCCGGCCGAGCCAGCCGATTACGAGGGCGGCCGGGACGCGCTGGAGCGGGCGATCGTGCGCGGCCTGTACCAGTACGCCGCACCGCCGCAGCTGCCGGCCACGGCGCCAGCCTTCACGGCGACCGGAGAGCATCCGCAGGCGCAGATCCTCGCGTCCGGCGTGGCCCTGCGCTGGGCGCTGGACGCACGGCGCCTGCTCGCCGACGACTGGGGCGTCCAGGCGGGTGCCTGGTCGGCGACCAGCTGGACCGAGCTCCGGCGCGAGGCCCTGCAGACCGAGGAGTGGAACATGCTGCGGCCGGAGGCAGAGCACCAGGTGCCCTACGTCTCCCGGACCCTGGACGGTCACCTGGGCCCGGTCGTCGCCGTGAGCGACTGGATCAGGGCCGTGCCCGACCAGATCGCCCGCTGGGTGCCGGCGCCGTTCACCTCGCTCGGCACCGACGGCTGGGGATTCTCCGACACCCGGCCGGCCGCCCGGCGCTTCTTCCATGTCGACGCGCAGTCCATCACGGTGGCCGTGCTCGCCCAGCTCGCCCGGATGGGCGAGGTCAAGCCGGAGGTCGTCAGCCAGGCCATCGCCCGGTACGGGCTGGACCTGGACGTCAGCGACGCCCTGTAGCAGGCCGATGGATCGCCGGCTTCGGATGGCCGCTGAGCTCGGCGACTGGCTCGCCGAGCTCAGCGAATCCGAGCCAGCCACGGCCGCCGAGGTCGGGGCAGCGCTGCTGGCGGTCCTGGAGTCCGGTGACCCGGCCGGCCTCGCGATCGTCGGCCAGGCTGGCCGCTCTGCCGAGCCGGTCAAGAATGATCCGCGCGAGACCGTCGATGATGCATATCAGCGTCAGCTAGCGGAGCTTCAGCGGCTCCGGCGACGCGTCACCGACGTGGCTACCGCACGCCGGGCGGCGGAGCTGGCGCTCAACGCCCGGCAGGCCGCGGGAGCCGACGCAGCCGTACTCGCTGCCGTGTCGGAGCGGCTCGCGGCTGCCCGGCTGCGCGAGGCCGACCTCTCCCAGGTTAGCCAGCGCGCCCAGATTGAGGTCGACGCGTTCCGGACAGCCAAGGAGACGGCCAAGGCCCGCTTTACGGCGGCAGAAGCGAGCCTGCGCGTAGCCGAGGTCGTGGAGGCGCTTGACGGCGAGCCCGATCCTGATCTCGCGGAGCGGCGGGAGGACTACCGGACCGCCGCCGAACGACTACGGGAACTGCGCTATCCGGTAACGGAATGGAGCGTTGACCTCCGCAAGGAGCCGGACCGGATCGGGGCCGCGCAGCCGCCCGCAGCTGAGCGTCCGGAGCCGCCGCCCCCGCCGCCACCAGAGCGCGCTCCGGATCCGGTATCCGGACTGCTGGAGCTGCGAGCCGACCCGCTCGGGTCCGACATCAGGTTCCTGCTCGCGGAAGAGCCAGCGGGCACCGTGACGTTGCTGGCCGTGCTGGACGGTCCGGACGCAGTGCGGGAGCAGGGCACCCAGGCTGTCACGCTCGCAGGCGAGCTGCTCACCGAGATCCGCGACGACGACTGGCCGGCCGACGTCGACGAGGTCGTGCTGGCCGATTCAGCCGAGTTCGTCGCGAGGTTCTTCCCGGCTGGTGACGACAGCCTGGCCCGCCGCGCCGCGGTGCTAGCCGCAATGACGTCGCTGCAGACGCTTCGCGCCGACCTGCACCTGACCATCGAGGAGGTCGCCGCGCGATCGGGCCTTCGCCATGAGCGCATCGAAGCCATTGAGCGGGAGGGACTGCGGGCGGCGCGGGTGCACGAGGCCGTCGCCCTAGCCCGCGCCCTGGGCGCGCGGCTGGAGCTGACGGCCGATGATCGCCCGGTTGCAGGCTGATTGCGGGACGACCGCGAGCTGCGCGCCCGCCAGCATGTCAGGCACCCAGGGCTAGGGTGAGCCGGTGACCACGCCCGCGGCGAAGCAGCCCCGATGATGCGCACCGCGGGTGCGGCGCTCGCTCCGCTGCGCTACCGCAATTTCGCGATCCTGTGGTCCGCCAGTCTGGTCTCCAACGTCGGCACCTGGATGCAGACGGTGGCGGTCGGCGCGCTGGTGGTGTCCAGGACCGGCCAGGCCAGCTGGGCCGTGCTGGTGGCGGCGGGCGCGTTTCTGCCGATCGGGGTGCTGTCCCCGGTCGGCGGCACGCTAGCTGACCGGCTGCGGCGCCGGCCGGTGATCGCGGCCGGCAACCTGGCCGAGGCACTCGTAGCAGCGGCGCTAGCCGCGCTGATCTCGGCCGGCCATGATGCCCCGCTAGTCCTGGTGGGGCTGGTCACTCTGCAGGGCTGCGCGTCCGCCCTCATCATGCCGTTCAGCCAGGCGATCCTGCCGGACCTGGTACCGCGCTCGCAGTTCCTGGCGGCCAGCTCGCTGAACTCGGCGCAGTGGAACGCCGGCCGGATTGTCGGGCCTGCCCTCGCGGGGGCGACGATCGCCGCGTTCGGCTTCGGCGCCAGCTTCGTGGCGAACGCCGCGTCGTTCCTGGCCGTCGTCGTAGCCATGCTATTCGTGCGACTGTCACCGCCGCCCGGCCGGACGGGATCCGTGCTCGCGGCGCTACGCGACGGACTAACCGCCGCCCGTGCGCAGCCGTCCTGCCGGGCGGCCATCATCGCGATCGGCGTGGTCGCCTTCGTGGCCGCCCCGTTCATTGCGCTCGTCCCGGCCATGGCGCTGCATCTCAGCCACGGCGGTGCCACCGCCGTCGCGGCCGCGACGTCGCAGCTCACCACCGCGCAGGGACTCGGTGCCGTGGCCGGGGCGCTCCTGTTGGCGCCGCTGGCAGCCCGGATCGGACGCGGCCGACTGCTGGGCTGGAGCCTGGCGATGCTGCCGGTCGCGCTCTTGTGGTACGCGGTCGCGCCCTCTCGCTGGTGGGGCATCGCCGCTCTGTTCGTCGTCGGCCTGGTTTATCTCGGCGTGCTATCCGGGCTGTCTACGGTGGTCCAGCTGGCCGCGCCGGCGGCCTACCGCGGCCGGGTCATCAGTTTCTTCCAGGTGGCCCTCGGCGTCAGTTATCCCGTCGGCGCGCTGCTGCAGGGCCCCCTCGCCGATGCGGTCGGCATCGGCTGGACAACCGCCGGGTCCGCCGTCGTGCTCGCGGTGGCGAGCCTGATCGCGTGGCTCCGGTGGCCGACCCTCGTCGCGACCCTCATCGGCACCGGCCAGGCCGACCCGGGCGGTGAGGCTGTGCACGCCACCTCGCCGGACATGGCACGCTGAGGTCATGGCTGCACGGTCTTCGGGTGCGTCGGCCCGTCAGCGCGGGCGGGTGCGGCCCGAGACGATCACCCGGCTCGACGCGTCGATGAGCGCGCTCGGCACGGCTGCCGTGCTGTCGATGGACCGCCGACTGCCCTGGTTCCGGGCCATGTCGGCAGAGCATCGGTCCTGGCTCGGACTAGTCGCCCAGGCCGGTGTCGCGGCCTTCGTCGACTGGGTCAAGCATCCCGAGCGGAGCCGGCCTGCCGTCGCGGGCGAGGTGTTCGGAACCGCGCCCCGGGAACTCGCCAGGGCCGTCACGCTGCAGCAGGCCGTCGACATGGTTCGCGTCATCGTCGACGTCGTCGAGTCCCAGGTCGACGAGCTGGCCGCGCCCGGCGGCGAGGCGGAGCTGCGCGAGGCGGTACTGCGCTACACCAGGGAGATCGCGTTCGGCACCGCCAAGTTCTACGCGCGGACGGCCGAGGCCCGCGGCGCGTGGGACGCCCGGCTCGAGGCGCTGGTCGTCGAGTCGCTGGTGCGCGGCGAGGTGGACGAAGGGCTGCAGTCCTGGGCCTCGGCGCTGAACTGGTCATTCAGCCCGGTGACCGTGATCGTCGGGACGACAGCCGACGGCGCCTCGGGCGGCACTGAGGCGGCTGGCCTCATCGACGAGTTCCGGATGGTCGCCCGCCGCGCCCGGCTCGACCTGCTGGCGGGTGTGCACGGCAACCGGCTGGTCCTGATCGTCGGCGGGAGTGCTGACCCGCTGGCCGCCGCCGGGCACTTCGCGGGCCACTTCGGGCCGGGCCCCGTCGTGGTGGGTCCCCCGGCTGCGGATCTGCAATCCGCCGTCCGCTCGGCCGATGCGGCGCTCGCAGGGCTGCGCGCGGCCGACGGCTGGCCCGAGGCGCCGCGCCCGGTGCTCGCCAGCGACCTGCTGGCGGAACGGGCCCTGGACGGCGATGGCTCGGCCCGCACCGAGCTGATCGAAGAGGTCTACGAGCCGCTGCTCGGGGCCGGCACGGCGCTGCTCGACACGGTGATGACCTACCTGGAGCAGGGAAACTCGCTAGAGGCCACCGCCCGGCTGCTGTTCGTGCACCCGAATACGGTCCGCTACCGGCTGCGACGAGTCACCGAGCTGACCGGCATCACCGCAGGTGACGGCAGGGGCGGCTTCACCCTGTGGACCGCCGTCATCCTCGGTCGGCTCGCGCACAAGGGAACGTGACTTGTAGGGTTCCTACACACCGAAACGCCGAAAGTTCGTTCGCTTCGGCATAGGTATGGCGGACTCCTACAGTGCAGGCTATGACAATGCTCTTCCTCGCAGGTCCCGGCCAGGGCGCCCAGACGCCGGGATTCCTGTCCCCCTGGCTTGAGCTGCCAGGATTCGCGGACCGGCTGGCGGGCTGGTCGGACCTGGCGGGCTGCGATCTCATCCGGTGCGGCACCGTTGCCGACGCCGAGGAGATCAGGGACACCGCGGTCGCGCAGCCGCTGCTCGTCGCGGCTGCCATCGCTGCCGCCCTGGACCAGGTGGTCACGGCGTACCCGGTAAGCCGCCAGTCGGTGGGCGTGGCCGGCCACAGCGTCGGCGAGTTGGCCGCCGGAGTGCTCGCTGGGGTGATCACCGCCGACGACGCGATGCGGCTGGTTGGTGTCAGGGCTCGCGGCATGGCTACCGCCGCGGCAGCCGAGCGCACTGGCATGACCGCAGTACTCGGCGGTGACGAGACCGTCGTGCTGGCGGCGATCGAAGCGTGCGGGCTGACGGCAGCGAACGTGAACGGCGCAGGCCAGATCGTCGCGGCCGGAACGCTCGCGCAACTCGACGCCTTCGCGGCGGATCCGCCAGCCGGAGCAAGACTGCGGCCGCTGTCGGTGGCGGGCGCCTTCCACACCCACCACATGGCGCCGGCCGTCGACGCGCTCGCGGCCGCGGCGGCAGACCTGCAAGCCCGCGACCCGGTCCGGCCGCTGCTGTCCAACCGGGACGGTGCGGTCGTCAAGTCGGGCCCCGACTGGCTGGACCGGATCATCAACCAGGTCAGCGCCCCGGTGCGGTGGGACCTGTGCATGCAGACCATGGACTCGCTCGGGGTGACTGCACTCATCGAGCTGCCGCCGGCCGGCACGCTCACCGGCCTCGCCAAGCGCGGATTGCGCGGCGTCCAGCTGGTCGCGCTCAAAACGCCGGACGATCTCGACGCCGCCCGCGCGCTGCTGGCCCAGCACGCCGACAGCCACGACGACCACCACGCGCCAGAGTGGCGGCTGCTCGTGGCCCCGGCAGCCGGGACCTTCCGCGCCGCGGACGGCCGCGCGGAGACCATCGGGCCCGGCACCCAGGTCGGCCGGGACACCGACCTCGGACGAGTGGAAATGCGCGGCGGCGATCAGGCGGTAGCGACCCCGTTCCCGGCGACGGTCATGGAATGGCTGGTCGAGGACGGTGACCCGGTGAGCGCGGGACAGCCCCTCGTGCGGCTGCTGCCGGCCACGGCCGAGTAGACACAACCAAATCCGCGACAGCGAACGGGTGAAAGGCAAACACGATGCGACTCACCGAGGGTCAGGCAGGCGCTCGGGTGCTCGCCTTCGGCGGTTACCAGCCCGCCAGGGTGGTCACCAATGACGAGCTGGCGCAGACCGTGGATACCAATGACGAGTGGATCCGCGCCCGGGTAGGCATCGCCAGCCGGCGGATCGCCGGACCGGACGAGACCGTCGCCGACATGGCCGTGCAGGCCGGCGGCAAGGCGCTGGCCGCAAGCGGCCTGTCCCCCGCCGACATCGACCTGGTGATAGTCGCGACCTGCACGCCTGAGGTACAGATCCCCAACACCGCCGCCACCACGGCCAGGCGGCTGGGCATCATGGCGCCCGGCGCCTACGACATGAACGCCGCCTGCGCGGGCTTCTGCTACGCCCTGGCCAATGCGGCGGACGCGGTCCGCACCGGCACCGCGCGCAACGTGCTGGTGATCGGCGCCGAGAAGCTATCCCAGTGGGTCGACTGGACCGACAGGTCGACCTGCATCATCTTCGCTGACGGGGCTGGCGCCGCCGTGGTGGGACCGGTCGCCGACCCGGCCGACCAGCCGGGCATCGGCCCGGTGCTCTGGGGCAGCGACGGCGACCTCGCCGACAAGATTTACATCAAGGACCGGAACTCGTTCATCTTCCAGGAAGGCCAGGCGGTCTTCCGCTGGGCAACCACCGCGCTCGCCCCGCTCGCCAGGCAGGCGTGCGAGCGGGCAGGCGTGGCCCCGACCGAGCTCGCCGCGTTCGTGCCGCACCAGGCGAACCTGCGGATCATCGAGGCCATCGCCCGCAGGCTCGGTGCGCCGCAGGCGATCGTGGCGACCGATATCGTCAACGCCGGGAACACCTCGTCGGCGTCGATCCCGCTAGCTCTGTCACGGATGATCGAGCGCGGCGAGATCCAGTCCGGCCAGCACGCGCTGCTGGTCGGCTTCGGCGCGGGGATGTGCTACGCCGCCCAGGTGATCACGGTACCCTGACCCCGCTCCCGGTCTGGGAGCATCCACCAGTTCGAGCAGGACCGCAGAAGGAGAGCAACACATCATGGCCATGACGGAGCAGGAGATCCTGGCGGGTCTGGGCGAGATCATCGACGAGGTGGCCGGCGTTCCCGCCGACCAGGTGACGCCCGATAAGACGTTCGTCGACGACCTTGACATCGACTCGTTGTCGATGGTGGAGATCGCGGTCGCCGCGCAGGACAAGTTCGGCGTCGAGATTCCTGACGACCAGTTGAAGGACCTCAAGACGGTGCAGGACGTGATCGACTACGTCCGGCGCGCCGAGGTGTCAGCCTGACGCAGTAGTCGCCGACTAGGCGAGGAGCGAGACAACAGTGGGTAGCGAGAGGACGCGCGTCGTCGTCACCGGGCTGGGCGCGATCACGCCGGTCGGCACCGACGTCGCGAGCACCTGGGAGTCACTGCTGGCCGGCCGCAGCGGAGTCGTCCGGCTGACGCAGGACTGGGCGGCGGAGCTGCCTACCCGGATCGCGGCGTGGGCGGCGGCCGACCCCGCCACGCTGATCGACCGGGTCCAGGCCCGCCGGCTGGACCGGTGTGAGCAGTTCGCCCTGGTGGCCGCGCGGGAAGCATGGGCGCACGCGGGCTCGCCGGCCGTCGATCCGGAGCGGCTCGGCGTAGTGGTGTCCAGCGGTATCGGCGGCGTCGCGTCCACCCTGTCTGCCTACGACACGCTCCGGGAGAAGGGCTGGTCGCGGCTGTCACCGTTCACCGTGCCCATGCTGATGCCGAACGGGGCGGCCGGCTGGATCGCCATCGAACTGGGCGCCCGGGCAGGCGTGCACACCACCGTGAGCGCGTGCGCGTCCGGGGCCGAGGCAATCGGGTACGGGCTGGAGATGATCCGGTCCGGCCGGGCGGACGTGGTGCTGGCCGGCGGGACCGAAGCGGCGATCATCCCGCTGAACATCGCCGCCTTCGCCGCCATGCGCGCGCTGTCGACCCGCAATGACGAGCCGGAGCGCGCGTCCAGGCCGTTCGACAAGGGCCGGGACGGCTTCGTGCTCGGCGAGGGCGCGGGCATGGTGGTGCTGGAGTCCGAGCAGCACGCGGCCGCCCGCGGCGCGACCGTGCAGGCCGTCGCGGCCGGCGTGGGCTACTCCTCGGACGCCCATCACATTGCCCAGCCCGAGCCGGAAGGGATCGGCCTCAAGCTGGTCATCGGCCGGGTGCTCGCCGACGCGGGACTCGATCCGGGCCAGGTCGCGCACGTCAACGCGCACGCGACCTCGACCCCGGCCGGCGACGTCGTCGAGGCCCAGGCGATCGCCGCGGCGCTTGGCGATGCCGCTGCCGGGGTGGTGGTGTCGGCCACCAAGTCAATGACCGGTCACCTGCTCGGCGGCGCCGGGGCGGTCGAGTCGATCGCGGCGATCCTGGCTCTCCGTGACCGCATGGCCCCGCCAACGCTGAACCTCGAGGACCCGGACGACGACGCCGGGCTGAGCATTTCGACGTCGGCGCAGGGGCTCAAGCCTCGCGGCGACCGGCCGATGGCCGTGCTCAACAACTCCTTCGGCTTCGGCGGCGCCAACGTGGCGCTCGCCTTTACCGAAGCGTGAAGCGTTGCCAGCCGTGCCCGTGCCCCCAGAGGAGACTGACGTGACGATGCTGCAAAGCCCGCCGGCCAGGCGCCCGGTTACCACCGACGGGAACGGGGTGTCTCGCCTCACCGCGCCTCTTGCCGCGCCGTCCGCTCGCATGACGGCGGCCGATGCGGCGGCAGCCGACGGCCGGCTGCGCCGGGACCCGCAGTCCCGGCTCGAGGCACTCTTCGACGCAGGCTCACTGGAGCTGCTGCAGCCTGCTGATGACAGCGGCACGCTGGCCGGTACCGGCAGCATCGGCGGCGTACGCACCGTCGCCTTCGCCAGCGACCCGCGCGTCCAGGGCGGTGCGATGGGCTCCGCCGGCTGCCAGCTCATCGTGGCCGCCTACGAGCACGCGATGCAGACGAGAGCGCCGATCATCGGTCTCTGGCACTCCGGCGGCGCCCGGATCCTCGAGGGCGTGGAGAGCCTGCACGCGGTCGGCACCGTGTTCGCGGCGATGACCAGGGCGTCCGGCAAGGTGCCGCAGATCTCCGTGGTGCTCGGCGCGGCAGCCGGCGGCGCCGCCTACGGGCCCGCACTCACCGATCTGGTCATCCTGTCTGAGCAAGGCCGCATCTTCGTTACCGGCCCGGACGTGGTGCGCAGCGTTACCGGCGAGGACGTGGACATGGAACGGCTCGGCGGCCCGGAGCCGCACAGCCGCCGGTCCGGCGTCGTGCACCTGGTGACCGCGACCGACGCCGAGGCCATCGCGAAAGCCAGGGACCTGGTGCTGCTGCTCGGCCGCCAGATCAGCGCCGACGAGGTGACGCTGCCCGACACCGACCTCGCCGCCCTGCTGCCGGAATCGCCGCGCCGGGCCTACGACGTGCACCCGCTCATCGGCGGGCTGCTCGACGGGCCGGGAACCGAATTGCACCCGCGCTGGGCGCCGAACATCGTCACCACCCTCGGCCGGCTCGGCGGCCGCACCGTCGGCGTCATTGCCAACAACCCGCTGCGCCTCGGCGGCTGCCTCGACGCGACGTCGGCGGAGAAGGCGGCCAGGTTCGTCCGGATGTGCGATGCGTTCGGCGTCCCGCTGGTGGTGCTGGTGGACGTACCCGGCTACCTGCCTGGCGTCGGTCAGGAGTGGGACGGCGTCGTGCGCCGCGGCGCCAAGTTGCTGCACGCGTTCACGGAGGCGATCGTGCCGCGGGTGACCCTGGTGACCCGCAAGGCGTTCGGCGGCGCGTACATCGCGATGAACTCGCGCGCGCTCGGCGCGACGAAGGTGTTCGCGTGGCCGGGTGCCGAGATCGCCGTGATGGGCTCGGTCGCTGCGGTGCGGATCTTGCACCGCCGGACGCTGGCCGCCGCCCCGGCGGACGAGCGTCAGCAGGTCGAGGCCCGGCTCGCGGCCGAGCACGAGGAGATCGTCGGTGGCCTGCCCCGGGCAGTAGCGGCCGGTGTCGTCGACGAGGTCATCGAGCCGGACAAGACCCGGCAGGCAATCCTCGACGCAATCTCCCTGGCACCTGCTGGCCGCGGCCAGCACGGCAACATACCGCTCTAGCCAGGTGCGCCACCGAGCCGGGTGATCAGATGCCCGCCTGGGCGGCCCGGTCTTCGTCGACGACCAGCAGCATCTTCCCGCGGGTGTGACCGTTCTCGACTTCTCGATGCGCGGCTGCGGCGTCGGTCCAGAAGAACCGGCGCGCGACGTGCACTTCCAGCGACCCGTCGTCGAACCACGGCGCCATCCTGATCAGATTGCTGCCGCTTGGCTGTCCGATGTAGTGCCGCCAGGTGAGTCGCTCGGCATCGGGATAGTCGCCGTCGGCGGGTACCGGCGTGGCGATGACGGCTCCATCGCGCGCTGCCCGCGCCGCGCCGGACAGCGTGGGCATCGCGCAGATTTGGACGCGATCAACACCCCCGCCGGTCAGCGCACGCACCTGATCCGGCCAGTCGTCCTTGGTGTGGTCGATAACCTCGGCCGCGCCGAGTTCGTGCAGGAAGTCGTGATTGCGCGGGCTCGCGGTCGCGATGACATTCGCGCCGAGCACCCTGGCAAACTGCACCGCAAAGTGGCCGAGGCCGCCCGCGCCGGCGGTAATCAGCACGTCGTCACCGGCGCCGATGCCGAGCATGCCGGTCAGCCCTTGCAGCGCGGTCAGCCCGTCGATTGGAACGGCCGCCGCGTCGGTACCGTCCAGGCCAGCCGGAATCGGCGCCAGCTGTTCTGCTGGGCACGTCACGTATTCCGCGTAGCAGCCGGTCAGACCGGGCGTCCCGTACACCGGCTCGCCGTCCTCGAAGGCAGAATCCGCTCCGGTGTCGCCGACCACCGTCCCGGCGAAGTCACCGCCGGGGGTGAACGGCATCTGGACGCCAAAACTACCGCTGCGCAGGTAGGCGTCCCATGGCCCCACGCCCGCAGCGACGACCCGTACGAGTACCTCGTCCGGCCCTGGCTCCGGTATCTCCCCGGTCTCGACGTGCAGCACCTCTGGCCCGCCGGCCTTGCTGACCATGATCGCCTGCATGATGCTCCCGTTCTCCTCGACGGCTAGAGCCTGCCCAGCCCGCGGTCACAACACACCAGGCGGCAGGCCGTCCGCTGACCACATTCCGGGGTCGACAGCGGCCGGGGTAGCGTGCCGGGTGTGGAACACACCCGACTCGGCCGTACCGGCCTCCAGGTGTCCAGGCTGTGCCTGGGCACGATGACCTTCGGACAGCAATGTGACGAGCCGACGGCCGCCGCCATTCTGGACCGCGCCGCCGAGGGCGGCATCGACTTCCTCGACAGCTCCGACGCCTATCCGCTCGGCGGCGAGCTCAGCACCAGGGGACGCACGGAGGAGATCCTGGGTCGCTGGCTGCGCGGCAAGCGCGACCGGTGGATCGTCGCAACCAAGTGCTTCGCGCCGACCGGGCCGGCGCCATTCGACGCCGGAAATTCGCGCAAGCACATCATGGATGCCGTCGAGGCGTCGCTGCGCCGGCTGCAGACCGACTACATCGACCTCTATCAGCTCCACGGGTACGACCAGAACACCCCCATAGACGAGACGGTCTGCGCCCTCGACGACCTGGTGCACCTGGGAAAGGTTCGCTACGTCGGCTGCTCGAACTTCCTCACGTATCAGCTCGCCCGCGCAGTGGGCCGGACCGAGACACTCGGGCTCGCCCGGCTGGACTCGGTGCAGCCCCGGTACAACCTGCTGTTTCGCGAGATCGAGCGGGAGATGCTGCTGTACTGCGCCGAGGAGGGCATCGGCGTGATCCCCTACAACCCGATCGCGGGCGGCCTGCTGTCCGGGAAGCACGTGCGGACCAACCCGCCACCCGAGGGCCGGTTCACTCTCGGCTGGGCCGGTGCCATGTACCAGCAGCGCTACTGGCAGGACCGGCAGTTCGACACTGTCGATGAGCTGCGTCAGCTGGCCGAGCAGGCCGGAGTGAGCCTGGTGACGCTGTCAGTCGCGTGGGTGCTGGCGAACAAAGCCATCACCGCGCCCATCATCGGAGCGAGCAGCCCCCATCAGCTCGACGCCAGCCTGGCCGCGATCGAATACGCGCTGGACGATGGGCTCAAGGCCAAGCTCGATGAGGTCACCCACCACTACCGGCTGGGTGACTCAGCGCGATAGCGGCGCTGCTCAGGTCGTGCTTCGGTTCCTGGCGGCCAGATGATCTGCGTCGCCAGGTGACGGCTCACGCCGAGCTTGGCGGCTATCTCATCCGGCCGCAGGCCCTGTTCGCTGCAGAGCAGCGCGAGCCGCTCCTGCGACGATGTCCACCAACGCCGCTGCGGTGCTGGCTGCCGTACCGGACCGCGCCGCCGACCGGGCCGGACCGCGGCGCGCGGTGGCGGGCCGGACTGGCTCCCGGCGGCCCGTAACGTCTGTGGCCGACCCGTTGCTCCTGGCCGGCTCGGCCGTCGCCGTCCGTATGCTTCCAGGGTGACCCCCAAAGCCCCGGCCCCGCGGCTGTCCGAGCACGCCGGACCGGTGGGAGTCGTCGGCGCGGGTCTCATCGGCCTGGCCACTGCCCGGCAGCTCGCGCTCGCCCAGGTGCCCGTCGTGGTCTTCGAGAAGGAGACCGCCGTCGCGCAGCATCAGTCCGGGCATAACTCCGGTGTCGTGCACGCCGGGATTTACTACGCGCCCGGATCAGCCAAGGCGATCCTGTGCCGGCGCGGCGTCGAGCTGCTGCGCGACTACTGCGCCGACAAGCGGCTGCCCTGGGACGAGCGCGGGAAACTCGTCGTCGCACGTGACGCCGCCGAGACCGCACGCCTCAAAGACATCGAGCGAAGGGCGACCGCCAACGGCGTGCCCGGTCTGCAGTGGCTGGATGCCGGCGCCATCCGTGCCCTCGAACCCGACGTGGCTGGCCTGGCTGCGCTGCTGTCGCCCACGACCGCCATCGCCGACTACCCAGCCATCGCGCGCGCGCTCGCCGACGATGTGGTCCGCCTCGGCGGCCAGGTCCTCACCGGCACCGCCGTGTCGCAGGTCCACCGCCGCGGCGACGACGCCGTGCACGTGGTCACGCCGGGCCAGACCTACCGGCTGAGCCGGCTGGTCATCTGCGCCGGCCTGCAGGCGGACCTGCTCGCCACCGCCGCCGGGGACCAGGCTGCGCCGGAGATCATTCCGTTCCGCGGCGAGTACCTGCGGCTACGGCCACACGCCCGCGACCGCGTCCAGCACCTCGTCTACCCGGTGCCCGATCCTGCCTACCCGTTCCTGGGCGTCCACCTAACCCCCCGGGTCGGCGGCGAAGTCGACCTAGGCCCGAACGCGGTGCTGGCGCTGGCCAGGGAGGGCTACCGGCGGCGCGACGTATCGCCAGCCCAGCTAGCCCGGCTGACCCGCTCGGCCGCATTTCACCACCTCGCCCGGCAGAACTGGCGGGCGGGCCTGCGGGAGATTCGCGGGTCGCTGTCGCGGCGCGCCTACCTCGCCGAGGCCCGCACCTACCTGCCCTGGCTGCAGCCAGGTGACGTGATGCCCGCGCCGGCTGGCGTGCGCGCCCAGGCCGTGGACCCCGATGGCTCGCTCGTGGACGACTTCCGGATCCACCGGGCCGGGCCGGTCGTCGCCGTCCGCAACGCTCCGTCCCCGGCCGCGACCGCTGCACTGGCCATCGCCCAGCGGATCGTCGGCGAGCTCGCGCAGCCCGGCTAGCCGGGAATGCCGCGCGCCGGACGCGCGCTGTCGGTAAGCAATGGATACCTCCGATGACGCACTGCCGGTGGCCGCCGAGGAGCTGGCGGCTGAGGACGAGCCGGTTGCCGACGGCGGCTCGCTGCCCTTGGCCGTGCTGGACTTCGTCGGCATCGAGTTCGGCGAGAGCGCCGCGTCGGCGCTGGCCGGCGCTGTCGGTGTCGCCAGGGCCCTGGAGGCCGCGGGGTACCGCCGGTACTGGGTCTCCGAGCACCACAACATGCGCACCCTCGCGTGCAGCGCGCCAGAGCTGCTCATCGCGCACGTTGGCGCGTTCACTTCGCGGATCCGGGTGGGAGCCGCCGGGATCATGCTGCCGAATCACGCGGCCCTTAAGGTCGCCGAGACTTTCCGGACCTTGCTGGCCATGTATCCGGGCCGGGTGGATCTGGCTCTCGGCCGGGCCCCGGGCACCGACCCGCTCACCGCGCACGTGCTCCGCCGCGGCATGGTCGCCGACGCGGCCGCCGAGTTCCCGGCTCAGGTGGGCGAACTGCTGGCGTTCCTCGGCGACGGCTTCCCGGCCGGCCACCCCTACCAGCCGCTTCTCGCCGCGCCGGTCGTGGACGAGCGGCCCGAGCTGTTCGTGCTCGGCTCTAGCCCCTACGGTCCGCGATTCGCCGCTGTCAACGGCATGAAAGCAGTCTTCGCCCACCACATGAGCCCGGAGCTGGCCTTTGACGTGCTGCGGGACTACCGGCGCCGGTTCGAGCCGGGCCGGCCGGGTGACCAGCCGTACTCGGCCATGTCGGTGCTGGCGTTCGCCAGCGACGACGCGGAGGCCGTGCTCGACTTCGTCGCGGCGTGGACGCTGACCCGCCGCAACATCCAGCGTGGCGTCCGCGAGCCACTAGCCCCCGAGGCCATCGCGGAGTTCCGGGCGTCGGACGACTTCCGGTCAGCGCGCCGGGACGATGGCCGGATGGTGACCGGCGAGCCCAAGGCGGTCGCCGAGCGACTGCTGGAGATGAAGGCGCTCGCCGAAGCTGACGAGATCGTCGTGGTGACGCCCAGCCTCGACCGGGACCGGCGCAAGGCCAGCTTCACCGCGATCGCCGACGCCTGGCGGCAGGCCGGCTGACGCTGTCAGCCCACCCGGATGCCCGTGTCGCGGGCGATCGCCGCTGCCTCTGTCCGGCTCGCGGCCCCGAGCTTGCCGAGGATGCTGGAGACGTGGACGCTCACCGTCTTGCCCGAGATGTACAGCTCCGCGGCTATCTCCCTGTTGCTGCGCCCGGCCGACACCAGCCGCAGCACCTCCATCTCGCGCGCGGTCAGCCCGCCCAGCGGGCTGCTCGGCAGGCGGCCGGAGCCAAGCCGCGCGCGCCGGCCGAGATCGGCTAGGG
>JBAUAR010000461.1:0-8648 GCA_049675875.1 Streptosporangiaceae bacterium
GTCCAGGGCGCCGGCTTCGGGTGAGACGCCGGCGAAGGCCGGGTGCCGGATCGCCAGCTCGGCCCGGCTCAGCGTCCGCCGGGACGGCCCGGCGTGCCGGTCGCGGCGCAGGCTGGACCGCGACAGGCCGGGCCGGTGCAGGCCCGACTCAGGAGGCGGGCCGCCGGCTTTTCCCTGGCCATCCGCGTGGTCAGGCTTGGTGTCCGGTTGCGGCGGGGCCGGCGCGCCGGCCGGCCACAGCTCGTCCAGCAGCTCGTCGAGCACCGACTCCGGGCTGCGGTCGCTGCCGTCGGCGATCCGGATCCGGCCCGACAGGGCCGCGTAGGCAGCGTCCCGCGCGGTGCCACGCGACATGACGCGCTCGCCCCGCAGCCCGATCAGCCCGTCAATCAGCAGCACGACGTCGATGGCGCCGCGCACGGACGAGCCCATCCGCACGTCCTTGTGCGACCGGGTGGCCCGGCCGAACGCCACCGCGAACGGCACGACCGGCCCGTCCCGCCCGGTCACGGCCCGGACGATGGCCTGCTCGGCGGCGGCGTCCTGGTAGCCGAGCACAATCCGGCAGATCCGGTCGGCGATGGCCTGGCTGACCCGCGCGGTGCCGATGGCGTCGAACGGGTTCATGGCCGCGATCAGCCGGAACTGCGGATTCGCTCGCACCAGGCCAAGCCGCGGCACCGCGATCTCACCCTCGGTCAGCACCGTGATGAGCACGTTGAGGGTTTCCTCGGGAACCCGGTTGAACTCCTCCAGGTACAGCAGCGCGCCGCTGCGCATCGCCTGCAGCAGTGGCCCGTCGGTGAAACTCGACGGCAGGTAGCCCTCGGACAGGACCTGCGCCGGGTCGTACTGGCCGATCAGCCGGGCCGGGGTGAGCTCGGCGTTGCCCTCGACGAACACCACGGCCCGGCACAGATCACCCGCGATGGACCGCAGCAGGGTTGACTTACCGGTGCCGGGCGGCCCCTCCAGCACCACGTGCCTGGCCGCCCGCAGCGCGACGGTAAGGACCTCACGTTCCCGGCCCAGGCCGATGACGGGCGTGCTGCCGCCCGCCGGCCCGGATCCGTCCGCGACCGGCGACCCCCCGGTATCAGGCGGTGTCATGCAGGATGACGCCCCTGATGTTCTTGCCGTCGAGCATGTCCTGGTAGCCCTCGTTGATCTGGTCCAGGGTGTAGGTCTGGGTGATCAGCTCATCCAGCTTCAGGTCCCCCGCCTGATACAGCGCCACCATCAGCGGGATGTCGTGGAACGGGTCACCCGAGCCGAACAGGCTGCCCTGGATCCGCTTCTCCATCAGCGTCAGCATCGAGCTGTTGATCTGGATGTTGTTCGACACCAGGTCCCCCAGACCGGTCACCACGACGGTGCCGCCCTTGCGGATGGTGTTGAACGCGTCGGTGACCACCTCGGTGTCTACCCTGCCCACCGTCACGATCGCCTTGTCGGCCATCACCCCGCGGGTGAGCTCGTGGATGAGCAGCGCCGCCTCGCCGGCGGTGGCCGCGCTGTGCGTGGCGCCGAGCTGCTCGGCGACCTCTCGCTTCAGCGCCACCGGGTCCACGGCCACCACGTTGCGCGCGCCGGCCAGCGCCGCGCCCTGCACCGAGTTGATGCCGATGCCGCCGATGCCGTAGATCACGATGGTGTCGCCCGGCTCCACTTGCGCGGCGTGCACCGCCGAGCCCCACCCGGTCGGCACGCCGCAGCCGATCAGCGCGGCCTTCTCCAGCGGCACGTCGTTGTCCACCTTCACACACGAGAACTCCGACACGACCGCGTGCTGCGAGAACGTGCCGAGCATGCACATCCCGCCGAAGTCCTCGCCGCTGGCGTCGTGGAACCGGAACGTGCCATCCAGCTGACCGCCATCCAGGATCGTCGCGCCCAGATCACACAGGTTCGACCGGCCGGTCGAACACCACCGGCAGTGCCCGCACACCGGCAGGAACGAGCAGATGATGTGGTCGCCCGCTGACAGCCTGGTCACCCCCTCACCCACCGCCTCCACGACTCCGGCGCCCTCGTGCCCGCCCACCATCGGGTACCGCGGGATCAGGTCACCGGTACGGATGTGCTCGTCAGAGTGGCACAGGCCGGACGCGACGAAACGCACCAGCACCTCGCCGTTCTTCGGCGGGTCGAGCTCAAGCTCGAGCACCTCCCAGTCGTGCCCAACCCCGCGCATCACAGCTGCCCTGGTCTTCATCCGCTCTCCCGTGAGTAAGATTCCGGCCTTGTCGTAACCCTAAAGACCGCACACCCCCGGCCGCTAGAGCCAAGCGACCGCTTGGTATGGGAACCGGGCTCGCTAGGCCAGGCGGAAGATTCGCACGGCATTGCCGCCGAGGGCTGCGACCACGTCGTCCTGGCTGCAGCCGGCCGCGAGCAGCACCTTCTCGACTGCAATGGCGTTGCGCTGCACGCCGGGCACGCCGGGCCAGTCGGTGCCGAACACCATCTTGCGTGCCAGCCGGGATAGCGACCTGCCGTAGTAGTCAGGCAGCCGGGCGGGCGGCAGCCCGGACACCTCCAGCCAGGTATTGGGCCGTATCAGCGCGAGGAAAGCGGCCTGGTCGTACCACCAGCCGCGGCCGCCGTGCGCGAGGATGACCGTCAGGTCCGGGAAGTCGCGGAAGACCGGGTCGAGCAGGGCCGGCTCGCCGTAGGAATTGGCCGATCCGGCGAATGTCGACGTGCCGCAGTGCACGATCACCGGGAGGGATAGTTCCGCGCAGAGCGAATAAGCCGGGTACAGCATCCGGTCTGCAGGCTCGAACCCGCCGTGCACCGGATGGATCTTGCAGGCCACCGCGCCGAGGCTGACCTGGCGGGCCAGCTCGGACCGGACCGGGTAGTGCAGGTGCGGGTTGATGTTGGCCACCGGGCGGAACCGGACCGGGTTGTGCGCGACGACGGGCAGCACGTCCTCGATCGGCTGCATGCCGGTCGATTTGGGGCTGTACTCGCTGAACAGCAGGACGTAGTCGGCGCCCTCAGCGGCGAAGTACGCGTCCAGCGCGGCCGGCCGGGGCACCCCATCGGGCCCGAACAGGTCGCCAAGCGGGACATCGCCGCCGAACGCCCGGACCCAGTCGCGCCAGTCGGCCGACAGGGTCGGAAGCCGGGCGACGTGCACGTGCGCGTCCACGAGCACCCGACCGTCCAGCACCAGGGCAGGCTAACAGGCGGCCGCGCGGTACCGGCCTAACAGGCCGCGGCGCGGTTTCGGGCGGCGCTCGGGCTGTTGCGGATCGGGCAGCCGGTCCGGCCGCAGGCCGAAGAACATGCCAAACATGACGCCGAGATCGAGGATCGCAATCAGACCGCCGATATAGGGGCCCGGGCCGCCGAGCCAGGCGAGGTAGCCGCAGAACGCGAGCACGATGACCAGCGCCCCGAGTGCCCTCGGCCGGCCCGACTGAGCCAGCCGCTCGGGCACCTCGTAGGGCGCGCGGTCCACGTAGTTCGCGGTCGCCGCCTTGTCCTTGGCGATCTTCAGCCAGAGGTCATATATCTCCGGCGCCTGCTCGCGCAGGGCGATTGCCTGCGATACCGAGGGAATGTCGGCTTGCTGGCCGCGGACCTCGGGCACCTTGTCGCCGATCCGGTCGGCGACCGCATCGGCGATTTGCTGGGGGTTTGCCTGGTCGGGCTGGCTCGGGGTGGTCATCGGGGTAACGTCTCACCGCTCTCGTCACGCGCCGGGTCGGCCGCTTGCGGCCGGGCGGACATGATCGTGGCCATCGCCGCCGCGAATGGGTCCTCCTCGGGCGGCGAGCTGGGTGGCAGGACGGGCCGCATTCGCTGGTAGATGGTCATGCCGGTCAGGTCGAACAGGGCTGTGATCCCCATGGCCGCGGACAGAGTCCGGCGAGCTGACCTGTCCGTCGGCATGTAACGTTTTGTGCCCGCGCGGCTACCCACTCAAACGAGCGACCCAGCTATTCCCGGCAATTACCCTGAAACGGTATGTCCCAGCGAGCAGCGGAAAACGAGATCGCCGGTCTCTCGCAGTGGCCCTAGACTTGCGGTCCACCGCCTGGTTCGAGGCGGTGTAATCCCGGACGACTCAGAGGCCGAAGATCCATGCGCTGGTCGCAGCTGCACATTCCCACCCTGCGCGAAGACCCGGCGGACGCCGACGCGGCGAGCCACCGGCTGCTGCTGCGGGCTGGCTTCATCCGCCAGCTCATGGCGGGGCACTACTCGATGCTGCCGCTCGGCATGCGGGTGCGGGCGAAGATCATCGAGGTCATCCGCGAGGAGATGAACGCGATCGGTGCGCAGGAGTTCCTGCTGCCCTGCATGCACCCGGCGGAGATCTGGGAGCGGAGCGGCCGGCTGGCGACGGTCGACGTGATGTTCCGGCTGAAGGACCGCAAGGGCACGGACATGGTGCTCGGCTTCACCCACGAGGAGATCTTCACGACCGTGGCGGCCGAGCTGGCCTCCTACCGGGAGCTGCCCCAGTTCTGGTACCAGTTCCAGACCAAGTTCCGGGACGAGGCCAGGCCGAAGGGCGGGCTGCTGCGGGTCCGCGAGTTCACCATGAAGGACTCCTACAGCTTCGACGTGGACGAGGCCGGGCTGGACAAGTCGTTCGACGCACACCGCCGCGCGTACGAGCGGATCTTTGCCCGGCTCGGGATCCCCGCCCTCGCGGCCGAGGCATCCAACGGGACCATGGGCGGCAAGGACTCGCTGGAGTTCGTGTGCCCGTCGCCAGCCGGCGAGGACCTCGTCGCGACGTGCCCGAACTGCGATTACGCCGCCAACCTGGAGCGGGCCACCGCGGAGCTGGCTCCGGTCACGGACCAGCCGGGCCCGGCCGCGCCGGCCCGGCTGGATACGCCGGGTGTGCGCACCATCGAGGACCTGGTCGCCAGGTACGGCCTCGCAGCCGACCGGCAGATCAAGACGCTCGTGCAGGTCATGAACGGAAAGCTCACGCTCGTGCTGCTGCGCGGTGACCATCAGCTGCAAGACCAGAAGCTGATCGACGTCACCGGGGTGACCGACATCCGGCCAGCTCACCCGGAGGAGATCAGGGCCGCCCTCGGCGCGCTGCCCGGCAGCCTCGGGGCCGTGGGTGTCACCGAGCTGCCGGTGATCGCGGACTTCGCGCTGCGCGGCCGGCGGGACATGGCCACCGGTGCGAACACCGACGATGTCCACCTCACCGGCGTGGCGGTGGACCGCGACATCCAGGTCGGCACCTGGGCGGATCTGCGCGAGGTGACCGAGGGCGAGCCGTGCCCGCGATGCGGCGAACCGCTACAGCTCATCCGGGTCATCGAGGTCGGTCACATCTTCAAGCTCGGCCGCAGGTTCACCACGGTTCTCGGCGTCACCGTGCTCGGCCCGGACGGCTCGGCGATAGTCCCGATCATGGGCAGCTACGGCATCGGCGTGGAGCGGGCCATGGCCGTCATCGCGGAGGTGCATCACGACGACGCGGGCCTGGCCTGGCCGGTTCAGGTGGCGCCCGCCGAGGTGACCGTGATCACGCTGTCAGCCAAGGACGCCGCCGTGGCCGCCACCGCGGAGTCGATCTACGCCGAACTTCGGGCGGCAGGCGCCGACGTGCTGCTCGACGACCGGGACGAGCGACCAGGCGTGAAGTTCAAGGATGCCGAGCTGACCGGAATTCCGGTGCGGGTCAGCGTCGGCAGCAGGGACCTTGCGGACGGCGTGGTCGAGATGGTGAGCCGCGCCACTGGCGAGAAGGAGCGCGTGCCGGTCGACCAGGTGCGCAAGCGCGTGCAGGACCTGCTCGCGGCGCTAGGGCACTAGCAGGCAGCCAGATCCGCAGGCTTATGCGGCGCCCGCGACAAGCCGCATGCCCGTCGGCCCGTGGTAGGCCTCGGGGCGGCGGAACATCGGATCGGCTACATCGACGACGCGCTCACGCTGACTCGCCAGCTCGGCCCAGCCGGAATGGGCACCGGGTGGGAACTGTGGGTGATAATCCGGATCGCCCGGCTGGACGACTCGCTCATTCTGGGTTGACAGCTCCGCCCACCTGCCAGCACTGCTCGGCATCGATCCTCCCGTAGACCCGAGCCCGGCGATCGCCCCTGCTGCACCGCCCGGCCCTTCATCTCTAAGACACGCCTAAAGGGCTCTATGGTTAGCTGCGAGGCGGTTACAACTGCATAACTTCCTTGGCGCGGGGTCTAAATCCTGCTCCACGCCTCGGTGAGCACGTCCCGGAGGATCTGCTCCATCTCGTCGAAGTGCTCCTGCGTGCAGATCAGCGGGGGGGACAGCTGGATGACCGGATCGCCCCGATCGTCGGCCCGGCAGACGAGGCCGGCGTCGAAGAGCGCGTGGGACAGGAAGCCGCGCAGCAGTCGCTCGGACTCGTCGTCGTCGAACGTCTCCCTCGTGGCCTTGTCCTTGACCAGCTCGATGCCGTAGAAGTAGCCGTCCCCGCGCACGTCGCCGACGATGGGCAGGTCGGTCAGCTTTTCCAGGGTCGAGCGGAACGCGCCCTCGTGCGACCGCACGTTGCCGAGCAGGTCCTCCTTCTCGAACACGTCGAGATTGGCCATCGCGATCGCACACGACACCGGATGACCGGCGAAGGTTACGCCGTGCAGGAACGTCGACGGTCCGGTGGCGAACGGTTCCATCAGCCGGTCGGAGACCAGCATGCCGCCGAGCGGCGCGTAGCCGGACGTCACGCCCTTGGCGAAGGTGATGATGTCGGGCTGGTAGCCGTAACGCTCCGAGCCGAAGTAGTACCCGAGCCGGCCGAACGCGCAGATGACCTCGTCCGACACCAGCAGCACACCGTACCGGTCGCAGATCTCCCGGACTCGCTGGAAGTAGCCAGGAGGCGGCGGGAAGCAACCGCCCGAGTTCTGACACGGCTCGAGGAATACCGCGGCGACTGACTCCGGCCCCTCGCGCAGGATTGCCCGCTCGATCTCGTCGGCGGCCCACAGGCCGAACGCCGTGATGTCGGACGCAACGAACTCGGGTGCCCGGTAGAAGTTCGTATTCGGCACCCGGACGCCGCCGGCCGGCAGCGGCTCGAACGGTTCCTTGATGCCCGGCAGGCCGGTGATGGCGAGCGCGCCCATCGAGGTGCCGTGGTAGGCGATAGACCGGCTCAGGACCTTGTACCGCGACGGCTCGCCGACGGTCCGGAAATACTGCTTCGCCAGCTTCCAGGCCGACTCCACCGCCTCCGAGCCACTGGTGGTGAAGAACACCCGGTTGAGGTCGCCGGGAGCCAGCGCGGCCAGCCGATCGGCCAGCGCGATCGCCTGCGGGTGCCCGTACGACCAGAGCGGGAAGTAGGCAAGCTCGCTGCCCTGGCGCGCGCCGGCCTCCGCCACCTCGGTCCGGCCGTGACCGATCTGGCTGACGAACAGGCCCGCCAGCCCATCCAGGTAGCGCTTGCCGCGCTGGTCATAGACGTAGGCGCCCTCGCCCCTGACGATGATCGGAACGTCGGCGTCGGCGTAGGACGACATCCTGGTGAAGTGCAGCCACAGGTGGCGCTTCGCCTTCTCCTGCAGGGCTGCGATCTCGTCCGGTCCGTAGGGCGTGCTCATCTGGTCCCCCAGCTGTAGGTCTGCTTGCACAATTTCAGGTAGACGAACGTCTCCGTCGCCGTCACGCTCGGGATCGATCGCACCCGGCCGAGGATCTCCAGCAGCTGGTCGTCGTTCTCGCAGACCACCTCGATGAGCAGGTCGAAGGAGCCGGCTGTGATGACGACATAGTCGATCTCCTCCATACCCGCAAGGTGCCCGGCAACCCGCTCCAGGTCGCCGCCGCAGCGGATGCCGACCATGGTCTGGCGCAGGAACCCGAGCGTCAGCGGGTCTGTCACGGCGACAATCTGCATGGCGCCAACCTCGATGAGGCGTTGCACCCGCTGCCGGACCGCAGCCTCCGACAGGCCCACCGCTTTCCCGATCGCGGCATAGGAGCGGCGGCCATCCTGCTGGAGCTGCTCGATGATCTGCTTGGTCAGAGCATCGAGCACGACCCGCATCTCGGTCTCGCGGCCGGCCCGGTCACGGCTGCGGCCGACCGGGACCAGCGAACCCGCTGGCGTGTGCGCCATGCTGAGGCCTCCTGTCCCGCCTATGCTGCCACGCGGACCGGTAATGTCAACTGATTTCGTTGGCAAATACGTCGAATCTTGCGGATTCCCTCGTATCGTAGCGGATGATCTTTCAAGGTCGTGGCAGGATGGGGCCGACCAGCGGGACTCGCGCTTGGTGCCTCGATAGTCCCGCGAGTCGGCGCCGTGACAAGGGTCACATCCGCGGGCCGCCGGATGGCTCCCGGTGGCGCGGGGGGTTGTACCTCCCGTAGCGGTTCGAGCCCCGCGCTCGTCACCTGTCCACGACCATGCCCCCGAGGCATGGCAGAGCTACGCCACGTCCAACACTGCTAGTCGCGCCTGGGCGCGAAGCGCTGAGGGCGGGCGACGGAAAGCAACTGCTTCCCATGAAACTCACCCCCATCGCAGCAGCAGCGCTCATTTCCTCCACCGTCGCTGGCATCGCCGTGAGCATCATGCCGTTCGTCAACGGCGCGCCGACGCCGGCCACGCTGACCGCGCACGTCACGGCGCGACCGGCCGTGCACGCCGTCGGCCACCCGCGGCCCTCGGC
>JBAUAR010000462.1:0-17143 GCA_049675875.1 Streptosporangiaceae bacterium
GCCCTACCAGGAACTCGGCGAAGACTTCTACACCCGCCGCCAGAACCCAGAACGCTACAAGGACAACCTCATCGCCAGGCTCGCCCAGCTCGGCTACACAGTGACGGTCGAACCCGCGGCTGCCTGAACCGCCGACCAGCAAGGACCCGGCGCCGCGAACGCTCCGCCGGGTGCTGCCGCGCGCCCGCTAAGATCCAGTTTCCTCTCAGTGCGAACCCGAGTCCTGCCCCCAGATGCGGGGCGGGTACCAGCCCGCCTCGACCCAGCCGAACCGGCGCATTCATTCGTTGGCGTCTCGGAAGCCGACGATTAGTACGATGCCTCGGTGAATCTCCTGGAACCCGTTGTTCAGCCCTACGCCTGGGGCTCGAGCTTCGCGATCGCTGAAATCCAAGGCAGACCGACCCCGTCACCGGGGCCTGAGGCGGAGCTGTGGATGGGTGCCCACCAGTCCGCTCCGTCTGGCGTGGAGCGCGACGGACTTGCCACGACCCTCGACGCTGTCATCGCTGCGGACCCGATCGGCGAGCTGGGTCAGGAGTGCGTTGACCGATTCGGCCCGCGGCTGCCATTTCTCCTGAAGATCCTTGCGGCCGAAAAGGCACTGTCGATCCAGGTCCACCCAGACCGGTCCCAGGCAGAAGCGGGCTTTCAGGCGGAGAATGATCGTGGTATGAGTCAGGGTGATCCGGCGCGAAACTATGTGGACGACTGGCCGAAGCCGGAAGTCCTTTGTGCGCTGACTCCGTTCGAGGCACTCGCCGGTTTCCGCGATCCAGGGGAAGCGGCTGATCTGCTGGAGACGCTGGAAATTGAGGATCTGAACCCCGTAGCTGTCGCGCTGCGAGGGATCAAAACCCCCTCCAGCCTGGCTGGGGCGCTCGGCCGGATCCTCAGCTGGCCTCAGCCTGCGCGGGCCGCGCTGCTTGACGATGTCGTCGCAGCCTGTGCCGGCATTGCTGCGGAGGGCGGACCGCATGCAGGATCCTGCGGCGCTGCAGTGCGGATCTCGTCGGACCACCCGGCAGACATCGGTGTGCTCGCCTCTTTGCTCTTCGAGCATCTAGTGCTGCAGCCCGGTGAGGCGCTGTTCATGCCGGCTGGCGGGCTGCACGCCTACATCCGGGGCGTCGGCGTCGAACTGCTCGCGAACTCAGACAACGTCCTACGCGCGGGTCTGACTGGTAAGCACATGGATGTCGCCGAGCTGCTGCGCATAGTGGATCCCTCAGTTGCCGTGCCAGTCCTGCAGCCGCGCCAGGTCACAGAATCGGTCGTGGTGTACGACACACCGGTACCTGAGTTCCGGCTCTACCGGCTGGCCTGCACGGCCGGCGATCTCCCGGTACCGGGATACGGCCCCCGTATCGTGCTCTGTCTCCATGGCGGAGCGGTACTCCGGGACGCCTCTGGTACGCAGCTGAAGCTTGGTCGGGGCCAGTCCTGCTTCCTCTCCGCCGCCGACGGCCCGGCGACGGCCGCAGGCCCGGCGACCCTCGTTACCGCCACTCTTGGCTGAACCGGGTGCCCGGAGGGCTGGACGATCTGCACCGCTGTCGCACCCGACACCGTCTTCACCGCCGGGCTGATCACGTCGCTAGCCGGGTCGAGTTGCGTCGCCGGGGAGGGCGAGCGAGCCATCCGAGCCCTGGACGATGAGGCCGTCATCGATAAGCCCGCCGAGCGACCGGAGCTGCTGGGCCGCGTCGGGCCAGACGGTCGCGAGAGTGGCAGCGGGCACCGGCCCGGCTGCGTCGCGCATGACCGCGAGCAGCCGACCGCGGCACTGCCGGTCGCTGCCGTGATAGCCGGGAGCAGGTCGCCGGGCCGGACCGGCCGGCTGTCCCTGCCGCAGCCACAAGCAGTGCGCTGCGAGCGGGCACCGGTCACAGCGCGGCCGGGCCGCCGTGCAGACCAGGGCGCCGAGCTCCATAACGCCCACAGACCACTGGGCCGCCAGCCGGCCGCTGGCTGGCAGCAATTGCTCCGCGAGGCGCCGCTCCGCCGCGGTCGGCGCGTGCGCCGGCCTGGCGGCACCGGTCACCAGGCGCGCCAGCACGCGGCGGACGTTTGTATCCAGGACCACCTGTCGCTCGCCGAACGCGAAGCTGGACACCGCCGCTGCCGTGTAGGCGCCCACGCCGGGAAGGCTCCGCAGCTGGTCTGCCGATGCGGGTACCTCGCCCGCGTACCTCGTGGTGATCAGACTCGCCGTGGCATGCAGGCGCACCGCGCGACGCGGATACCCGAGCCGGTCCCATTGCCGGACGGCGTCCGCGGCGCTGGCGGCCGCTAGCGAGGCCGGATCCGGCCATCGGTCTAGCCACGCAGCGTAGGCGGGCAGCACCCGGCTGACGGGCGTCTGCTGGAGCATGATCTCACTGACGAGGATCGACCAGGGCGTTGCCTCCGGACGGCGCCACGGCAGGTCGCGTGCGTGGGCCGAGTACCAGCGGTGCACTGCGGGCGCGTACGAGGTCGCCATCGAGCTCGATCTTCGCACGGGTAACGGCGGGCCGGGTACCTAGCCGCCCGGCACCGGCCGGCCCGCCGCGGCGAGAATACGATGCCTGGTCAGCGACACTCGCGCCGGCGGGTCGAGCCTGATTAGCGGTGACGTTCTTGCATACTTCGTGACATGGCTGGGCGGCCAAGTCGTGATAGGTCGGGACGGGTTGCCGCCGTCTACTGGCGGCGGCGCAGCGCCGCCTTACTGATCGGCCTCTCCGTGCTGATCGGTGTGAGCTGGACCATGGCGTGGGCGGTCGGCAGCCTGGACCGGGCGGGCGCGCAGCCGGCCCGGTCTGCAGCGAGTGCGCGCGACGGCCGAGTCGGAATCGCTGCTCGGCCTACCGGGCCGACGCAGCTCGGAGTGCCGGACGCGGCCAGCGCCAGGCGGGCGGCTCCGGCGGTTCTGCCCGCCTGCCCGGCCGCTGACGTAACGCTGAGCTTGTCCGTCTCGCAGCCGAGCTACGCGGTGCAGCAACTCCCGGATTTTGCGGTCGACGTCGCATCGAGTGCTGGTTATTCATGCACCTTCGACATCGGCTCAGGGAATCTCCTGCTCCACGTATCGGCGGGCACGACGCAAATCTGGACGTCGGCGCAGTGCGCCCAGGGCCTGGCGGTACAGCTCACGACGCTGGCTGGCGGCGGACCCGCCATGGTGCCCATGACCTGGGACGATCAGTACTCGTCGGCGGGCTGCCCGATGCCCGGCCAGGCCGCGCCGGCAGGCAGCTACACGGCTAGGGTCGCCGCCGGCTCGGCAGCAAGCAACGGCGTGACGTTCCGGATCGGCTAGGAGTACCGGTCGAGCAACGCTGCCTCGGCGATCCGCGCCAGTCCGGTCCTGATAGTTGTTGCCAGCGCCTGATCCAGGCCAGGGACCTGGCGCAGATCCTGGGCGCTCGCGGACAGCAGCTTCTGCAGGCCGCCGAAGCGCTGGATCACCCTGTCGCAGATGTCCGGCGGCAGCCGGGGAATCTGTCCGAGCACTCGGTAGCCAGGCGGGCTGACCTGCCCGCCGGGGTCGGCCGACCCGGCGAGGCCGATTGTCGCCGCTACCGCGGCAAGGTCAGCCAGCGCGTCGGCGCCGAGGGCGGCAAGGCGGTCTGCCCGGCCTGGTGCCGCGGGCTGATCGCCGGACCCGGCCGCGTCCCGCTCATAGTCGCGCAGCAGCAGCTCACGCTGGCGGCACGCGCCCGCCGTGAGCTCGTCGAGCTGAAGCCTGAGCAGCCCCGCGTCGGTGCCGAGCTCGACGAGATAGCCGGCTATTTCGTCGGCGACCCTGGTGACCATCTCGAGCTGCTGGGCCACGAGCGCGACGTCGGTCGCCGTTGCCCGGTCCTCAATCTCCAGCGCGGTCAGCACCCGGCTCACGTCGTCGAGTCGGCGCCGATAGCGCTCTAGGGTGTCGAGCTCGGTGTGGGTACGGGCCAGCAGCACGGCCGAATCCTCTAGCGCGTACCGCTCGCTGCCGACAAACACCGCGATGGTCCGCATGGACTTGCTGACGGTGATCACGGGAAGTCCGGTCTGCCTGGCGGCCCGCTCCGCCGTTCGGTGCCGGGTACCCGACTCCTGCGTCGGCAGCCGCGGGTCGGGCACGAGCTGGACGGCAGCGCGGAGGATGCGGCGGGCCGCCTGATCAAGCACGATAGCGCCATCCATCTTGGCCAGCTCGCGCAGCCGGGTGGCGGAGAACTCCGTGTCCAGCTCGAATCCGCCCGAGCAGATCGCCCGCACGACCTGGTCGCAGCCCACCACGACGAGCGCGCCGGTATTACCTCTGACTATTCGCTCCAGCCCATCCCGGAGCGCTGTCCCGGGCGCGGCCATCGCGAGCGCGGCCCGTCGGTCCTCGTCGCGGCCCATGCTCACTGCCTGCACCTGCCTCAGTGCGTCACTGTCACCGCAGTCTAGCCATGATCGCGGCGGGGACGGCCGCCGCTAGCGGGCACCCAGCGCTGCGGCTATAGCGCCACGCATGTCGGACACCCCGGTCACCTCCAGCCGGCCCTCGGCGTGCCGGACGGCCCGGCCCTCGGCGTGCCGGACGGACCCGACCTCTGCTAGGTGCCTGCCACCGACCGGTCTGGCACCCGGCGTGGGAACCGACCCGGCCGGAATGATCGCCCGGCGGAAGCCCATCCGCTCCGCCTCCCCGAGTCGCCGCTGGACGCCGGTCACCCGGCGGATCTCACCGGCGAGTCCCACCTCGCCGATCGCGACGAGGTCGGGAGGCACGCTGATGTCGGCCATGGCGCTAGCGATCGCCAGCCCGACGGCAAGGTCGACCGAGGGCTCGGTAAGTCGCACGCCGCCCACGCTGGCCGCAAACACATCGCGCCTGCCGAGCTCGAGGCTGGCGCGGCGTTGCAACACGGCGAGCATCATGCCGACGCGGGCCGAGTCCAGTCCCGAGACGACCCGGCGGGGCGGAAGCTCACCTACTACCGGGCAGACCAGCGTCTGGACCTCGGCCAGCAGCGGCCTGCGGCCCTCGAGCGTCACGGTCACGCACGTGCCGGGTACCGGGTCGTGGCGCTCCGACAAGAACAGCCCGCTCGGGTCGGGCAGACCCGTCATGCCATCCTCGCCGAGTTCGAAGCAGCCGAACTCGTCGGTGGGGCCGAAGCGGTTCTTCAGCGCTCGCACCATCCGCAACTGGCCCCGCGGGTCTCCGTCGAAGTGCAGCACGACGTCGACGATGTGCTCGAGGGTGCGGGGACCGGCGACGGAGCCGTCCTTGGTGACGTGCCCGACCAGCACGGTGGTCAGCGTCCGCTGCTTTGCCAGCGCGGTGAGCGCTGCGGTGATCTCGCGAACCTGGGTCACGCCACCGGGCACTCCCTCCACCCCGGCGGCGCTGATCGTCTGCACCGAATCGACGATCAGCAGGGTCGGATCAACCGCCTGGACGTGACCGAGCAAGGCACCGAAGTCCGTCTCCGCCGCGAGGTACAGCGACTCGCTCACTGCCCCGATCCGGTCGGCCCGCAGCCGCACCTGCGCGGCCGACTCCTCGCCCGTCACATAGAGCACGCGGCCGGCGGCCGCGGCACGCGCGCCGGCCTCCAGCAGCAACGTGGACTTCCCGACACCCGGCTCTCCCGCCAGCAGCACGACGGCACCGGGCACCAGGCCGCCACCGAGCACTCGGTCCAGCTCGTCCAGGCCTGTGGGTTGTACCCGGGCGGCGGCCGCGTCGACCAGGTTGATCGGGACTGCCGGTCGCGCGGGCTCGGCAGCCCGCAGCTGAGCCCGCGATCTCGTGCCACGGTCGAGGCCACCGGCCGGTGCGTCGGTCACCGTGCCCCAGGCGCCGCAGTCACTGCACCGCCCGGCCCACCTGGTGGTCCGCCAGCCGCACACCGAGCACTGGTACGCGTGAGCCGTCGCTGATCTGGGCATGCTCGGACGCTACCGGCTGCTGCCGACAGTTGCGTCTGGCCATCCTGAGCCTGGCGCTGACCGCCCCGGCACCTGGCAGAACTAAGCTAGAGGTACGGCGGTGCTCCGCGGCCGCACGAACGGGATCAGCGGGGCTCGCGAGCGGCTGGCCGCGCCCGTGGCCGTCGCATCGGTCGAAGGAGAGGCGATTGCGCAGGTCACACACGTGACGGCGATAAGGGTCGCGCTGTCGACCGCCTCGGTGTTCCCGGAGCGGACTCCGGACGCCTTCGAGACCGCCGCGCGCCTCGGCTATGACGGTCTAGAGGTCATGGTGACCACGGACCCGGTCAGCCAGGACGCCGAGGTGCTGCGCAAACTGTCGGACTATCACGGCATTCCGGTCGTGGCGGTGCACGCGCCGAATCTGCTGATCACCCAGCGGGTGTGGGGGCGGGATCCGTGGGTGAAGCTTGAGCGGTCGCGTGAGCTGGCCGATGCGCTCGGCGCCCGGGTTGTCGTGGTCCATCCGCCGTTCCGATGGCAGCGCGACTACGCCCGCTACTTCCAGACGGGCATCGCGGAAATGTCTGAGCCGGGCGGCGTCACCTTCGCGGTTGAGAACCTCTATCCGCTGCTGCGGGGCGAGACCGAGATAGCGGCCTATGCCCCGCACTGGAACCCAATGGAGATGGACTCAGCTGCGGTGACCCTCGACGTCTCGCATGCGGCGGTGTCTGGCTCCGACGTTCTCGCCATGGCGAAGCAACTCGGCAACCGGCTCGCGCACGTGCATCTGGGCGACGGCACCAAGCCGGGCCTGCCCGACGAGCACCTCGTTCCGGGTCGCGGCACGCAGCCGTGCGCTGAGCTACTGACCTGGCTCAGCCGCGCGGGCTACCACGGCTACGTCGTGCTCGAAGTGAGCACGCACCGGGTGCCGACATTCGCCGATCGGCAGGCCGACCTGGCAGAGTCCCTGCTGTTCGCCCGCCGGTATCTGGCCGGTGCCGGGCAGGTTCCCGCTGCGCGCGGCTAGCTGTCCAGCACCAGGGTGACCGGGCCGTCATTGACGAGATCCACCTGCATCGCCGCCCCGAAGACGCCGGTCGACACGCTGGCGCCGAGCCCGGTCAGCGCAGCCGCAAACGCGGCCACCAGCGGCTCTGCCACCGGCCCCGGCGCCGCGGCGCTCCAGCTCGGCCGGCGGCCTCTGCCGGTGTCCGCGTAAAGGGTGAACTGGCTGATGACCAGCAGCGGCGCGCCGGTGTCGGCGCAGGACCTCTCGTCCGCCAGAATCCGCAGGTGGTAGATCTTGCTGGCGAGCGCCGCGGCAGTAGCGGGGGTGTCGGTATGGGTGACTCCGACGAGCACGACGAGGCCAGGATCCGATAGCTCGGCGACCACCGCGCCGGCCACCGTGACACTGGCCCGGCTGGCCCGCTGCACAACCGCCCGCATGAGATGAGGATTCTGTCACGGGAAAGCCAGCCGCGTAGACTGCCGTCGCTCGCAACCGCTCGGCAGAGGAGGGTGCTCCGGCATGGCTGGCACGTTGATCACGGTCGCACCGACCGGCGCAGAACTCGAGAAGACCGCCGTTCCAGCGCTGCCTGTCACCCTCGACGAGCTGGTTGCGACGGCAATGACGTGCGAGCACGCCGGGGCGGCGGTCATCCACGTGCACATCAGAGACGACGAGGCCAGGCCAACCCTGGACCTCGGCAGGCTCACTGACACCGTCCAGGCGCTGCGCGGCGCGACGCGCCTGATCGTCCAGCTGTCCACGGGGGGCGCGGTCACCGACAGCTTCGAGCGACGGCTCGCCGTCGTGGACGCGGTCCCCGACGCGTGCTCGCTCACTTGTGGCACGGTGAACTTCGGGGACGACGTGTTTCTGAACCCGTGGGGGTTCATGAAAGACCTTTACGCCAAGACACAGGCGCTCGGGGTGGTACCGGAGTTCGAGCTGTTCGATTTCGGCCACATTGCGGCGCTGCACCGACTGCTGGCCGAGCTGGGCGCGCCGGCCGGCGGTCACGTGCACTGCGACCTGGTGATGGGAGTTCCCGGCGGCATGCCGGGCGACGCCCCGACGCTGGTGCAGGCAGTGGCGGCACTGCCAGCCGGCGCCACCTGGTCGGCGACCGGGATCGGACGCACCGCGGTGCCGGTGCTGTTCGCGGCCCTCGCGGCGGGCGGGCATCTGCGCGTCGGCATGGAGGACACGGTGACCTTCGCCAGGGGCAGGCCGGTGTCGAGCAACGCCGAGCTAGTCGAGCGGGCCGCGGCCGCGGCCGAGATCGCGCAGCGCCCGCCGATGAGCCCGGCGGCGGCCCGCGCCCTGCTGGGGGTGCCCGATCGTCGCTGAGCCGGTGAGCCCGGTCCTGGCCGAAGTCGTCAGATCAGGCCGCACCGAGTCCGTGCACCGCGGCGCCGCCGTCCTGCTCGCGGCCGACGGTTCCGTGCTGCGGTCGGCCGGCCCTGCAACCGTGCCCATGTACCCGCGGTCGTCGAACAAGCCGTTCCAGGCGGCTGCCATGCTCCGCTGCGGCCTCAATCTCGGCGGCGAGCTCCTGGCCCTGGCCGCAGCCAGTCACTCCGGGGAAGACTTTCACGTCGCGGGTGTCCGCAAGATCCTGGCGGCTGCCGGGCTGACCGAGGACGACCTGCAGTGCCCGGCAGACCGGCCACTCGACGACCGCGCGTACCACGCCATGCTGATGGCGGGCGAGCCTGTCGACCGGGTGCACATGAACTGCAGCGGCAAGCACGCGGCGATGCTGGCGACGTGTGTCGCGGCCGGCTGGCCCACGGCGAGTTACACGGATCCGGGGCATCCGCTGCAGCAGCACGTCAGGGCGCGGCTCAGCGAGTTGGCCGCGGAGCCGGTGACCATGGTCGCCGTGGACGGCTGTGGTGCGCCGCTGTTCGGCATCTCGGTGACGGGGCTGGCCCGCGCGTTCCGTGCACTGGTGCTGGCAATGCCCGGCACGCCGGAACGGACGGTCGCCGACGCCATGCGTGCCCATCCAGAGTGGACGTCCGGGACGGCACGGCCCGAGCGCGCGCTGATGGCTGCGGTTCCCGGACTGCTGCTCAAGTCTGGTGCCGAGGGCGTCGAGGGCTTCGCGCTCGCGGACGGCAGGGCTGCGGCCGTCAAAATCGAGGACGGCGCCGCGCGCGGCCGCGTTCCCGTGACGGTCGCGCTGCTCCGCAGGCTCGGCGCGGACGCCGAGCCCGGAGTCGACCGGCCGACTCTCGACGCTCTCGCGACCAGCCCGGTCACCGGCGGTGGCCGGGTGGTCGGCGAGATCAGGGCCGCACAGCCTCTGCTGGCTTGACCGGAGGCTGGCTCGACGGCGCCGGAGTGGCGGCTGGGGAGCCCAGGCTGCTCGGCGACGGGCTCGGGACCGGCGCGGTCAGCGAGCTGGGCAGGCTGACCAGGCAGCTCGGACTCTTCCCGGTCTGCGGGAAGGCCAGGGCCAGGCCGTCGGCGATGTAGAGAGCACGCTTCTCGTAGCCCGCCGAGGTGTAGTGGATCCCGTCGTTGATGAACCAGCTTGGCTGCGGCAGGCCGGCCCAGTTGAATACGCGCATGCTGGGGTGACTGACGCACGCCTGCATGAGCGCGGTGTTCCACTTCTGCATGTTGGCCTCGGCGTAGGGGCCCGCGGACAGCAGTGAGATCACGTTCACCCACATGACTGGCTCGCCTTGGGTGACCTGCATCATCTCCTGTATCCGGGCGGCCAGCCCGACGTTGGAGCCTACGGCGACGTCGGCGGTGTCGTTAGTGCCCAGCGCGATGACCCAGCAGCCATGAAAGCCGTGGCTGATCAGGTTCTGGGCCGCCTCGTAGCCATTTGTCGTGCCGGGCAGCACCTCGACGACCGAGCGCGCACCGGTGATGTCGGTGTAGACCGCCTGCACCCCGACGTCCTGGTAACGGGCCTGGATCCGCTGGGTGGGATCCGGCAGGTAGTCCGACGAGACCAGGCCGTCGGACGTTGAGTCGCCGATGTGCGCGACCGCTGTGCAGGACGTGCGCAACTGGTTCTGCTGCGGCATCGCAGGGGACGGGCTGGGCGAGCCATGCGGCCCGGCAGTAGCACAGCCCGCCGGGTGGCCCCGGCTCGGCGCGCCGCACTGATGTCGGCTGGATGCGGGCGTGCCCGGTGCCGGGTTGGTGACTGCCGACAGGCTGCCACCGGCGAGGGCGGCCGCGCTGGACGAGGTCGCCGGGATGCCACCGACTCCGGCCAGCCCCGCGCAGGCGACGCCGAGCACGCCCACGGCCACGGCCGCAGTGGTCAGCCCGGCCGGGCCGAGCGCGGTGAGACGCCGGGCCCTGAGCCGCCGCCACGCGCGCTCGATGGCGCCGCGCCGGATCGGCTCTTCGACGTATCGCCAGGACAGGGCCGCCAGCCCGATGGTCGCCGCGACCTGCGCCGCTGCCCTGGGCAGGTCCTCGGTCGCGTTGGGCGGCGTCGTCAGCACGATGACCGGGTAGTGCCACAAGTAAATGCCGTAGGACCGGACTCCGATCCAGCGCAGCGGCCGCCAGCCGAGCGCGGCTCCGACGAGACTGCCGGGGCACGCCACCGCCGCGATTACCGCCGCGGTCGCGATGCTCAGCAGGATCAGACCGCCGCGATAGAGGAACGGCGAGTACTGACCCACTCGCCAGATCATCAGCGCAATGACAACCAGGCCCAGCAGCGCGGGGCCGTCCAGCAGCCGGCTCGTGGCAGGACGTGCGCGTGCCGCCCGGCGGCTTGGCCACGCCATCGCGAGCGCCGCACCAATCAGCAGCCCGGAGGCCCTCGTGTCGGTGCCCTCGTAGACCCTCGTCGGATCGACGGCGGGGTGGTAGAGCACGTACATGGCGATGGCCGAGGCCGCGGCCAGCGCCAGCGTCGGCAGCACGAGCCAGTGAATTCCGCTCGGCCCGCGGCGGCGGATGCAGAGCAAACCGATCAGCAGCAGCCACGGCCACAGCAGGTAGAACTGCTCCTCGACCGCCAGCGACCACAGATGGTCGAGCGGCTGCGGCGCCGCGAATCTGGCGAAGTACGACTGGTTCACCACGATCAGGTACCAGTTGCTCGAGTACGTCGCCGCGGCTGCCACGGCACCGCGCAAGCTGGCCAGGTGGGAGCGGCCGAGAACGGTGACCGAGCCGGTGACCACGATCAGCATCACGAACAGCGCAGGCAGCAGCCGGCGCGCGCGACGTGCCCAGAAGCTGCCGAGGTGCAGGCGGCCGGTGCTGACCCACTTGCTGAGCAACAGATCGGTGATGAGGTAGCCGCTCAGGGTAAAGAACAAGCTAACGCCGAGCAGACCACCCGGAGCCCAGCTGAACTGCTCGTGGAACGCGATAACGGCCAGCACCGCGACGGCGCGGAGCCCGTCCAGCCCTGGCATGTAGCGCTGGTCCGAGCCGACTGGCTTGGGCATAGTTCCCCCTGGCGTGGCAGAAGCACGTGAAGGTTGAACTACCCTTGGTAACCTCGCGACTACGTATTGACATGTACAAGAAGGCGGCTAGTTGGCCGTGCTAGCAGCGGGTTGACGCCATCCGACGCAGCGCGACCGGCGGCAGCGTGGCCCGCGGCGCTAGCTAGGCGTTTGCAACTGCAAGCGCGGCGGTGCAAGACTGCTGTCATGAGCCCGGTGAACGTGAGCGCCATCGGCGCCTATATAAGAGAGCAGCGCGAGCAGGCCAAGATCTCGCTGCGGCAGCTTGCCCAGTCGGCTGGCATCTCCAATCCGTACCTGAGCCAGATCGAGCGCGGTCTCCGCCGGCCGAGCGCCGACATCCTGCAGCAGATCGCCAAGGGCCTGCGGATATCGGCCGAGGCGCTCTACGTCCAGGCCGGCTTTCTGGAGGACCGGCCGGCTGGCTCGGTGGTCCGCGAGGCCGTGCTCACCGACCGGGAGCTCACCGAGCGCCAGAAGCAGATGCTCATCGAGATCTACGACTCGTTCCGCAGAGAGGCGGCGATGTCCCGGACCGAGGCCGCCGAGCTGGCCGACGACCAGGCCGACCTGCCGCCCGACGCGGCTGAGCTCACCTGGCCCGAGAATCTCAGTCCGGCTGCGCTGGGGGCCGGGCCGCGCAAGCTGGCGATCGGGCGGTACGGAGTCGGCGAGGATGAGCCGGACGAGCCGGGCGGGGAGTCGGGCGGCGCCACGGTTCATCCGTTCCCGCCGCCCAGCCAGAGCAGGTAGCGTGACGTCGTGACCATCGTGAATCCGACGGCACTGTCGGTTATCAACTTGTTCTTCTGGGTGCTGCTGCTCGGCGCCTTCGTAGTGGATACGTGGGCCTTCATCGACGCGATCATCCGTCCGACGACAGCGTTCCCGGCGGCCGGCAAGCAGACCAAGCCGCTCTGGCTGGTCATCCTCGGTGTCGCGTTCGTCATCGGTATCGCCGGCGCGCTGAACCTCCTCCAGTTGATCAGCATCTTTCCTATCGCGGCCTTCGTCGTGGCGGCGATCTACCTGGTCGACGTGCGGCCCAAGGTGCGGTCTACCAAGGCGAGCCCCGGTGCCCGGCAAGGCCCGTACGGGCCCTGGTAGCCAGCGCACTGCCCGCCGGGCGCAGAACGATCGGAGCAGCCCGTTGACCGATGCGCAGGTTCGGACGCACCGGCTCGAACTCGACGACCAGACGCTGCGCGAGTGGACCGCCGTGGTGCTGCACTCCGGCGAGGACGGCATCGTGCTCGACCGCTCTGCCTTCTATCCGGGCGGCGGCGGCCAGCCGCCCGATGAGGGCGTGCTGCTCTGGGGCGGCGTCCAGACCAGGATCGCCGGGGTTCGCAAGGCCGACGACCTGTACCTGATCGCCGTCGAGGGTGACCCGGTCCCGCCGGCGGGCACAACGGTCCGCGGTGCGATCGCGGACGGCCGCCGGACCGCGCTGATGCGGACGCACTCCGCCCTGCACGTGCTGTGCGGCGTGGTTTACCGGGACTACGGCGCGCTCGTCACCGGCGGCAACATGGAGCCGCTGACGGCGCGGATGGACTTCGACCTGCCCGAGCTCCCGGCTGGGTTCCGGGACGCGGTGGAGGCGAGGTGCAATGCCGAGGTGAGCGCCGACCGGCGCATCGAGGTACGGGTGCTGCCCAGGGCGGCCGCGTTCGAGCTGCCGGACATCATCAGGACCGCAACCAACCTGGTGCCGCCGGATGTCGAGGCGGTGCGGATCGTCGACATTGTCGGTCTCGACCAGCAGGCTGACGGCGGGACGCACGTAGCGAGCACCAAGCACATCGGCCGGATCGCCGTCGTCAAGATTGAGAGCAAGGGTCGCGGCTTCCGTCGGCTCCGGATCAGCGTCGCCGACTAGCTTGCACCAGCCAGCCGCTAGCGCAGCGGCAGCACCAGCAGCATTGCCGGGACCACGACGAGCGCGGCGCACACGGCAAGCACGAGCGAGATCGCCGCGCCGCTCAGCCCCGGTGGCGGGCGCAGCAGCCGGATCACCCGGGCCGCGACCTCGCACTCGACTTGCGGACCTGCCACGGCGAGAGCTCCGGCTGGCACTCCGCCGCCCCCGGCCGCGCCAACCCGCAGCAGCGCAGTGGCCAGCTCCCTGGCTGGCACCTGGCGCAGCACCCGGTCATCGGCGTGCATCTCGAGGAGCAGACCGACGGCCCGGTAGGCGCGAGTGGTAATGCCCGCCCAGCTGAACGCGCTCAGCAGCGCCAGGAACGGCAGCAGCACCAGGTCGTGACGCTCCCGCAGGTGCGCCCGTTCATGGGCGAGCACCGCCGCGAGCTCGTCGGCGTCGAGCAGATCGAGCGCACCAGCGCTGATCACGATCTCGGGCCGAAGGCCGGGCAGGCAGTAGGCGGCGGCAGCCGGGTGATCGACGACGAGCGCGCCGGGAACCTTGGGGTCGCCGTGCGCCAGCAGGCTGAGCAACTCGCGCTGACGCTGCCGGGCGCGTAGCACGGTCGCTGATGCCGCGACGGGGATCCAGCAGAGCACTCCGAGCAGCAGCAGACCAGCTGCCAGGCAGGCCAGCCGGGCAGGCCCGATGCGCACGACCGTGTCCGCCGGGTTGCTGGCCTGTGCCAGGCTGACTACCCGGCCGAGCGCTCCGCTGCCCACCGCTGCACCAGAGCCCGTGACCGCGAACCCGACGAGGGCACCGACGGCGGCAAGTCCCCAGCTCAGGCCCAGCGCCTGCCACAGCAGAATGGCCGCCACCGGCGCCCGGCGCGGCCAGGACGCGGTGGCCAGCGCGCTGGCCGCGGGAATGCAGCCCATGGCGACGGCGGCGAGAATGAGGTCGGCAGCGGACACGCCTACCCCCTGGACGCCTCGCCGAGCGTTCCGAGGGCCCGTAGCAGTGCCTGGGCCTCGGTACCGGAGACGCTGCGGGCGAATCGTGCCAGCGCCGCCTGCCGGTCCCCGGTCTGGTCCAGTGCACTCAGCATGAGTTCGGTCACGTACGCTTCCCGGCTCTCCGCGGCACGATAGTGCCATGCCCGACCATGGCGCTCCCGCCGGGCGAAGCCCTTCTTGGCGAGCCGGTCGAGCACGGTCATCACGGTCGTGTGGGCCAGATCTCGATCGGTGAGCTGGCTGCTGACCTCGCGCACACTGAGCGGGTCCGCAGCTTCCCAGAGCACATCCATTATGGCGCGCTCCAGCTCACCCAGTCGGTTCACGCCGTAATTCTAACGTGGACGAATCAGGCTCACCAGGGCAGCCGGCCGGCGGGGGCGCTACGGATCGGGAATCGCAGCACCAGGCGGCTGATATCGCTCGTGGCCGAAGACAGCTCGGGCTCGTCCGCATCATCATTTGCAAAGGGCTTGGCTGACCGGTACTCGTGATCTTGCGGGCAGGCCAGGCGTCTCCAGGCCCAAGATGGGCGTCTTCGGTCGCAAGATAGGCAGATTCCGCCATTTACCTGGCCGCTCGGCCTCAATAGAGTCCCAGGCGGGAGGGTGCTTATGCACGTCTGTGAGCGGCGCGCTGCGCCGCCGTATTCACCGGGCCCAGCTGCCGAGTCTGCCGTTGCCATCGGCGCACGCTGATGGGGCACTGCGGTCAGTGCGGCGCGCCTCTTGAGGCGGGTTATCGGTTCTGCGGAGAATGCGGCCTTCCGCTGACAGGGTGCCCGTCGTGTGGCGCGCCAGTGGTCCCGGGTAAGCGGTTCTGCACGTCCTGCGGGCGTTCAGTGGCGGATTCTGCGCAGGCTAGGCGAGAATCCGCTGCGCCTAATCCGGCTTTGCCGGCACCGGTGGCCTTCGTGCCCGACCGCGGGCGGGTGGCGGAGCGGCGGGTGTGCTCCGTGCTGTTCTGTGACCTGGTGGGGTTCACGCCGCTGTCAGAATCTCGTGACCCTGAGGCGGTCAGGGAGCTGCTGTCACGGTACTTCGAGACGGCCCGGCTGATCATCGGCCGGTATGGCGGGGTGGTGGAGAAGTTCATCGGCGATGCCGTCGTGGCGGTGTGGGGCACGCCGGTGGCGGCGGAGGGGGACGCGGAGCGCGCGGTCCGTGCCGGGCTGGACCTGGTGGCGGCGGTGGCGGAGCTGGGGCAGGACGAAGGCGTGCCTGGGCTGGCTGCGCGGACCGGGGTGGTGACCGGGGAGGTGGCGGTCACGGTGGGCGCGGAGCGGGAGGGGATGATCGCCGGGGATGCGGTGAACACGGCCGCGCGGGTGCAGTCGGAGGCGGGACCGGGGTCACTGCTGGCGGATGAGGCGACGGTGCGGCTGGCGGGCAGCGCAGTGTTGTTCGCTGATGCGGGTGAGCACGCGCTGAAGGGGAAGTCGCAGCCGCTGCCGCTGTGGCGGGCGGTGCGGATCCTGGCCGGAGTCGGCGGCGCGCAGCGGGTGGACGGGCTGGAGGCGCCGCTGACCGGCCGGGACGCTGAGCTGCGCACGGTCAGGGAGTTGTTCCACGCGGCGGCGGAGCGGCGGGTGCCGCGGCTGGTGCTGGTGGCCGGGCCGGCTGGGGTGGGAAAGTCGCGGCTGGGCTGGGAGTTTGAGAAGTACGTCGACGGGCTCAAGGTGCAGGTGTGGTGGCACCGGGGCCGGTGCCTGTCATATGGGGACGGCGTGGCGTTCTGGGCGCTGGCCCAGGTCGTGCGGCAGCGGCTGTTGATCGCCGAGGAGGATCCGGCCGAGGTTGTGGCGGCCAGGCTGGCCGCCGGGCTGGCGGAGTTCGTCGCCGACCCGGCTGAGCGCGACTACGTCGGGGTGCGGCTGGGCCGGCTGCTGGGGGTCGGGTTCGCCGGGGATGGCGGGGGGCCGCTGTCGCGAGAGGAGTTGTTCGCCGGGTGGCGGCTGTTCTTCGAGCGCCTGGCCGGTGCGGGCCCGGTGGTGCTGCTGATCGAAGACGCTCAGCACGCCGACGCCGGGCTGCTGGACTTCCTGGACTACCTGGTCGACTGGGTGCGGGACCTGCCGGTGTATGTGCTGGTGCTGGCCAGGCCCGAGCTGGGCCAGGCCCGGCCAGGGTTCGGGGCCGGCCGGAACCGGATCACCCTTACCCTTGACCCGCTGGACGCCGTGTCCATGGACAAGCTGGTCGACGCGCTGGTGCCGGGCATGCCACCGGCCGCGCGCCGGGCAGTCACCGCCCAGGCACAGGGCATCCCGCTGTTCGCGGTCGAAACGGTCCGGTCGCTGATCGACCGCGACATCGTCCAGCCGTCGGATGGGGTGTACCGGCTGGCTGGCGACATCGGGCAGCTGAGCGTGCCGGACAGCCTGCACGCGCTGCTGGCCGCCCGCCTGGACGCGCTGGACCCGTGGGTGCGCCGGCTGGCAGCAGACGCCGCGGTGCTGGGCACTAGCTTCCCCGCCGAGGCGCTGATCGCCGTTTGCGGGCAGGAGGACTCCGTGGTACGGGCGGGCCTGGCGGAGCTGGTGCGCCGGGAGGTGCTGACGGTGTCCGCCGACTCGCTGTCGCCGGAAAAAGGCAGCTACGGCTTCGCGCAGAACATGCTGCGCCAGGTCGCGTACGACACCCTGTCCCGGCGGGACCGCAAGGCCCGTCATCTGGCCGTCGCGGCGCACCTGCAGCAGGCGTTTTCTGGTGACGGCGAGGAAGTCGCTGACGTGATCGCCCGGCACTACCTGGACGCTCTGGACGCCGTCCCCGGCGACGCTGACGCCGGCCAGATCCGCGGCCAGGCCATCATGGCGCTGACCCGGGCGGCCGAGCGGGCCGCCCGCACCGGCGCGCCGGCCCAGGCTGCCGCCAGC
>JBAUAR010000463.1:0-19674 GCA_049675875.1 Streptosporangiaceae bacterium
GTGCCCGGGCGAGCACGGCCGGGCCGGCCGTGCACGGGGGCCGGCTGGGTCCTGGGGTGCCGGCGGACAGCGGCTTGTTCGGGCGGATCTTTCCTGGCCTGCCGCCGTTCGCTAATGCGACAGACACCGTGCGGGCCGCGCTGCTGGAAGTCGGCATGCAGGGGGGGATCATGGATGCTGGCGATGATCTGGCGGCTGGCCCGAAGAACCTGATCGTCGACCCGACCGTGAACGGCAACCCGAGCGCGACGAACCCCTACGGGACTAACCCCGACAACCCGACGATGACAGCCGGGTCGACGTTCGTCGGCCAGTTCACCGACCACGACATCACCTTCGACCAGACCTCCACTCTGGGCGTGACAGCCAACCCGCTGACATCGCCGAATACCCGGACGCCCGCGCTCGACCTGGACTCGGTGTTCGGCGGCGGCCCGGGCCTGCGGCCGGACCTGTACGTGCAGAACCCGGACGGGTCGGTGGGCCCGGAGCTGAAGATCGGGTCCGGGGGCGTGCACGAGGATGTGCCCAGGGTCGCGAACGGCGACGGCACCTACACCGCGCTGGTGGGCGATCCGCGTAACGACGAGAACATCATGATCGCCGGGCTGCACTGCGGCCACATCCTGTTCTACAACCGGGTGCTGTCGGAGCTGGGCAGCTTCAGCCTGCACGCGTTCCCGGCCGCCAGGAGCGCTGACCTATCCGGCTCCTACGCCCGGTTCCTGATCGCCCGGCAGGTCACCTTGTGGCATTACCAGTGGCTGCTGGTCAACGAGCACCTGCCGCAGATCGCCGGGCAGGCCGTCGTCACCGACGTGCTGGCCCGGGGTAACCGGTTCTACCGGCCGCCGCCCGGAGATGCGTTCATGCCGATCGAGTTCGGTGCCGCTGCCTACCGGTTCGGCCACTCCATGGTCCGGCCTTCCTATCGCGCGAACTTCACCAGCGGCACCGGCGACAGCACCAGCCCGACCGCCGACCCCTTCTTCGGCCTGGTCTTCGACGCGACCCAGCCGGACTTCAATACCCCCGCCGACCGCGACGACCTGCTTGGCGGCTACCCCGCCCCGCGCCGTTACGTTGGCTGGCAGACCTTCTTCGACCTTGGCGACGGGCAGGTCAAGAACAATAAGAAAATCGACACCACCATCTCCTCGGTGATGTTCACGCTTCCGTTGCCCGCGATCGCGCCGCACACCCAGACGGCGCCGACTGTCCTGCCGCAGCGCAACCTGCTCCGCCAGCTCACCTGGAGCCTGCCGTCCGGGCAGGCCGTAGCCCGCGCCATGGGCGCCACCCCGCTCACCCCCGCCGACCTTGACGACATCGGTGCCGTCTACGCCCCGTTCGCCGTCAGCACCCCGCTGTGGTACTACATCCTCGCCGAAGCCAAGGTCGCCGCCGACGGTCTCAACCTCGGTCCCGTCGGCGGCCGGATCGTCGCCGAGACGCTCATCGGGCTGCTCCGGGCCGATCCCGCCAGCTACCTCAACCTCTACCCCCGCTTCCAGCCGTTCCTTGGTACCGACCTCACCCTCGGATCCACTCCTGACCCTGACATCACTGGCAACCGCAGTTACACCCGCGCCCACTTCCTCTACTACGCTGGCGTCGTAACACCCGGCATCTACCGCTAACCCCCGGTCAGCACGGCGGCCGCTCGCCGGTCGCGGGCCCGCCAGGCCCGTGCCCGGCGGGCCGCCGCGGTATCCGCCGCTCCCAGCCACGCCAGAGGAGTCTTTGCCCGCGCAGGGCGGCGGCGCCGACGACGATTAGCAGTCCCACGTTCAGTAGCAGCTGCTCGGCCGAGCCGACGGCCTCATGCCAGCTGCCGTATGCGACCGATACGCCGATGTCGGCCGCGGCGGGAATCGTCGTGACCGAGATGAACACCCCGATCAGCGCGCCTGTCTTCGCCAAGGTCATGGACACCACGCCGACAAGGCCCGCGACCACCGCAACCACGACTGAGAACACGTTGGGAGAGTTGATCAGGTCCGAGACCGGCCGCACGCCACGCAGGTAGGGGCCGGGCGTCAGGCCTGACCACTTGATGCACAGCGCGAACAACAGGGTCACGCCGATGGCCAGCACGAAGCCGACGACCAGGACGGTGATGCCCTTGACAATGGCGGTGCGGTTCCGCCGGTCGATGCCGTTAGCAACCGAGATGATCGCGCTGTACTCCGGGCCGACCACCATCGCCCCCACGATCAGGATCTGCGAGTTGATCAGGATGCCGCAGGCGCCGATCAGTCCCGCGAAGACCAGCAGGCCGAAGAAGCTTGGCGCGTACTCGGCTCCTTCTGAGATCCTGGTCTGCACCAGCTCCCATACCGGGGCACGCTCGCCGTGGTAGAAACGCCGGCGGCGGTCTAGGCGCGCCCGGCCCGCGAGGGTCGCCTCCTCCGCCAGGACCGCGTCCACTGCCTGGACGCTCACCGAACTCTCACGATCGAGGCCGAAGCTCCGCAACTGCCGCAGCACCCCGTTGGCAGATGCGGTCATCAGGTCGAACTGCACCGCGTCACCATCCGGGCGCACCGCGGCGGCGGGCAGCACGACCAGATTCACCACGCCCGAATCTGCGGTCAGGCTCTCGACCAGCCGAGCGGTCAGGTGCGCTGGGCTGACGACGCGAACGTGCAGCATGCCAGTAGTGTTTGCCGGCTGTGCAACCCGAGGCATCACCCGCACCGGATGGGCGTCATGGCGCTCCGCGGTTACCGAGCGCTATGAGCGCGACGCGAGTCAGCTGACCTGGTGCAAGAGCGCCGATTCGGGCCGGCTCTGGCCGTTGTCGAGCTGGCGGTTAAGGGTGATGGCCGCGTTTATCAGCGACAGGTGAGTGAAGGCCTGCGGGAAGTTGCCGAGCTGCTCCCCGGTCGAGCCTATCTCCTCGGAGTAGAGGCCGAGGTGGTTGCCGTAAGTCTGCATTTTGTTGAAGACCACCACGGCTTCGTCGCCGCGGCCGGCTCTGGCCAGCGCGTCGACGTACAAGAACGTGCACAGCGAGAAGGTGCCCTCGTCGCCGTGCAGGCCGTCGGGTGAGGCCGCGGGGTTGTACCGGTAGACGAGGCTGTCGGAAACTAGCTCCCGGTCCATGGCCCGCAGGGTCGACAGCCACATCGGGTCGGTTGGGGCGATGAAGCCCTCCAGCGGCATCAGCAGCAGCGAGGAGTCGAGAACGTCGGTGCCGTAGTGCTGGGTAAAGGCCCGGGCCTTGTCGTTCCAGCCGCGGTCCATGATCTGGTTGTAGATCTGGTCCCGTTCCATGGCCCACTTCGTGACGTTGGCGGGCTTGCCGTGCCGCTCGGCCAGCCGGATCGCCCGGTCAAGCGCAACCCAGCACTGGAACCGGCCGTAGGTGAAGTCCTTGCGGCCGCCGCGGGTTTCCCAGACGCCCTCATCGGGCTGGTCCCAGTTCTCGCTGACCCAGTCGATAATCCTGGTCAGTGCGAGCCAGCCTTCGTGCGCGGGCTGGATGCCGAAGCTGTCGCCCGCCATGATCGCGTCCAGCGCCTCGCCATAGATGTCCAGCTGGAGCTGATCGGCGGCGCCGTTGCCGAGGCGCACAGGCCGGGAACCGCGCCATCCTTCCCAGTGGTCGAGGGTTTCCTCGGTGAGGTCGGAACTGCCGTCTACCCGGTACATGATCTTGACGGGACCCGAGCCGTTGCCCCCGGCGCTTTCTGTGATGCGATCCCGGAGCCAGCCCCCGAACTTGGCCGCTTCCTCGAGGTAACCAAGGCCCGCGAGGGCGTGAATCGACAACGACCCGTCCCGGATCCAGGTATAGCGGTAGTCCCAGTTGCGCTCACCGCCGGCCCGCTCGGGCAGACCCATCGTCGCGGCAGCTACCGGTGCCCCGGTGGGCTCGTAGGTGAGCAGCTTGAGCGTCATCGCCGAGCGGCTGACCATCTCTCGCCACCGTCCGGTATAGGTCGAACGGGCCTGCCAGCCGCGCCAGAACTTACCGGTGTCCTCGGCTAGCCGCTCTAGCTCGGCGGCCGGGTGTGACTGCGGCTTGCCACCCATCGACTCCAGCACCACGCCGCCGGTCTCGCCCTCGCGCATGCTGAAGATGGCGCGCAATCCGTCGCCGACGTGCTCCACTGTGACGTCTTTGCCCTGCGTTCGCTTGCCCTCGGTGTGCAGCGTCAGCTCCATGTCCTTGGAGCGGAATACTGCGCCGTTTTCCGAGAGCTCGACCGTGTGCTTGGCCCGGCCATAGTCAAACCGCGGCTGGAGCTCCATCTGGAACTGCATGCTCCCGCGGGCGACGCGCAGCTGGCGCACGAGCCGGTGCCGGTCGGTGGGCTTGCCCTCGATCACGGGCATGAAGTCGGTCACCTCGCCGACGCCGTCCGGCGTCAGGAACCGGGTGATCAGCATGGCGGTTTCCGGGAAGTACAGCTGCTTTGTCACGTAGTCGGTACCCACGGGCGCGATCGTGAAAAAGCCCCCTCCGTCGGCGTCCAGCAGGGAGGCGAACACGCTCGGCGAGTCGAATCGGGGACAACAGAACCAGTCCACCGTGCCATCGGTCGTCACCAGCGCTGCCGTCTGCAGGTCGCCGATGAGCCCGTGCTCACTGATGTTCGGATAGCGATCCAAGACGCCGTCTCCTTCAGGTCGGCAGGCTGGCGCATTCCACGGTGTCAGGGCAGTGCCAGGCGCCACATCACCCGATCCGGATGACGTGCGCCGGCTAGCGCGAGCCGAGCCTGACGGTCACTCCGGGGCAGACCCCGGCGTGACCACCACGGGCATCGCCGTCCAGAGCGAGCCGCCGGTCACCTTGCGGTTCTCACCCTTGATGCCGGCCAGACTCGCACCTACGCTTTGTGCGTCGTGCCGCCAGGAAGAGCGTTCGTGATGTCTGAGGGAAATCATGAGTGAAGCAGAGCCGTCGTATGCGACCCTGTGGCCGCTCGGCCGGTCGACCCGGCGCGGGCGGCGCGCCCAAGCCGGCCTCCCGGGGTTGTCCGGCGCCCGCATCGCGCTGGTCTGGGACCATCTGTTCAAAGGTGACGAGATCCTGGGTGCATTCGAGCAGCGACTCGGCGCACAGGTTGCGGACATCGAGTTCATTGATCACACGCATTTCGTCGGCGACTTCGGCGACGACTACTCCGTCTTTGACACGCTCAAGGAGCAGTTCGCCCGGCTAGAGGCGGACGCGGCTGTGGTGGCGGTTGGCGCGTGCGGGCGCTGCACGGCCGGGGTGATGCGAGCGGTTGCCGTTGCCGAGGAGGCGAACCTCCCGGCGGTCGGTGTCGTGTCCAGCGGGTTCGAGGCGATGGCCCGCACGATCGCGTCGATTTTTGGCGACGACGAGCCCCGCCTCGCCGTTTACCCGGGTTCTATCCAGACCGACACCGACGAGACGTTCGCGCGCAAGGTCCGCGACGTCGTTCTCGACCAGGTTGAGCAGGCGTTGCAGCGATCCAAGCGTGGCGTCGCGATCGAGGAAGTCGAAGCCGAGCCGGAGCCGCGACAGGTCGTCTTCACCGGGTCGCTCGACGAGGTCGAGGAACACTTCCTGGCCAGGGGGTGGAGCGACGGGCTGCCGATCGTCCCGCCGACTTCCGACCGGGTCGACCGTTTCCTTGCCGCGACGAAGGAGGACCCCGGCACCGTCCTCGGGGTGCTTCCCCCTGAGCTTCGGGAGATCACGATCACGAACATCGCGGTGAACGGCGTGATGGCCGGGTGCCGGCCGGAGTACATGCCGGTGCTCGTCGCGGTCGCGCGCTGCCTCATGGACAAGCGCTTTCGGGTGCCGGATCTGACGTCCACGTTCGGCCTCGAACCGCTCATAGTCGTGAGCGGTCCGGTCGTCGAAGCGCTCGACTTCAACACCGGGACGGGGGCGATGCGACTCGGCAGGCAGGCGAATACGAGCATCGGGCGCTTCTTGCGGCTGCTCATGCGCAACGTCGGCGGGCTGCGCATTCCGCCGGGAACGAGCGACGCGGGCGCGATCGGGTACTCGTTCAACGTGGTGATGGCCGAGGACGAACCGTCGACACGCGCGATCGGCTGGGCTCCGTTCCGCGTCGACAACGGCTTTGAGCCGGACGCGAGCACCGCGAGCGTGCTGCTGGTCACGAACCACTCCGCGCCGATTTACACCGCGGGTGAGTCCGCCGCGGAGCACCTCGAGACGATCGCGCGCATCGTCGCGAACGCCATCGGCCCGTGGGCGTACACGGCGACGGTCCACGGCGGGTTCAATCCGCTGCTGCTCATGTCGCCGAGCGTCGCCCGGGCGCTGCACGAGTTCGGTGTCGACAAGGCAGAGATCCGCAGCTACCTCTTCGAGCACCTGCGCATTCGCGCGGACGTCACCGAGCGGTATGCGCGTCAGGTGGGACGGACCGACTTCAGCTTCGCGACGAGCGTCGACGACCCGGTGCTCCGCGAATCGTGGGTCGCATCAGCGGATCCGGCGCGGCTCGTTCCCATGCTCATTGATCCCGACTGGACGAGCATCGTGATCGGCGGAAACCCAGGTCGCAACCAGTCGCGCGCCTACGTGGGCAATCTCGTCGCGGGCCGACCCGTGACGCATCGGATCGAGTGACCGCGTTGCTGGCTGGAGCTGCCAAGGAAGGCCACGATGTGGTCAGCAAGGACTTCGGAGTCCGCGGCCGCGCCGTGGATATAGCTAGAGGCGCGGGTGCGGAGCACGGGCATGCCGAGGGCGTAAAGCCCCTGAGCGCCGGTGACCACGCCGCCGTCGTGGCGGAGGCGGCCGGTGCGGTCACGCACGGCGGGGATCTCGAGCCACGAGTAATCGGGCCGAAAGCCGGTTGCCCACAGCACGGTGGTGATCTGCCGACTCGACAGATCTAGCTCCAGCGGCGACCGTGGGTCGATGCGGGTGGGCTCGAAGCGGTGCGGTGCCGGGAGCTCATCGTCGAGGCCCGCCGCCGCAGCCCACTCGTCGGCTCGGCGCAAGAACCGGTTCATCTTCAGGTCGGCAAGGGCGCACGTGTTGGGCAGCGACCCAGAGAGCTGGGCCACCCCTGCGGAGATGCGGCCGAGGCGACCCACGATGCGGACCCCCAGCGCCGCGAGCCTGTTGAGGTCGGTGATCGTGGCGTCGGGCGATCCCGTGAGCTGCGGAGCGGGCAGGTGGCGCGCGCGGGTGAGGTCATCGATCTCGTCATAGCGCTCGGCCTGCAGGCCCGTTGCCTCCAGCCACCAGAAGATGTCGCGGCCGCGGTAGGTGCGGGGCAGCCGCACGTGCTCGCCGGCCGCGAGGGTCACCGGACGCCCGGACCGGTGTATCTCGTCCGCGAGCTGGACGCCGGTGGCCGACGCACCGATGACGAGAACCCCGCCGTCGGGGAGCTGACCCGGATCGCGATAGGTGAGCGGGGTGAGTGACGTCATCCACGGGGGGATCGCGTCAGCGACTGCCGGGAGCGCTGGCAGGTTGCACGCCCCGGTCGCCAGTACCACGGTCCGGGCACAGACGAGGTCGTCGCTGGCCCGGATCTCGAAGCCCCGCGGGATGGCACGCAGGGTGTGCACCCTGACTCCGGTGCGGACCGGCGCAGCGACGAGACGGGCGTACCGGGTAAGGGTGGCGACGACGTCGGCGACGGGCATGAAGCCGTCGGGGTCATCGCCGGCGTAGTCGTGGCCGGGAAGGCGGGTCTGCCAGTTCGGGGTGAGCAGCCGCAGGCTCGGCCAGCGCTGGGTCCGCCACGAGTTCGCCACCTCATCGCCCTCGAGGACGATGTGATCGATCGAGCGTTCGGTCAGGCGGCGACTCATGGCGAGACCGGCATGTCCGGCACCGATGACTACGGCCGTGGCCTGCATCGCGGGTGCGTGGGGTCGAGGTTCTCAGGCCAGCTCGACGAGAACGTTCGTCGGGTTGGTCACGATGTCGAAGACTGCCGAGCGCTTTTGTGCCTGGGCGATCAGTGCCTCAAGGTCCGCCCGCGACGCGTCTGCGTCAATAGCGAACCGGATGGTGACGGCTTCGAAGCCGTTGCGGACATCGGGGTCGGCGCCGAGGATGCCGAGGATGTTCATCTCGCCTTCGATGGTGGCGGTGACCGAGTGCAGCTGGATGCCCCGGAGCTGAGCAACCGATGCGACCCCTGCGGTCAGGCACCCGACAAGACCAACCAGCACGAACTCCACGGGCGTGGCGCCGCTGTCCTTCGACGCGAAGCACTCGGGGTGATCGACGTCGAACTCATACGTGGTGCGGTGCTGCTGCTCGGTGCCGAGACCGGTGAAGCCGGCCACGGTCGAGCAACTGTGGGTACCGGTGCGCCACCGGCAGCTAGCCCGCCAGGTGAACTGCGCCGCTTCCGGTGCGCCGCGGAGCGCCTCGCGGGCATCCAGCAAGGCCTGGACCTGCACGCCATTGTCGACGGGGCGGTCGGTGATGGTCATCGTTGTCTCCTTGATTTCGACGGGATCGATGTGGCTGAGCGCGGACGCTGGCTGGCGCCGAGAACGACGGGAAGGGAGACGAGGCCACGCAAGACGAGGCCGTCGCCATGAGCCCAGGCGAGGGCGTCACGGCCGACGGCGAGCCGCAGGCCCGGGTGACGATCGAGCAGGGCCTCGAAAGCGATCCGGGCTTGGAGCCTGGCCAGGGGCGCGCCCAGGCAGTAGTGAATCCCGTGGCCGAACCCGAGATTCGATCTGTCGGCGCGGGCGAAGTCGAGCACGTCGGGCGCCGGGAAGCGAGCCGGATCGCGGTTCGCCGAGCCGAGGCAAATCAGCACCTGCTCGTGCGGCGGGATCTGTACGCCGGCGAGCGTCACCGGCTCGGTCGTCACCCGGAACGTGGCATGGGGGACTGGGGCCGTGAGTCGGATGAGCTCGTCGATCGCGCCGGGAAGCTGCCCGAGATCGGCCAGCAGCACCTGGAGCTGGTCGGGGTGATCCAGCAGCGCCACCACTCCGTTACCGATCAGGCTGGCCGTGGTGTCGTGGCCGGCGACCACGAGCTGGAACAGGCTCGACAGCAGCTCTTGCGTGGTGAGCGCGTCGTCTTCGGCGGCGACCAGCGCGCTGACCAGGTCGTCGGCCGGGCTCCGGCGCTTGGCGTCGACCAGCTCGCGCAGGTACGTCACCACCCCGTCCGATGCCTCGACCGCCGCCGCGGGCGGGTCACCTGCCCACCCGGTCAGCAGCACCTGGAACCAGGCGTGCAGCTGCGGACGGTCGGCAGCGGGGATGCCCAGCAGCTCGCCGATCACCTGGAACGGCAGCGGATGTGCATATCCCTCGACGAGGTCAACGACGGCGCTAGGGCCAGCTGAGGCAAGCTCGTCGAGCAGGTCGCTGGCGATCCCCCGGATAGCCGGCTCCAGTGCCGCGATTCGCGACGGCACGAAGGCCCGGGACACTAGCCGTCGCAGCCGGGTGTGGTCGGGCGGGTCGACGTTGAGCATGTGCCGCGAGAACTCCGGACCGGGCAGCCCTTCGGCCACCACGTCGCTGCTGTCCTGCAGAGCGGCCAGCATGTCCTTGGAGATGGCGGGATCGTTGAGCGCTTGCCGGGCTGCGTGGTAGCTGAGGACGATCCAGGCTGGGTGACCATCGGCGAGACGCGCCTTCTGCACCGGGCACCTGGCTCGGGCTCGCGCGAAATGGTCGAACGGGTGGTCGCGGATCGCGGGCTCCCAGCCTCCCCACGTGGCCAGGGTGTCAGCCATTGTCAGGCTCCCGCCGGTAACCCGTGCACAGCAGGTCGAGGCGGGCGATGCGGCCGCTGTCGTCGGTGTCGGCGTAGGCCTGCTGCTCGACGGTGAACCAGCCGACACCGAGTCGTTCGGCCTGCAGCCGGAGCCGCCAGTGCAGGTGCAAGCGGCCGCCGACCTCACCGACGGTCGCCTCGACGAGCTCGAAGTCGGCGGTGTCACCGAACCAGCGCGCGAACTGGCCCGAGATCATCGCGGCACCGGTCCGCTCCATGAGGCCGCGGGGCAGCAGGGCGCGGAGCTGGACGTCGGCGGTCAGCGCGTCACCAAGCCGGGTGAAGTCCTGGGCGGCCAGGCCCTCGAGGAACGACCCGGCTAGGGCGAACTGCGGCACCGCGCCAGATGCGCTGTGGTCAGCTGTCGTCGTCATGGATCCGTTCTACGGATCCGGCGACGGGAGCGGATCGGGTAACTACCCGATCTTTTGGTCAGGTCCCTGGCTCGCCTGCCGACCCGATAAGGCCGTGGCGCAAAGCGAACAGGGCGGCCTCAGTCCGGGTTTTCACCCCCAGCTTGGCATAGATGTGCTCGAGGTGCGTGGAGACTGTCTTGCGGCTGACGTGCAGCTCGGCAGCGATCTCCGGGTTGGACCGGCCCTGGCCCAGCCGGACGAGCACCTCTGCCTCGCGGGCTGTCAGCCCGGACGGCAAGCCCGCTCGGCGCCGGATCCGGTGGCCGGCGGCCGTGAGCACCGCGTGGACCGCGTCTCCGTCGAGTCGCCCGGCGCGCACCTCGTCGCGCATCGTCCGTTCGGCGTCGCCAGCCTCGATTGCCGGGCGATGCGGACGGGGCTGCCGGAGCGCGTTGTAGACATCTGCGACGCCGAGGATCCGGGCCGGCAGCGAGATGGCGTCGGCCCGCAGCGCGTGCGGATAGCCGGAGCCGTCCAGCCGCTCATGGTGCAGCGACGCGCAGTGGCCCACCTCGGCCAGCAGCGGAGTGCGGGCCAGCATCCGTTCCGTCAGGTACGGGTGAGTCCGGGCCCGCTCCCGCTGAGAGATGCTCCACTCGTTCGGCTCGTCCCACACCGCGCTGGGAATCCCGATCATGCCGATGTCATGCACCAAGGCCGCCCTGCGCAGCATGACGACGTGGTCGGCTGGGAGGCCGAGCGTCGCACCAGCCTGCGCGGCGAGTTCAGCCACGCCCCGGGAATGGCCAAGGCGCAGCGGCGACTTGAGATCGGCGAAGTCGGCGAATGCAGCGAGCGCCCGGTCGACCTGATCGTCCGTCAGCACCGAACCCAGCTGCGGGTCGAGCGCGATCACCTCGTCCCACGCCGAGATGGCCCCGAGCCCGTCCAGGACGTCGCCGTGGTGGGCCAGGAAACAGTCGACCAGATCCGGATCGAACTGCGTGCCTCGCCGGTCGCGGGCTACCTGGAGCGCAGCCTCGGTGCCGCCAGTGTGGTGGAACGCCTCAATGAGGTCGGCCAGGTGGACCAGGCGGATGGCGGGAGCAAGAGCATCGGCGCCGACCGAACCGGGTACCCCTCTCCCGTCCCAGCGCTCGAACGCCTGCAGCAACGGCTCGCGCACCGCGGGGCCGAGGTCCAGCCGGTCAGCGAAATCGCTCGCCTCCTGGCAGTGCGACATCATCAGCTGCTGCACCGAGTGCCCCGCGGTTGTCAGGAACTTTCCGACCATCCCGATGCGGCGGAATCCGGACTTGCCGCGACCGAGATGACGGGCGACGAAGAGCGCTAGGGTGACGCCCCGAGATCCTCGTCGCGTGTGTCGGCGTACAACTCGGTCTCGTCGCCGAACAGCGCTGCCACCTCACTGGTATCGGTGGCGCAGCCCACCCACGTGAGCAGGGACGTGTAGTACGCAGACGCGCACGTCGCCTGGTCCATCCCGGCCGCCGTTCCCAGCCGCATGGCTATGACGGTCTGCCGCAGCACGCGCTCCATCGGACGCCCCATGCCGAGGTCGGCGACCAGCGACAGCGTCGCCACCAGCTCGGCGAGCGTGACTCGCCGCAGGGAATCCGAAGTCACCACCCCATTCTCCCGCTGACACCTACCGGCCGGCAGCTAGGTGCCGAGCACGATCTCGGGAGAGCTCGCCGCGGTGACGGGCGTCAACTAACGGCGGCTACTCGGATCGCGGCGCGGCGCGTCCCGAGTCCGGCGGGTTACCGGTGCCCGGCGAGGACCGCGTGGGCGTCGGTGTCGTTGCCGGTGAGCGGGTCGGTGTGCACGAGGGCAGCCGACAGCCGCGGAATCGCGTGGATGAGGTCATGCTCGGCAGTGACCGCCACCTGATGCGCCTGGACCGCACTGACGGAACCATCGACGATGACCTCGCACTCGGCGCGAAGCCGGTGACCGACCCACCTGAGCCGGACGCTGCCGACGTCGAGGACGCCCTGGGTCCCGCGCAGGGCTCGCTCGGCCTGATCGACTAGGGCCGGGTCGACCGCGTCCATAAGGCGTCGGCAGACCTCGCGCGCTGCCTGCCAGAGCACCGCGACGATGGCGACCGTGATGACCAGCCCGACGGCCGGATCAGCCCAGTTCCAGCCGGCCGCCACGCCTGCCACGCCGAGCAGCACCGCCAGCGAGGTGAACCCGTCGGTTCGCGCGTGCAGCCCGTCGGCCACGAGCGCGGCCGATCCGATCCTTCGGCCGACCCGAATCCGGTACCTGGCCACCAGTTCGTTGCCCGCGAACCCGATCACTGCGGCCATCGCGACTGCTATGAGGCTGGTCACCGGATGGGGATGAGCGAGCCGGTACGCAGCCGCGCCCACGGTGAGCACCGATGACGCCGCGATCACCAGCACGATGACGATGCCGGCCAGGTCCTCGGCTCGGCCGAAGCCGTAGGTGTAGCGGCGCGTGGCGGGCCGTCTGCTCAGCACGAAGGCGATGCCCAGCGGCAGTGCGGTCAGCGCATCTGCGGCGTTGTGCAGGGTGTCACCCAGCAGCGCGATCGAGCCGGAGAACGCCGCGACGGCTGCCTGGATCGCGGCGGTGCAGCCGAGGCCTGCCAGCGAGACCCACAGCGCCCGCATCCCGGCCGCGCTGGTCTCCATCGCCGCGTCGACCTTCGCGGTCGTCTCGTGCGAATGCGGCCGTGTCAGGTGCGCGACCCATGCCAGCAGGCCGCGACGGTGCTGGTGCTCGTGATGGCCATGGGCGTGCGGCGTAGTCATGCGGTCAGGATGCCGGATGGACACGGTTGCAGCACCTCGACAACAACCGACCGATGGCACCTGCAAACGAGCCGCAGCCGCTCGGCGCAGTCCAGCCGCCCAGCGCCGCGCAGCAGTAAGCGTGGCCGGTGGCTACTCGGCGGCCGGCCCGCGCTCGCGGATTCGCGACCGGGCAGGAGCGATCACCTGGTGGGCTTCCCGGCAGATCTGCGCCACCTCACCCCAGTCAACGTCGCCGTCCAGGCGCACGCCGACCCAGCCGCGATGGCCAACGTACGGCGGCCGGAAGAACCGGTCCGGCTCCGTACCCGCCAGTTCCTCCTGGACACCCGGCGGCGCGGCACACCACATGTGCGGGAACCGGTCGTCGTGATGACCGCTCGGCCACAGCATGACGAACTGCCGACCGGCGAAGAACGCGGGGGCACCGTGGCTCGCTCGCTCCTCGCAGCCGGGCAGCGCCAGGCAGATAGCCCGCACCCGGTCCTCAATGCCCGGCAGGTCAGCGTCGCGCGAGCGTGGCCGCACGGTCCCGAGCCTACGCCGCCCGCTCTTTCCGGCGACGGGACCGACGAGGCAGCCACGCGCGCGGCGCTGCTGCTGGCGACGCTGATCGTCGTCGTCGTGCTCATCCGCTGACGAGCACCGCGCACCGGGCCTAGCGGGGGAACGACGTGAGCGGGGTCTTGTCCCCGACGAGCCAGACGTGCCCGAACGGGTCGGTGAACCCGCCCTGCCGGTGGATGCCCCATGGAACCTGGTGATCCTTCACGCCATCGGCCGAGCCGTCCGCGCCCGCCGCGACCGCCCGCGCGACGAATGCATCCGGGTCGTCGCAGAACACCTCGACCCGCACAGTCGTCGCGCCGAGCTCAGCCGGGCTGCCGAAGCCGGTACGTGTCGGCTCGTGCAGAAAGAACGGGGCGCCGTCGATCTCGAGGCCGGCCACGCTGCCGAGGCTCCACAGCAGGGTGGCGCCGACAGCGCGCTGGTACCAGTCCACGGCGGCGGGCGCGGACGAAACGGCGAGCATAAGCGAGATGCGCACGGCTGCGATCCTCCCGAGCGACACTTTGAGCAGGGAACGGGGCGGCAGTGGTCAGCCTAGCCCGGTAGTCTCGGTCGGCTGGCGCCCCGGCCAGGCTGTCGTCGGCGCTGTCCTTGGCAGCCGGCAGTCATAGTGTGGTCACCTATGCCGGTCAGCGCGCGATGGCCGCGCCTTTCGAAAGGACGCTGGTAATGCGCGGCTACGTCCACGGTTACCAGGAACGGGAAACTGCTCGGCTGAACGACCAGGCATCTGCCCTGGTTGATCTCCTCCACCACGGCACTGTGTACCCGGCGGGCAGCCGAGTCCTCGAGGTCGGCTGCGGTGTCGGGTCGCAGACGATCACCCTCGCCCGGCGCAGCCCAGGGGCGAGATTTACCAGCATCGACATCGCGAGCGACTCCCTCGCTACGGCCAGGCGCCGCGCGGAGGTGGCCGGACTGGCGAACGTCGAGTTCCGCCACGCTGACATCAGCTCGCTGGCCGGGGACGCGACGACGTTCGACCACGTCTTCGTGTGCTTCGTACTCGAGCACCTCGACAGCCCAGCCAGTGCACTGCAGCTCATGCGCGGGCTGCTGAAGCCCGGCGGCACCTTCACGGTGATCGAGGGCGATCACGGATCGGCCTTCTTCGCGCCCGACAGTGTGGCCGGGCGGGCCGCCATCGACTCCCTCGTTGAACTGCAACGACGCGCAGGTGGTGACGCCAATCTGGGCCGGCGCCTGCATCCGCTGCTGACCGAGGCCGGGTACGCGTCGGTCTCGGTCCGGCCGCTGTTCGTCTACGCCGACCAGAGCCGTCCCGATCTGGTCGACGCCTTCACGATCCGCACGTTCACCGCGATGATCGAAGGAGTCCGCGAGTCGGCGGTCGCAGCCGGGCTGCTGACCGCCGAGGTGTTCGACGCGGGGATCGCGGACCTGTACCGCACCGCTGCACCGGACGGCGTCTTCTGCTACACGTTCTTCAAGGCCGTTGCGGTCGCGGGCGGCAGTCCTGACGGAGCTGACGCATCGGCTGACGGAGCTGACGCATCGGCTGACGGTGCGTCAGCCCGTCGCGAGGCTACTGGCTGAGGTCGGCGCCATTGACCCTGACGGGATGCAGCACCACTTGCGACCGAGTCTCGCCTGGCCGGTCATGGCGGTGGAAGTCGGCGTCGTACTTCGCGCCGGCGGTGCGGCAGAACTCCAGCTCCGGATCGGCGATCAGCTCCGCCTCGGCCCGAATCTCCAGCGTCCGCAGCCGGTTGGCCGGGTCGAGGATGAATAGCGTGGCCCACGGATCGCGGCGCAGGTTCCTGGTCTTCTGCCGGGTGTCGTTGAGCGAGATCTTCACCAGGTCGTCGGCCTTGTCGTGGTAGAAGGCCACGGCGGTAACCTGCGGCAGCCCATCCGGGCCGTTGGTGGCGAGGATGGCGGTGTCGGTCTCGAGTAGATCGCGGTGAGACTCCGGAACCACTGCAGCTGCTGACATCGAACCTCCGTGCTGGCGGGCTTGGGCCGGCGCTGGACGCGCAGGCTCTCCAGCCGGACTGAGCGCGCCGGCCGCGCCGATATATTCCGCGCCCGCACCAGCCCGAGTACGCGTCCCGGCGGCCAGCAGTAGCGTGGGCGTGAACATCAGCACAGGGAGGACCTCATGCCGCTGTTTTCGAATCAGTCCAACGCGAGTTCGCAGGTGTGGGAGCCGCAGGCCGCCGACGGCAGGCTGGCAGACACCGCCGGCGCGGCCGAGGGCGGCATCTTCACCTCGGACCTGTCGGTTTCTGAGTACGTGCTGCTCGGCGAGGCGGGCTTCGAGCCGCTCGGCTTCGTCGTCGGATCGTCGATCTTCCACGTGGGAATTCAGGTCGGCCGGTGGTCGCAGAATCAGGAGCTGCAAGTGCTCACGCAGGCCATGTATAGCGCCAGGGAACTGGCGATGGCCAGGATGCAGGCGGAGGCCGACCACCTCGGGGCGGACGGAATCGTCGGCGTCAACTTGAAGATGCAGATGTATGCGTGGGGTCAGGGCGTGCTGGAGTTCGTCGCGACCGGCACCGCCGTGCGGGCCATGGCCGGTACCGGTGCGCACAAGGCGCCGAGCGGCCGCGCGTTCACCTCGGACCTGTCGGCGCAGGACTTCTTCCGGCTGCTGGCCGCCGGCGCGGTGCCGGTGGCGTTCGTGCTAGGCACCTGCGTGTATCACATCGCGCACCAGTCGGTCATGCAGTCGCTCCGGCAGACCGGCCAGAACCAGGAGATGCCGCAGTTCACCCAGGGCGTCTATGAGGCTCGTGAGCTGGCGTTGTCCCGGATGCAGGCAGAGGCTGACGAGGCGAAGGCGTCCGGCATCGTCGGCGTCACCGTCGCCGTGCACAATCACGTCTGGGGCGAGCACGCGACCGAGTTCCTCGCGACCGGTACGGCGATCCGCAGGCTCGCGGCCGAGCACCGGCTGCCCGATACGACGCCGAAGCCCACCTTCACGCTCGGCCTCGACTCTTAGCGCTCGGGCGACGGCGATCCGGTGCGTCAGCCATCGGTCGTCTCCGCGCGCGTGAAGTTCAGGATCGCGGCGAGCAGCTCGGCCGGGCTCTCGAGCTGCGGCACGTGCCCGGTGGCCGGGAGGAGACGGAACTGCCCGCCTGGGATGGCCGCTGCGAAGGCGCGGCCGGTGCCGCGGTCGGTGTAGCTGACCGGTACCGCGCCGATGCGGTCGACTTCGATTGTCTGGCCGGGCATTGGCAGTGCTCCTTAGCTGGGCGTGACCGGCTAGCCGGGCGTAGCCGGTGCTCTGGGCGTGACCGCGACGCAGGCTATGTCGGCGCGTACTCGGTCGCGGGTTCGGTTGCGTACCCTGCCATCACCCGAAGGATGTCCGCCGGGGTCATCGGCTGACCCGCGGCGACCATGGCGTGCAGGTCGCGGAAGTACTGCACGTAGAGGTCCGGGGTGAACGTGTTGAGCAGGACGGCCGGCTCGTCGGTGACATTCGCGAAGGTGTGCGGCGCGCCCGGCGGGACCATCACCAGCGTGCCCGCGGGGGCGTCGTAGGTTTGGTCCCCGACGGTGAAGCGCGCCGAGCCAAAGACCACGTAGAAGCCCTCGTCATGCTGGGCGTGCCGGTGCTGTGGCGGTCCGCTGACGTGCGGGCCGATGGTGATCTCGGCAATGCCGAGCCGGTGCGAAGTCGTGCTGCCGTCCTCGAGGATGCGCAGCCGCACGGGCCCGGTCAGGGCAACCTCGCCGCCGTCCGGCGCGACGATCACGACGTTCGTCATCACTTATTTCCTTCGGAATAGTAGCTCTTATGAAGAGAGTATGCTCTTATGAAGTATAATGCAAGTGAGCTCTCATGACGAGGGCTAACTCAGCAGGGTGCGCGCGACGCCGCGGACGACCGGAGAGGACTGCGATGAGCACGCAGGTGCGGACCGGACGGTCGAATCAGAAGGAGCGGACCCGCGCCGCTATCGTGGCCGCGGCCCGTGCAGCCATCGCCGCTGGCGGCGAGGTCAACATGCCCGAGGTGGCCCGACGGGCACTGGTTTCCGAAGCGACGGCCTATCGGTACTTCCCTGACCTGGCGACCTTGCTTCGCGAGACGCTCGCAGGCCTGTGGGAGAGCCCGGAGCGTGCGATGGAGTCGGTCGCCCGCTCGGACGATCCGGTGGAGCGCATCGGCTTTGCCACCGAGGTGCTGCTCCGCGAAGTGCTGGCATACCAGGGCGCCGTGCGGGCGATGATCTCGGCCGCCATCACCAAGCCGGGCGTGGTGCCACGGCCGGCCCGCCGCTTCGGGCTGATCGAGGAGGCGCTGCGGCCGCTCGAGGGCACCATGGCGGTCCAGCAGCCGGCCCGGTTCGCTCAGCTCAAGCGTGGCCTGGCCGTCGTGGTGAGCGCCGAGACGTTGTTCACCCTCACCGACTTGTGCGGGCTGACGCCCGAGCTGGCGATCGCCAGCGCGATCGAGACAGCTCGCTCGCTCACGGCGGCCGCCGTCCGGCCCGCGACGCGGTAGGCCGGGCGAAGGCTACTGCGCGAACAGCCGCAGCCCGTTGTGCCACAGCACGCCGCGAAGCCAGTCGTCGCCAAGACCGAGGTCGGCGAGACCCGATACCTGGGCCGCGAAGGCGTGCGGGATGGTCGGGAAATCCGAGCCGAAGACCACCCGGTCGGCGAGCGCGGCGAGCCGGCCGGCCAGGTGCAGCGGGGCCGGGCCGAGGTAGGGCGGGTTGGTGAACACCATCGCGGTGTCGAGCCAGACGCTCGGGTGCTGCTCGGCCACGGCGACGAACGCGTCGTAGTCGGGTGCGCCGAGATGGGCGATCACGAGCCGGAGACCGCCGAACCGGCGCAGCAGCCGGCGGACCGGGTCCGGGCCGCACCACTGCTCGTTGCCGGAGCCGTCTGCGACCGCGCCCGCGTGCAGAATGACCGCCGTTCCGTGCTCTTGTAGCTGCCACCACGCGTCGTCCAGCAGCGGGTCGCTCGCGTCGAACCCGCCCACCTGCAGGTGCACCTTCACGGCGCGGCCGCCCGCGGCGAGGCACCGCGCGGTCTCGGCGGCAACGCCCGGCTCCGGGTAGATCGTGAACGTGGGGATGACGGCCGGCGCAGCGGCCGCCAGCGCGAGGGTGTGGTCGTTCAGGAAGCGCAGCATGCCCGGCTGGTGCGGGTAGGCCAGCGCGGTGTGATGCCGGACACCTAGCCGAGCCAGGGTCGCCAGCCGGTCCTCAGCCGAGGTCCGGTACGTCACCGGCCACGCGGGCGTGAGCCGATCGAACCACCGCCATACTGCCTGCTGCAGGCGATCAGGCAGGAAGTGCACGTGCGCGTCGACGATGCCGGGGACTCCAAGCGCCGCCAGGAAGCCCGGAACCTCGTCGTCAGTCATCGGCCTCAGCGTAGCCTCCGGCCGTTATCCAAGGTCACGGACGCTGAGCTAGGCGTCAGCAAGGCCAGAGGAGACTTCCAGGCAACGCGAAGGGTTGGCGCCTACGCTCGCCGGTGAACGTGATAGGCAAGGCTTGAGCAGGAGGGATCGAAACCGTGCCGGACAACGTCAGCATCTCCTACCAGGGCGCCACGTACGCGCTCGGGCAGGGGCCGCAGTTTTACGGCATCTGGTACGCCACGGCGCTCCAGTCGCAGCCGCTCGAGTGGTGGCCGCTGACTCCGGAGGGCTGGACGGCAGCCTGGTCGAGGTTCGCCTCGGTCGAGGTGCCGGGCACGATCAGGCCGGTTGCACCAGCGCCGGTTGCCCAAATGACCGGTCCTGCTGGGCCGGCGGTCGGCTCTGGCGTCCGCCCGGCCGCTGGTCAGCAGGCCGGCTCGCGGACGGAGCCGGCACCCGACCCCGTCGGGCTGGCTGGCAAGGCGCGTATCTCGGCCGTCCTGATCGGCGTCGGGCTCGTGCTCGGCGTCGTCGGGCTCTTCCCCGTGTACACCGGTGGTGCCAGTCTGGCCTCGCAGTCGGTCAACCTCGTGCCACACGTGATCTACCTGGCCGCGTGGACCCTGAGTGCCGTGCTGATCCTGCTCGGCGGCGTCCGGCTCCGGGTGGGAGCGCTCCTCGGCCTCGGCACCAGCGCGGTCACCCTAGGCCTGTTCATCGCCGATGTCGGCGCGCCCGCCGCAGCTGGCGCGCACGGGGCGGGCCTGTGGCTGAGCGCCCTTGGCTGGCTCGGCTGCAGCGCCGGCGTGATGCTGGCGGCGGTGAGCAGCCTGGCCC
>JBAUAR010000464.1:0-2522 GCA_049675875.1 Streptosporangiaceae bacterium
GTCCAGGTCCGGGCCTCCGACGAGCAGCGTGCTCGGGCGCGGGGCCGCGTCGCCGAGCGCCGGACGCGGCAGCACGAGGTAGTCGCCCGACAAGTCGGTGAGCGCGGACATGCTCGCGGCCTGGCCGAGCACGCGCGCCTGGATGTGGTGGCCGGCGATGAGCACGCCGACGGGGGCGGTGCCAAGCTGAACCGCGAGCCCGGGTGCGGCCAGCGCCGGCACCGCCCCAAACTTGGTTGCGGCCGTGAACGCTGGCGGCGGCTGCGGCAGCGGAGTGCCCGCGAGCAGTGCGGCGTACTGGTCCGGATCGACCGCGAGCACGTCGAGCTGGCGGCCGCCGGTGGCCTCAACCGTTGCGATGCCGGCCACCGCGACGTGCTGAACGCCCGGCACCGCAGCGACCTTGCGCTGCAGCGCATCGCTGACGGTCCCCGGCAGGCTGATCACCGCGTCAGCACCGGCCTGCTGCCAGGACGTACTGACCTGACCGCTAACGACAGCCCCGCGCACCATGCCCGCGAAGGAGACCACTGCGAGGGCAAGCACGAGAGCGAAAGCAGGCAGCACGGCCGCGGCCGACACCCGAGCAGCCCGCGCCAGTCCGAGGAACGTCGCCGCGCTGGCGCGCTGGCCGCGCAGCCGCAGCGTTCCCCGCGCCAGCGGAGGGTAGACGCGGACTACGACAACGGCCACGCCGGTCGCGAGCAGCACCGGCGCGGCACTGGCGTAGAAGTCCCCCGCCGCGCCCAAGCCCTGGTATCGCAGCACCAGCAGCGCGCCGGCGGCAACCGTTACCAGGGTGGCCTCGACGACCCAGCGGCGAACCGAAGACAGCCGTCCGGGCGGCTGATCCGGCCGGGCCGGCGCCGCGTACACCCGATGCGTCCACACCGTGACCGCCACTGGCCAGGCCAGCGCAGAAAGCACCACCAGCCCGGCCAGCCACCAGCTCAGCGCGACCGGATTAGCCGGTATAACGACCACCGCCACGGCCGCGCCCGCGGCAGCGCCCGGCACCGCCGACACCGCGGCACCCCGCAGGACGGCGAGCGCGAGCTGCCGCCGGGACGCACCGCGGGCCCGCAACACTGCGAGTTCCTGCCGTCGCTGCTCAGTCAGAAGCCACCCGGCCAGCAGGACAACCACCGCCGCCAGCACGGCCAGGCTGACCGAGAACAGGTCGAGCACGGTGCCCACGGCCGCGGCCTCGGCCTCGAACCCAGCGATCAGCTGGCCGGTGCCGGAACTCAGCGTGATCACTACCGGGGGCGGCGGCGCTCCGGACTGGCTGCTTCCGCTCAGGATGATGTGGCCCGCGGTCGCGAGCGCTCCCGTCAGCGTCGACTGGAGCTGCGATGCCTGCGCGGCCGTGAGCCTGCCGATGGCCAGCGGGAACATCCAGGTCACCTGAACTTCGCCGACGTTGACACGGGTTTGCAGGGCGCGGACAGCGTCAGCCCCGATGAAGAAGCCGCCAGCCCAGTAGGGCGCGTGTGCCGGGTTCTCCAGTTGCGGGGTTGCCACGACCGGGTCGACGGTCCAGAACGGCGTGGCCGGGTCGCGCGGCTCGACGATGGCCGTCACGGCCAGCGCGATGCCGGTTCCCGGCAGTTGCAGCCGCGAGCCCACCGTGAGCCCGAACCGGCGCGCCGTCGCCCCGGTCACCGCGGCCTGCAGAATGACCGTGGACCCGGCACCCGGACGGCCAGCGGGCAGCTTCCCGGCGATGACGCGGACGTTCCGCGCAAGGGCGTCGCGGTAGCTGAGCTCGAGCGTCGGCGGCAGCTTCGCCACCGCCAGGGGCCCGTAGCCAGTGAGGGCCAGGAACGGCGTCGTGAGGCCGCTCCAGTCCGCCCGCGCGGCGCTGAGCGGCAGCGTGTGGAGATGTTTTGCTAGCCGGACCTTAGTCCGCTCGATCTGGCCGGCGTCCAGGCCCAGCGGCTCGTCGACGCCCAGTGTGGTGTCCGACACGCTGCCGGTTACGACCTTGTCCGTGGCCGGGGCGCTCGCAATGAGCTGCCGGTAGGCGCTCGTGCGCAGCTGCGCGCCGGCCCGCGGGCCCACCACCGCCAGCAAGGTACAGAGACAGACCAGGAGCCCGAGCGCCGCGGCTGCCACTGCCGCCGAGCCGGTTAGCGCGCGCCACCAGGTCCCAGCTCGGCTACCGAGCCGTCGCATCATGCCATCCCCTCCGCCGCGCGAAGCTGTGCCGCCGGGTCCGGCTGTCGCAGCGCGGTCACGGCAGCGGCCAGGACGGGAACAGCCGCGAGGCCTGCCGCCAGCGGCAGCACCCAGCCGAGCGGTACCGCGGCGAGGACCGGCGGCACCGGCACGGCACCGGTAGCCGTGACGGTGAGAGCCGGGACCATGACCCGGGCGAGGACGACGCCGATCACCAGCCCGATCGCCGTCGCGGGGATGGTGATCAGCGCTTCTTCCAGGCAGAACAGCCGGGCCTGGGCTGTCGCGGGAACTCCGAGCGCGGCGAGCAGCGCATGCTGCGAGCGCCGTTCCCGCGCGCT
>JBAUAR010000465.1:0-3205 GCA_049675875.1 Streptosporangiaceae bacterium
CAGCCGGACAGCAGCGGCGGAGCAGCCGGGCGGCAGCGCGCGAGCGGCCGGGCGGCAGCGGCTATCCGCTGGCAGGCACTTGGGCACCGCCGATCAGCGCGGCCAGGCCGGCCTCGTCCAGCAGGTCTGCGGGGCGGACGGTGACGTCGTCCCGGACGTAATAGAACCCGGCTCGCACCTGGTCCAGCGGCACGCCGGCCAGCGCCGCCCAGGCCACTCGGTACGCCGCGAGCTGGACGGCGACGGCTCGCTTCTCCGGCGCCGACGCCGGCCGCCGCCCGGTCTTCCAGTCGACCACGTCATATCCCCCGCCGGGTGCGTCGGCGAATACGGCATCGATGCGGCCGCGCACCACCCGGTCGCCGACCAGCGTTTCGAATGGGACCTCCACCTCGGCAGGCCAGCGGTCGGCCCACGCTCCCGCTTCGAACCTGGCCTTCAGCTCTGCAAGGTCCGGCTCGTCGGGCCCCGCGATCGCGTCGTCAGCGGCGTCCGGCAGCTCATCGGTGTCGATGAGCGGCACCTGGCCATACCGGTGCTCGAGCCACAGGTGGAACGCGGTGCCCCTATCCGCGTACGGGACTGGTCCGCGCGGCATGGGACGGCGGATCTGCCGGGCCAGCTCCGCCGGGTCCCTCGCCAGCGTCACGAGGGCCGACACGGGCAGCTGGCTGGGCAGGCTGACGAGCATCGCCCCGGCTGGCTGGCGCCGGTCCCGCTCGGCGAGCAGCAGGTCGGTGTCGCGCGCCCAGGCAGCAACCAGAGCCTGGTGCGGATCGCCGAGGTCTGGTGCGCCGGCGATGGCCTCGGCCGCCTGGTCACTTCGTTCCGGAGCGGCCGGGCCAGCGCGCAGGTCACGAACGGCAACGTCGACGAGCGCAGCTGCCTCCCGCACCGCGGTCAGCCGAGCGCTGGCAGCGGCAGCGGCAGGCCAGGTGGCGGTCGCTGGCTCGACCAGCGCCGGATTCTCGGCATCGGGCTCGGGATCGGGATGCCAGTACGCCACCTCGCCCGCGCCATCACCGCACGCGACACGGACGTCAGTGAGGAACGGCGACGGACCGAGCCTGGCGGGTCCGTCCGACCACCAGTATCCGGAGCAGCCGAGCAGGTAGGCGGCCCTGGTTGCCGCGACGTAGCAGAGCCGCCGCTCCTCGGCCAGGTCCCGGGCAGTACAGGCCGCGGTAAATCGGGCCAGCCCGGGGGCAGACAGCGCCGGCAGCGCCGGCAGGTCCGCGGCGTCGCCGCGCAGGCTGAACGGCAGCAGTCGCGCGTTGTCCGTCCAGCGCGTCGACACCCGCGGCTTGGCAGGGAAGACGTGACGCTGCGCGCCGCCGGCGAGACCCGGCACGAACACCGCGGCCCATTGCAGGCCCTTCGCGGCGTGCACGGTGGCCAGCTTGACCGAGTCTGTCTCGCCGACCTGGCCGGCTTCCAGGCCGAACTCCTCCGACTCGGCAGCCACTAGGTAGGCAAGGAAAGCGCCGAGCGTCGGCTCCTGCGCGTCGCCAGCGAACGCCGCGGCAGCGTCCGCGAACGCATCCAGGTCCGCCCTCGCGGCGGCCGGATCGGTGCCGGGGCGGGACGCCACCTCGATGTCGAGCCCCAGGGTCCGCTCGACCTCGTTGACCAGCTCGGCCAGCGGTCTGGCAACATGACCGCGCAGCGCGCGCAGCTCCGCCGCGAGGGCGGTCATCCTGGCGTATCCGGCGAAGGAGTAGGCGGCCGGGCTGCCGAGGTCATCGAGGGCCTCGACCAGGCTGCCGCCGTCCCTGGTGAGGTCGCTGAGCGCCGCGTCGACCAGCTCAGCGCTGCGGTTGCCAGGCTGCCACGCCGATCCTGCATCCGCGCGCGGTCGCGGCCGCGGCGGACCGGGCTCGGCGGTGCTGACCAGTGCCCTGGCCCGGCGGCCTAGCGCGACCAGATCAGCCGGGCCTATCCGCCACCGCGGCGAGGTGAGCAGCCGGGCGAGCGGCGCCGACGCGGTCGGATCGTGCATCACCTGCAGCGTGGCCACGACGTCGGCGACCTCGGGCACCGTCAGCAAGCCGCCGAGGCCGACCACCTCGACCGGGATGCCCCGAGCCTCAAATGCCGTGCGGAGCGCGGCGAACTGAGCTCGCTTCCGGCACAAGACCGCGATGTCACTCGGCCGGACCCGGCCGAAGCGGCCATCGGGCCAGGGCTGACCGTCCGGGGCAAGGCCAGGCTCCAGGCTGAGCAGCAGCGCCGCCTGCTCAGCCACCCAGCGCGCCTCGTCCTGCCCCGACTCCAGCAGCGCGCACCGGACCAGACCGCGGCCAGCCCTGGCCGGCGGCGCCGTGAGCAGCGGAACGTCGGGGGCCGCGGCGCGCAGCTCGGCCTGGATGGCGCCGGCGGCCAGCAGCACGCTGCCGGTGTTCCGGAAGCTCGTCGACAGCACCCGCACCGTGGCGGGCGCGCCGTCTGCGTCCGCGAAGTCGGTGTGGAACCGACGGAGGTTGCCCGCGCTTGCCCCGCGCCAGCCGTAGATCGACTGGCACGGGTCGCCGACGGCGGTGACCGGATGCCCGGCGCCGAATAGTGACCGGAGCAGCACGAGCTGCGCGTGCGAGGTGTCCTGATACTCGTCCAGCAGCACGACCTGATAGCGCGCGCGCTCGAAGTCACCAACGACCGGGTGGCGAGCGGCGATGCGGGCGGCGAGCGCGACCTGGTCGCCGTAGTCCATCACCTCCCGCACGGCCTTCGCAGCCGCGTAAGCGGCCACCAGGGGCAGCAACTGCTCCCTGGTCCGCTGCGTCGTCAGCACGTCGGCAACCGGTCTCGGCACCCGGCCGGTCAGTTCAGCCGCCTGGCTTGCCAGCCAGCCGCCCACATCGGCCACGTCATCGGCGCCGCGCAGGTGCTCGGTCAGCTCCCCGGCGAGGGTCAGCGCGGCTGCAGTCACGGTGGCGGGCGTCCAGTCCACCGCGTCGGTGGGACCGTCGTACGCGGCGACCACGCTGGCGGCCAGCTGCCAGCACACGGCGGGGGTGATCAGCCGGAGCGTCGGCTCCAGTCCGTCCCGCAGCGCGTGGTCGGCGACGAGCCGGCCGGCATAGGCGTGGTAGGTCGAGATGACCGGCTCGCCCGCAAGAATGTCGTCGCCATCGTCGGCCGGGCCGCCCGCCGGCAGCTCGAGACCGGCCCGGCGCAGGGTGGCGAGCGGCGATGCGGGCGGCGA
>JBAUAR010000466.1:0-5036 GCA_049675875.1 Streptosporangiaceae bacterium
CCGCTGCCTTGCGGCTGCGACCCGGGCAGCGGGTTGAAGGCGAGCAGATACGGGACCACGATCACCACAATCACGATGGCGGCTGCGGGCGCGCTGCGCCGCACGATGATGCCGATCGCGAGCGCGAGCACCGCGGCCACGGCGAGCAGCGCCCCGGTGCCGGCGACCATCCGTGCCTCGGTGAGCAGCGAAACCGGCCATGCCAGGCCGCCGGCCCGGCGCAGCAGGGCCATGCCGACAGCGAGCGCGAGGGTGGCGGCGACCAGCCCGGCGACGAAACCGACCGCGCCGATGACGACGGTCTTGGCGGCCAGTAGCCGGCCGCGGCGGGGTGCGGCGGTCAGCGAGACGCGGATCAGCCCGCGCCGGTACTCAGCGGTGATGAACATCGCGGCCACTACGATCAGCGGGATCAGCCCGAAAAACGTCCCGCCCAGCGCCCGCTGGAGGGATTGACCATTTCCGCCGTACGCGTTCCCGGCGGCGGGGCTGATATCGCCGAAACTGGCCACGGTGATCGTGCCGGCGCTCTGGCGGAGCGTGCCGGGCGCTGGCACGCCGGAGTTCGGGCCGCCTACGTTGGTTCCCGTCCATCCGGTAGCAGGCCAAGACAGCCCGATGTGGCGGAAGACGCCCGCCGCCCGGCTGGCGAAGTTGGAGTCGTATGAAGAGCCGGCGGCGAAGAGCCCGGCTTGCACGGTGGAGGTCAGCCCGGGGAGGGCCGCGGTGCCGACCAGCGTCCAGTGCGTGCCGTCGGCGGAGTCGTACCCAGTGATCGTGCCGCCGTCGCGGGCTAGCCGCAGCCAGCGCGGCGCGGACGCGGACACGCTGCCGGTCAGGCCAGGCGTGTCGTTGACGTAGTCCCATTGCATTCGCACGCCGTGGGACCTGGTGAGCATCATCGCTGCGTACGCCGAGCCTTGCGACGTGTTCTCCTTGATGATGATCCCGGCCTTGGACCACGGCTCCAGGCCGCCGGGCGCCATCTTGCTCTGGCCGACGGAGACCTGGCCGGTCAGCGACGTCACCTGCGCGGTGATCGTGCCGGTCCCCGTCACCGGCTGGTGCGCGAAGTAGAACGCGTCCACGACCGGCACACCGCCAGGCCCGGTCGGCTGTGCCGGACAGGCGGACGGCCCGCCGGTACCGATGCACGAATGGCCGACGCCTATGGCGACGAACACGAAGGCGGTGATCGCTGAAATGGTGACGAGCACCGCGATCACCCAGCCGCGCACGGTGCGGAACTTTGTCCACTCGGCGTGTACCAGGTGCCAGAAGCTTTCCCGCTCCCGGGTCAGCAGGGAGCGGTGCGGTGCCACGGCGCCACTCATCATGATGTCGCCTCCGCCCTGTACTCGACGCTCTCCCTGGTGAGTTCCATGTAGGCCTGTTCGAGGGTGGCCCGGTGGGCGGTGACCTCGCTGAAGGGGATCGCTTGGCTGGTGAGAACAGCCACCACTCGTTCTGATGAAAGATCTGACACTTTGAGCACGCCGGATCCGTTGGCGGTGACCTCAGCCCCGGCACCGGTGAGCACCGTCATCGCGTCGGCCGGTGCAGTAGTGCGCAGCATGATGTGGTTGCCGGAGGCGGCGGCGATGAGGTCGGTGAGGGTGGTGTCGGCGATCACCTTGCCGCGGCCGACGATGACCAGGTGGCCGGCCGTGTCCTGCAGTTCGCTCATCAGGTGGCTGGACACCAGGATCGCGCGGCCTTGCGCTGCCAGCGATCGCAGGAAGCCTTTCATCCAGACGATGCCCTCGGGGTCCATGCCGTTGAACGGCTCGTCGAAGATGAGCACCGGCGGGTCACCGAGCAGTGCGGCGGCGATGCCGAGCCGCTGCCGCATGCCGAGGGAGTACCCTCCGGCCTTGCGGCGGGCGGCGGACTGCAGCCCGGCCTGCGTGATCACCTCGTCGACCCGGCCGGCCTTAAGGCCCTGGGAGTGGGCGAGCCACAGCAGGTGGTTGCGGGCGCTGCGGCTGGGCTGCAGCGCGCCCGCGTCCAGCAGCGACCCGACGTGGCCCAGCGGGTTCTGCAGCGAGCGGTAGGGACGGCCGCCGATGGTGGCGGTGCCCGCGTCGGGGGCGTCCAGGCCGAGGACGACGCGCATCGTGGTTGATTTGCCGGCGCCATTCGGTCCGACGAATCCGGTCAGCTGGCCGGGATGAACCGTGAACGTCATCCCGTCCAGCGCCTGTGTAGAGCCGAACCGCTTGCGCAGTCCGTCAATCTCGATAGTCGCGTTCATGGCGACAAGATGCCGCAGTCCGGGGCCGCGCCGCGTCTGCCCGCAGACCCATCTGCACCGCGTCGCAGTCTGCCCGCAGGCATACGCGCGCGGGCAGACGACGCGGCACGACCAGGCGGTTACGATCGCGGTGAGGATGACCCGGCGGGCTGGAGGCGCCCATGATCATGTGGGGATTCCCGGTGCTTGGCTGCGCCCTGCTGGTGTCTGCCGTGCTGCTGCGGCGCTGGCCGCTCGTGGCGCTGGCCGTGACGCTTGGCGGATCGGTGGCGAGCATGGTGCTGGAGCCCGGGGCGGTCGTCACGCTGGTCGTGCTCGCCTTGGCAGTGGGCCTTGAGATCTGTTACATCGCGGCGACCCGCACGCGAAGGGTGTCGGTGACTGGTGCCGCGATGGCCTGCGCGGGCCTGCTGATTCCGGTCCTGGCAGTGCCTTCTCTGGGCTGGCTCCGGGGTGGCACCGTGGGGTCGGCGGGACCCCCCGCTGTCACAATCTACGTACTCGTTTTTACGGTCATTGCCTGGCTCATCGGCCATTCGATCCGGCAGGCGCAGGCGCGGGCCGAGCTGGTGCGCGTGCAGGCGGCCGCCCAGGCCGCGATGGAGGAGCGGCTGCGGATCGCCCGCGAGCTGCACGACATGGTGGCGCACAGCATCGGCATCATCGCTATCCAGGCAGGATCGGGCCGCAGGGTCTTCGACGCCCGTCCCGACGAAGCACGCGACGCGCTGGCGGCCATCGAGGGCACCAGCAGGGAGACGCTGTCCGGGCTGCGGAGGATGGTGACCGGGCTGCGGCGTGCCGAGCCAGAGCCCGGGTCATGGCTGGCACCGCTTGGCCCGGCTCCCGGCCTGGCCGACATCGACCGGCTAGCCGCCACGGCCCTGGACGCGGGCGTGCGGGTCGAGGTTGACGTGGACTGGCGCGGCAGCCGGGAGCCGCTCCCGGCTGACATCGACCTGTCGGCGTTCCGCATCATCCAGGAGGCCGTCACCAACGTGGTCCGGCACGCCCGCACGGACCAGTGCCGGGTGTCGATCGGCCAGCAAGATGGGCAGCTATCGATCGAGGTCACCGACAGCGGGTGCGGCGGCAGCGCGGCCGGCACCGGCTACGGGATCACCGGCATGCGCGAGCGTGCCGCGCTGCTCGGCGGCCAGTTCTCGGCCGGCCCGCGGCCCGGCGGCGGCTTCCGCGTCGAAGCCCGGCTGCCGGTACCCGCGCGGGCCCGATGACCATCCGGGTCGTCCTGGCCGACGATCAGCCGCTGGTCCGTGCAGGCCTGCGCAGGATGATTGAGCAGACACCCGACATCGACGTGGCCGGAGAGGCCGGCACCGGAGCCGAGGCGGTCCAGCTGGCCAGGGACACCAGCCCCGACGTGATCGTGATGGACATCCGTATGCCGGGCATGGACGGCATCGAGGCAACCCAGATGATCACCGCAGGCGATGTGCGCGCTCGTGTGCTCGTGCTCACCACGTTCGACGACGATGACTACGTCTATGGTGCGCTGCGGGCGGGGGCCAGCGGGTTCCTCGTCAAAGACATGGCACTAGACGACATCCTGACCGCGATCCGCGTCGTCGCGGCTGGCGACGCTATCATCGCGCCCGGCGTCACCCGCCGCCTGATCGGGCAGTTCGCTAGCCAGTCCCGTCCGGACCCCAAGCTGCGGGAGCTCGCCGGGATCACCGACCGCGAACGTGAGGTGCTCAAGCTTGTCGGCCTGGGCATGTCTAACGGCGAGATCGCCGCCGCTCTGTACGTCACAGCGGGCACCGCCAAGACCCACGTAGCCCGGCTGCTGGCCAAACTCGGCGCCAGAGACCGGGTCCAGCTCGTCATCACCGCCTACGAGGCCGGCCTGCTCGACACCTAGGGCGGCCCATCGCGAGAGCAACGCAGGACGCGCCATGCCGATTTTCATCTTGCCGGGCCTGGCGCTGGGAATGGGCGCTCGACAGCGAGGTCGTCAACCCAGCCGGTGTCGGCAGCGTCGGCAGGCCAGAATGGCTCTGAGCGGACGCGGCCGTACGACACCGAACGGCTGACCTGGGCAGTACAGGGACACCCCGAACAAGCCGACCTGCGCGCTCCACGCCGACGTAGCCGAGAACCTCGCGGACACGCCTAACGGCGGCTCGGCGCAGCTCCACGCGGAATGCGCCTGCTGCGGGGCGTGATGACCAGGGAATGCAGGACGGTAGTAAGTGGTCAGCAGCGCTCGGCGTTTCCTGTTGTGGCGATGCCCGTGTTCCTGGTCCAGCCGCGCGCTGTGCGGGCCTGTTGCGATCACTGAGCGCGACGACCCGCAGCACGGGCTGGCCGCGCTGGAGGAAATCGTCGGTATGGAGCGGTCCCATCTCTAGCACGCCGCTCTGGCCGACAACCTGCGACGGCTTGGCCGGACGGCAGAGGCTGCCGGGGAGCTGGGAAATCGCCGCCGCGTTCGCGGCCACCGAGGGCGAACGGCGGCTGCTTCTGTCCCGCCTCCTCGAGGTGAGGCCCGAGCCCGCTTGACAGATTCCAGGGCTGCGGGTGTCCTCCACTGGTTTCGCCGTTCGTCCTCTCACCAAACGCGGATCCCGATCTCGGAGATCACATTGGACAGGAGAAGCAGATGACTGGTAGCAACGCCGAACAGGCGATTTCGCAGGAGAAGTACGTGTCCGTGGGCACCTTCCGCAAGACCGGGGTGGCGGTCGCGACGGCGACCTGGATCGTCCCGCTCGGCGGAGGCCGGGTCGCCCTCTTGACCTCCTCGGCCTCCGGCAAGGCC
>JBAUAR010000467.1:0-1680 GCA_049675875.1 Streptosporangiaceae bacterium
TCCTGGGCAGCCATCGCAGTCATGACGGGCACCGGACAGCGACTACGCCCAGTCATCGGACCACAAACTTACGATAGGCGCATAAAAATGGCAAAAGACGGCGCACTGGTCGCGCTCGGGACGTGCCAGTGCCCGGCCGGACGACGCCCGAGGCCGGCCCGGAGGCCTACTCCTGAACGTCGACGTAGAGGTGTCCAGGGAGCTCGCCGGTCCGAACGCTGGCCTGCGCCGGCAGGGCCGACGGCGATGGTCACTACGCCTTCGCTGTCGCCGGTGAGCACCCAGCTGCGTAGGGCCGGGTAACCCGGCTGCTGCACGTTCCTGGAAATAGTCGAGGCCCCGCCGGCCGAGTGCGCTTGTGCCGATCGCAGCGTAATCAGCAGATAGTGCTGACCTGGCAGGGCGATCGGTACGCCGGAGGCGTCTGTGGTCACCTGGTCGACGTAGCGGACCGAGTAGCTCGGTATCGGACCGCTGATGTCGAGCACGAGCCGGTCGTAACCGCACTCGGGATGTTGCGCCGTCCTGATACCGGCGAGCACCGGAACCGGCGGGACGGAAAGCTGGTGCGTGACGCTCAGCGGAGCAGTTCGCCAGGCGGTATGGTCGCATCCGCCGGTCGCGCTGATGATCGGCGCGGCAGCCCGCGGGGCCGAGCTGGCCGGGCGGGCAGTGCTGGACCCAGCTGGCTGCGCGCCGCCCCGTGACCGTTGGGCAATGAGCCGTTGTCGGGGCAAGATGGCGCAGTACCCGCCAGGCGTCGGGCCAGGCAGCAGGAGGTAGTCCCGGTGACACAGCTGAGTAACGCACAGGAAGCCGCGGTGGAAGCAGCCCTGGCCAAGCTTGATCTCGTGGCAAAGGTGGCGATCCTGTCGGGACAGGACTTCTGGACGCTGCCGGCCATGCCGCAGGCGGGGCTGGCGTCCATGGTGATGTCCGACGGGCCGGTCGGCGTCCGCGGCACGACCTGGGCGGCCGAGGATCCGTCCATCGCGCTGCCGAGCCCGACCGCGCTGGCGGCGACGTGGGACACCGGCCTGGCGCGGCTGGCCGGCCGGCTGCTCGGCCAGGAGGCCCGTCGCAAGGGCGTGCACGTCGTGCTCGCGCCGACGGTCAACCTGCAGCGCAGCCCGCTTGGCGGCCGTCACTTCGAGGCATTCTCCGAGGATCCGCTGCTCACCGCCCAGATCGGGGCCGGGTACGTCGCCGGGGTTCAAGATCAGGGTGTTGCCGCGACGGTGAAGCACTTCGTCGGGAACGACGCCGAAACGCAGCGGTTCACCGTCAGCGTGCAGGTCACCGAGCAGGTCCTGCGGGAGCTGTACCTGGTGCCATTCGAGACCATCGTCCGCGAGGCCTCGGCATGGGCAGTGATGTCGGCGTACAACAGCGTCAACGGCACCACCATGACCGAGCACGAGCCGCTGCAACTCGGCGTGCTCAAGCGCGAGTGGGCCTTCGACGGCTGCATCGTCTCTGACTGGCTGGCAGCCAGAGACGCCGTGGGCACAGCCTCGGGCGGACTAGACATCGCGATGCCCTCGCTCCGAAGCCCGTGGGGTGACCGGCTGGTCGCCGCGGTTCGCGACGGTCTCGTCCCCGCCGACACCATTGACGAACAGGCCCGGCGGGTGCTCCGGCTGGCGGCCCGGGTCGGGGCGCTCGCCGGCGCGCCAGAGT
>JBAUAR010000468.1:0-6023 GCA_049675875.1 Streptosporangiaceae bacterium
AGCACCCGCCGGCCGGCGTGCACATCGGCCAGGCCTACGTCACCGCGCTGGTCAACTCCGTGATGGAGGGCCCGGACTGGGACTCCACGGCGATCTTCCTCGGCTGGGATGACTGGGGCGGCTTCTATGACGGCGCGGTCCCGCCGACGGTCGACATGGATGGGTACGGGCTGCGGGTGCCGAGCATCGTCATCTCCCCGTACGCCAAGAAGGGCTACATCGATCATCAGATCCTGAGCCAGGACTCTTACCTGAAGTTCATCGAGGATGACTTCCTTGGCGGCGCCCGGCTCAACCCGGCCACCGACGGCCGGCCCGATCCGCGGCCCGACGTGCGTGAGGACGAGACCATCCTGGGCAATCTGGAGTCGGACTTCAACTTCAACCAGGCTCCGCGGGCGCCGGTGATTCTGGCGACGAACCCGCCTACCGACTCGCCGACCCTTCCCGTCTATTTCACTGGCCTGCCCCCGTGCATGGGGTGCACCACGACCCCGCCCGGCGACCTGTCGGCCGCCGAGTTGAAGCAGGTGCCGCACCGCCCCAGGACGTGATAGCCGGTCGGTAGGCTGGAGGGCCGTCGGCCTCGTGCCGGCCTGCCAGGAACCCGGTCTGCCAGGAACGGAGCCGCCCGTGACTAGCCGTCGGCCGAGCGTGGTCGTGCTCGACTACGGCTCGGGGAACGTGCGCTCGGCGCAGCGTGCGCTGCAGCGCGTCGGTGCGGCGGCGGAGATATCGGCCGATCCGGCCGCGGCCCTGCGCGCAGACGGCCTCGTGGTACCGGGCGTTGGCGCATTCGCCGCCTGCATGGCGGGGCTGCGCTCGGTCGGCGGAGACCAGGTCATCGGCAAGCGGCTGGCTGGGGCCCGCCCGGTGCTCGGCATCTGCGTTGGCATGCAGGTGCTGTTCGAGGCGGGCGAGGAGCACGGCGAGCGAGCGGAGGGGGTGGGTTGCTGGCCCGGGGTGGTGCAGAAGCTGACCGCTCCCGTCCTGCCGCACATGGGCTGGAACGTGGTCGCATCGCCCCCGGCCACCCGCCTGCTCGCCGGCATTGGTCGTGACGAGATGTTCTATTTCGTGCACTCGTACGCGGCGAAGCAGGCTCCTGGCCCGGCCCTGGCAGGCTGGACCAGGCACGGCGAGGACTTCGTCGCGCTGGTGGAGGACGGCCCGCTGATGGCGACCCAGTTCCATCCTGAAAAGTCCGCCGATGCGGGCTCAGCCCTGCTGGCGAACTGGCTGGGTACGCTGCGATGACCAGCAGCGCGCTAGCCGCGCTGCAACTGCTGCCCGCCGTCGACGTGTCCGGCGGCCAGGCAGTGCGGCTCGTGCAGGGCGCGGCGGGCACCGAGACCGGCTACGGTGATCCGGCCGATGCGGCGCTGGCCTGGCAGCGCGCCGGGGCCGAGTGGATCCATCTGGTCGACCTGGACGCGGCGTTCGGCCGCGGGTCGAACGGGCCGCTGCTCGGCGACCTCATCGCCCGCCTCGAGGTAAAGGTCGAACTGTCGGGCGGCATCCGCACGGACGCCGCGCTGACCGCGGCGCTCGCGACGGGGTGCGCCCGGATGGTGATCGGCACCGCGGCGCTGGAAGACCCGGACTGGGTGGCGGGCGTAATCGCCGCGCACGGCGAGAAGATCGCCGTAGGTCTCGACGTGCGGGGCACGCGGCTAGCGGCGCGTGGCTGGACCACCGACGGCGGCGAGCTGGACGATGCGCTCGACCGGCTCGAGGCGGCCGGCTGCCGCCGGTACGTCGTGACCGACATCGACAAGGACGGCATGCTGCGCGGACCGAACCTCGACCTGCTCCGCCGGGTCTGCGCCCGCACGGACCGGCCGGTCGTGGCCAGCGGGGGAGTGTCCAGCCTCGCCGATCTGCGGGCGATCGCGGACCTGGTGGCGCTCGGCGTGGAGGGCCTGATCGTCGGCAAGGCGCTGTACACCGGCGCCTTCACGCTATCTGAAGCCCTCGCTGCGGTGGCACCGTGACCGACCGTGGCCGAGCGCGAGGTGCTGGCCGACGAACTCCGGCCGCGCGCTCCGATCATCGCGCGGGCTGAGGGCGGGATGGACAACCGGCTTGCCCGTTATCTCGCGGTGCTGTCGGGCGACGGGCACCTCGTGTCAGCGAGTACGGCGACGCTGACGTGGGGACAGTTCCACGACGTCGTGCTGGCCGGCGACGTGGCTTACCGGTTCCCGCGCGACGAGGAGTCTCGGCGCAGGCTGCCGGATCGCGTGGCGCTGCTCACCGCGCTGGACCGCTGCCAGTTGCCCGTGACGATTCCTGACCCGCTGGATACCGGCCACGTGGACCGGCCGGTCGGCGATTGCTACCTGGCCGTGCGCAGGCTGCGGGGCGAACCGCCCGCTCCCGGCCCCGGCGTGGCCGAGCGGGCGCTGCCGACGCTGGTCAGTCAGTTCGCTGGCATGCTCGACGAACTGACGGCTCTGGGCCAGGTCCCAGCCGTCCGGCGGGCCGTGCCGCGGGCCGAATCGGATCACTGGGCGCAGTGGTGCGAGCAGGTGCGGCGGGTGCTGTTCCCGCTCATGTCGGCGAGTGGCCGGCGGCGGGCGGAGGCTGAACTTGCCGCGGTCATGACGGTAGCCGCGGTTGGCGATGCGCTGGTGCACGGCGACCTGGGCGGCTCGAATCTGCTGCTGGCGACGAGGGACGCCGGAGCTGTGGTCACCGGCGTGCTCGACTGGGACGAGGCGTCCATCGGTAATCAGGCCTGCGATCTCGCCTCGCTCGCCGTGACCTTCGGCTGGCCGGTTGCCGACCGCATCGAAGCCGTCCGCCGGGCAAGCCGGGTCGACCCGGCAGACCGGGCCGGGCCGGCGGGCCAGACCCGTCCCGAGGACCAGGCCGGGCGGGAGGGCCGGGCCCGTCCGGAGGGCCGGCCGATGGGTGACGAGGCCCGGCTGATCGCCGCCACGTTCGCGCTGCAGCAGGCGCTGCCTGGGGCCCTGAGCGGCGATGCGGAGAGCCTGGACGATGGGCTCAGCGAGTACCGCTGACGGTCGGCAGCGCGGGAGCGGCCGATAGCCTGGAGACGTGGCGAGCGGAGAGGGCACTCGCAGGGTGTCCAGCGGTGCGATCTGGGAGCCCGTCGTGGGCTACAGCCGGGCCGTTGCAGCGGGCGACTTCGTGTTCGTGACCGGTTGCACCTCCATCGACGGATCCGAGTTCGTGCACGATGGAGACGCCTTTGCGCAGACTGTGCAGGCCATCGGCAATGTGCGGTCGGCGCTCGAGAAACTCGGGGCGGGGCTGGCGGACGTGGTGCGGACACGGATGTTCGTGACGGACATGAGCCAGTGGGAGGAGTACGGCCGGGCGCACGGCGAGGCGTTCGCGGGGGTGATGCCGGCCACGTCGATGATCGGCGTCAGCGCGCTGATCGACTCGCGGATGCTCGTCGAGGTCGAGGCGGTCGCCTACAAGCCGGGGATCGGCTCGGCCGGCGACAGCCCAGCGGGGGCGGCGCTGTGACCGCGGGCGGGCCAGCAACCCTCGCAGTACGGGTGATCCCGTGCCTGGATGTTGACGGCGGCCGGGTGGTCAAGGGCGTCAGGTTCGCGGACCTACGGGACGCCGGCGACCCAGTGGAGCTCGCCGCGCGATACGACCGGGAGGGTGCCGACGAGCTGACGTTCCTGGACATCACTGCGTCCAGCGACGACCGGGAGACCATGTACGACGTGGTGCGGCGAACGGCCGAGCAGGTGTTCATCCCGCTGACCGTCGGCGGCGGGGTGCGGGCGGTGGCCGACGTCGACCGGCTGCTGCGGGCAGGGGCGGACAAGGTGGCGCTCAACACCGCCGCCGTCGCGCAGCCGGACCTGCTGCGCGCGGCGGCGCACCGGTTCGGGTCGCAGTGCGTCGTGCTGTCGATCGACGCGCGCCGGTCGCCGGACACCGCGTCCGGGTTCGAGGTGACCACGCACGGCGGCCGCCGCGGCACCGGCATCGACGCGGTGCAGTGGGCCAGGAACGCCGTTGCGATGGGTGCCGGCGAGATCCTCCTCAACTCGGTCGACGCCGACGGCACCAAATCCGGATTCGACCTTGAGCTCATAACGGCTGTCCGGGCAGCGACCAACGTTCCCGTCGTCGCCAGTGGCGGAGCGGGCGCGCTCTCGCACTTTGCCCCCGCCATTGCTGCGGGAGCCGACGCCGTCCTGGCCGCCAGCCTGTTCCACTTCGGCGAGGTGAGCATCGGCGCGGTGAAGCGGGCGCTGGCGGCCGCCGGGCACCCGGTCCGGCCGATCACGGAGGTCCTTCATGCGCACTGACGGCGCCGGGCTCGACCCGAAGATCGCCGCCCGGCTGAAGCGCAACGGCGACGGCCTGGTCGCGGCAATCGCCCAGCAGCACAACACGGGGGAGGTGCTGATGCTGGGCTGGATGGACGACGAGGCGCTGCACCGGACGCTCACGACCGGGCGGTGCACCTACTGGTCGCGCAGCAGGCAGGAGTACTGGGTCAAGGGCGAGACGTCGGGCCACGTGCAGCGGGTGGTGTCGGTCGCGCTGGACTGCGACGGGGACGCGGTGCTGGTGCGGGTCGACCAGACCGAAGGGGCGTGCCACACCGGGGACCGCACGTGCTTTGATGCCGACGTGCTGCTGGCGGAGGCTTAGCCGGACGTGCGGCGCGCGTCGCCGAGGGCTAGGACGGGTTGATGCCGGCGAGCCGGCACTGCGGGCGGGTCAGCCGGGAGACCTCGTCGGTGCCGGTGTAGGCGCGCTGACAGGTGGCCCTGGCCGCGCTGCCGCACTGGTGCACCAGCGAGCCGCCCATGGAGCTGGGCAGATTGACGGTGATGCAGCCGTGGCGGGAGCCGTCGTAGGCGCCCGGCCGTACCGATGCCCAGATCGCCACGGCGGCAAGGACCAGCCCTATCGCCGCGATGGCAGCCGCGACGCGGCGCTTGTCCCGCCCAGTCGCCCGCTCGGCGGCCGGGATGCTGGCGAACGGCATGACGCGAAGTATAGGTGCGGACCGGCCGCGGCTCAGGCCGCGAGCAGCCTGGCCGTGATCGCGGGCAGCGGGCGGCCCGCCCGCAGCGCGGCGGCGATGTCAGCTTCCAGCTCGGCAGCGTGTTCGCGCAGCTGGCGCGGGCTCACGTGCAGCACGATTGCTCCGGCTGCGCTCATCCGCCGATGCCTGGCCATGGTCTGCTCCCAGTCCGCAGGGGACAGGTGCCATTCGCGCGAGTCGACCTCGACCGCCACGCCGAACTCGGGCCACCAGGCGTCAGGCTGAGCCAGGAATGACGCGCCGACGTACAACCGGGGGTTGTAAAGCGGCTGGGGCAGCCCGGCTCGGATGATCAGCCTGCGCAGGTCGCCCTCGGGAATAGATCGGATGCCCGCGATCACCTCGTCCAGCACGGCGCGCAGATTCGCCGAGCCACGGATGGGTCCGTCCCGAAGCTCGGCGGCCAGCTGCGCGATCGTGCACTGGCCCCGCTGGACCGCGCTTGCCACCACGCCACGCGCTGCCACCCTGTCAGCCAGCGCTCGTGCCGTGTCGGCCACGGCTCGCTCCGGCGGCGCGAACCGGACTGGCCCGTCACAGACAGCCGACGTCGGCATCCGCCGCGTCCGGTGGATCCGCACGAAGGCGGTGCTTGTGCGCTGGCGTTCAGCGGGGATCAGGACGTCAACGATGCGCGGAGCCTTCCGATGCAGCTGGTAGTTCAGCAGCGCGGCTGCCCCGGTGACCAGGCCGTCGGGCCCGGCATGCACTAACGCGGCAATCTGCAGTTGCTCCCACGTCGGCTGCCCGGTCGCGGTCAGGTAGACGCCGGGCAGCAGCCGCTGCCATGGACCGCCCGGCCGGATCCGATGCTCGAGAGCGTTCGGTGTGATTCCGCATTGCAGCGCCTGTGTCCGGGACAGAACGCCACGCTGACCTACCTGTAGCCACGCCAGGCCGCGGTCATCGACTTCCACGACCACAATCTGGCAGCGCCTGCCGACAATCGGCCCCGGCAGGCGGTCGTGGG
>JBAUAR010000469.1:0-4030 GCA_049675875.1 Streptosporangiaceae bacterium
GAGCGTGCCTAACCGGCGCGCTCAGCGCGCAACTGGCGGCGCAGCAGCTTTCCGGTGGGCAGCCGGGGCAGCTCGGCCACGAACTCCACCGCCCGCGGGCACTTGAACGTCGCCAGCGAGGTATGGCAGTGCCCGATCAATTCGGCTGCGAGGCCCGGCGACCCCGTTCCCTGTCTAGCGGGCTGGACGATTGCCAGCACTAGCTGTCCCATCTCCGGATCCGGCACGCCGATCACCGCGACGTCATCCACCGCGGGATGGCTGATCAGGCCGCCTCGATCTCCGCCGGGTAGATGTTCACACCGCCGCTGATAATCAGGTCGGTGCGCCGGTCGCTGAGGTACAAGAACCCCTCGTCGTCCACGTGGCCGATGTCGCCGAGGGTGGACCAGCCACGGTCGTCCAGCGCACTCCGTCTTGGCCGGGTCGCCCAGATACTCGAAGGACTGGCCCTCGAAGTAGATGAGCCCGTCCTCACCCGCCGGCAGTTCTGCGCCGTCCTCGCCGACGATGTGCACCGGCGAGCCGAGCGCGCGGCCGACCGAGCCGGGATGGGCCAGCCAGTCAGCCGAGTCGATGACGGTGATGCCGTTGGCCTCGCTGCCCGCGTAGTACTCCACCAGGCACGGGCCGAGCCAGTCGATCATCTGCCGCTTGACGTTCGCCGGGCAGGGCGCGGCGTGGTACAGCGGGGCCGGGCAGAGGTAGACCGAATCTGGCCCGAATCCGAACACGAAGTTCATGAGAGGCCCGGCTGGTCCGCGGCGATCTGGGCAGCCACGTGCGCGGTCTCCGCCGAGGCGAACAGCACCCGAGCGCCGCAGTCACCGACGATGTAGCCGGCCTCCGCAGCGGTCAGGTGCCAGTTGACCGGCGTCCAGTAAGTGCCGCGGCCGCGATGTCCGACAGGTGCACGGACCGTCAGAGCAGCTCGAGGATGGTGGCGTTGGCCTGGCCGCCGCCTTCGCACATGGTCTGCAGGCCGAACCGGGTGCCCGTCGCCCGCATGTGGTGCACCAGCGTGGTCATGATCCTGGCGCCACTGCCGCCGAGCGGGTGGCCGAGCGCGATTGCGCCACCATTCGGGTTCAGTCGTGCGGGGTCCGCCCCGGTCTCCTGCAGCCAGGCGAGTGGCACCGGGGCAAATGCCTCGTTGACCTCGAACACGCCGATGTCGTCGATGGCGAGCCCGCTGCGCTTGAGCGCCAGGGCAGTCGCGGGGATGGGCCCGGTCAGCATGATCACGGGGTCGTCGCCGGTGACCACGGCGGTGTGGATCCTGGCCAGCGGGGTCAGGCCGAGCTCGGCAGCCTTCTCGCTGGTGGTGATCAGCAGCGCGGCGGCACCGTCGGAGATCTGCGAGCTATTGGCGGCCGTGATCGTGCCGCCCTCGGCCTTGAACGCCGGCTTCAGCGCGGCGAGTCCTTCGAGCGTGCTGCCGCGCCGGACGCCCTCGTCGGCCTCGACCTTCACGCCCGCCGGGTTGGTGATGGCGGCGATCTCGGCGGTGAACCGGCCCTCGTCCTGCGCGGCGGCAGCCTTGGCGTGCGAACCGAGGCTGAACTCGTCGAGCTCGGTGCGGCTGAACCCCCAGCGCTCCACGATCATTTCCGCGCCGATGCCCTGATTAGGCGCGACGCCGTGGTACCGGGCCCGGAACCCCTCACCGAACGGCCACTTGCCCGCCGACGAGGAACCCATCGGCACCCGGCTCATCGATTCCACGCCGCCCGCGACGACGACGTCGTAGTGGCCCGCGATGACGCTCGCCGCGGCGAAGCTCACGGCCTGCTGCGACGAGCCGCACTGGCGGTCGACGGTGACACCCGGCACCGACTCAGGCCAGCCCGCTCCGAGCACCGCGGTCCTGGCGATGTCGGCAGTCTGCTCCCCCACCTGCATGACGCAGCCCCAGATCACGTCCTCGACCACGGCCGGGTCGAGGCCGGCCCGGTTAGCGAGGGCAGTGAGCACGTGTGCGGACAGGTCGGCCGGCTGGATCTCCGCCAGGCCTCCGTTGCGCTTGCCGACCGGCGTCCGCACCGCCGCCACGATGACTGCGTCCCGCATGTGACCCCTCCTCAGTGACCGCGGCTGATCCGCCCGGCCGTCCGGTTACGGTGGTTCAGCGTAGTAACTACGATAGCTAACTCGGCAGCATCGAACGAGATCTCCGGCGGCCAGCAGGCCTAGCCACGGCCGCTGCGGTTGAGCGCGGCCCGCACCGCGCCCACGTAGTTGACCAGGATGAGGGCGAGCGCGATCGTCAGGCCGATGGGCAGCGACAGCCCTCGGCCCCCGGTGTCGTGCTGGCTCCGGCTACCGACGATGAGCACGATGTAGATGACCACCGCGGTAGCGGGCCAGAGCACCAGGGCGATGGTCTTCTGCTGCCAGTTCGTATAGCCGGCCGGGCCGAAGTGCAGCGGCAGCCGCGCCCCCGCCGGCAGCGTGGCTCTGCCGTACAGCGAGACGCCGACGATGCCGAGCATCAGTGCGGAGTCGATGATCACTGTCGCGACGCTCATGGTGCTCCTCTGGTTACGGCCGGATGGCGAGTCCGGCGACCTTGCCGTCGGCGTCGAAGCGGACGATTCCCCGCGCTTCGCCCGCCTCGAAGTGCAGCGGCAGGTCCACCAGGGTGTCATCAGCGGTCCGCCGGGCGAACGGCTCGCCGATGCGCTCGAGCCGCCCGAACATTCCGATCACGCTGGCCCATCCGGCGGCCAGCCGGTCGGCGTCCAGGCGCTGCCGCAGATTTTCGTCGAACTCGGCGCGGATCAGCTCCCAGTGGCCGCCGTCTTGCCAGCCGAAGATCCGGGCGGCCCGGTCGGCCGCGCCGGGCAGGACCTCGCGGCTCATGAAGGCGCCCGTCCGCGGATCGACCGGGTGGCCGAACCGCTGGAACGCGGCCTGCCTGCTGGTCCCGAGCACCGCACCGATATCCCTCCAGCTGGAGCCGACGGCCCGGGCCCGGTCGATGGCGGCCTGCAGGGCCGCCTCCGCTGCAGCCGACAGGTCGCGCGCCGCAGCCACGCCCGTCAGCGGCGACACTGGCCTGCTCAGCTGCTCGATCAGCCGGCGGGCCGCCCCGCTCACCGTGGCCGCGACCGGGTCAGCCGGGTCCGGCGCCGTGCCGATGTCGTCAAGATATGCCTGACGAGCAGATGCTGTCAAGGTGTCGTTTACTTCTGTGGTCAGGCGCTCGTTCGGGTCGGCGCGCGCCCGACGGCGCCGTGCCCTATCTCGGCACCGTGCGTCGCAGTACCGGCGGTGACGACCGCGACTGAGCTGCGGCGGTAGGGCGCGGCCGCATGCCAGGCACGCAAGAGTGTCAGCCACGTTTTTAGTAAATCACATCGCGTTACACGCCACGAAATTAAAAACGTGGGTCAGGTCGCAGTCGGCAACCGCGGCCTGGTAGATCGCAACCGCGGCCTGCTATACGGCAATGGTGGCGCCGTTGACCAGGTTCGAGGCGGGGCTCGCTAGGTAGGTGTAACTGCGCGCGACGTCAGGCACCTTGGGCCAGGCATCGTGGTCGGCGGCCGGCATCGCCGCGCGGTTACCCGGTGTGTCGATGATGCTCGGCACCACGCAATTCACCGTGATCCCTGTTCCGCGCACCTCGTCGGCGGCCATCGCGACAAGGTGCAGCACCCCGAGCTTGCTGACTGAGTAGGCGAAGCCAGCGCCCGCGCTGACCACGCCGGCACGGCTCGCGGTGTGCACGATCCGACCCTGCCCGGCGGCCTGCATGACCCGCAGGGCATGGCCGGTGATGATCGCCGCGGACACCAGGTTCAGCTCGAGCTGGGCGGTCAGTTCCGCTGGGTCGAGCTCGGCCAGCGGCCGCCGGGGCGCGAACCCGCCGATGGTGTTGAGCACCGCCCACGGCGCGGGCCGGGCGTCGAACAGGTCGGCAACCGCCGAGTCGTCGAGCACATCGACGGCTTGGTAGCTGACCCCGGCTAGCCGGTGCTCGGCTGCCGGGGTGACCCGATCGGCGCCCAGCACCGCGGCGCCGGCG
>JBAUAR010000470.1:0-14102 GCA_049675875.1 Streptosporangiaceae bacterium
GCTAGCGCCACCGCCCCGGCTGCGGTTGCGTCGCTGAAGCCATATCCGGCGGCCAGCGGCACCAGCGTCTGGGCGCCGACCAGCCGCTGGAACGCTCCGGTCGCCGGGTGCGTGACGTCCTGCGGCAGCGGCACGCCGGGCACGGGCAGGTAGCCGATCTCACCGGCCGCGCCGCCCGCGCCCCGGTGCAGCCTGCCGCCGAGCATGGTCGCGAGACCAAGCCCGACGCCAATCCAGACCAGCACGAAGTCGTCCACTCCCGCGGCGGCACCGACGGCGCGCTCGGCCATCGCGGCCAGGTTCACGTCGTTTTCCAGCGTCACCGGCCTGCCCAGGTCGGTGCGCAGCGCAGCCAGCACGCCCTCGTGCCACGTCGGCAGGTTGAATGCGAGCCGCGGATCGCCGGTTCGCGGGTCAAGCACGCCCGGCGTGCCGATGACGAACGCCCGCAGTGACTCCGGCGGCACGCCCGCTTCGGCACAGGCGGCGACGACCGCGCGGCGGACCAGCTCGACCGGATCCTTCGCGCCGGTCGGGTTGACCGAGATACGGGTGACAACGGTCCCGGTGATGTCGGCGACGCCGGCGCTGATCTCGTCCTGCTCGACGTGCAGCCCGGCCACGTACGCGGTCGACGGGACGACGGCGTACAGCGCAGCGTTAGGCCCGCGACTGCCGGCTAGCTCGCCCGCCACCGCCACGATGCCGCGATCCTCCAGCCGGGACAGCAGCTGGGACGCCGTTACCTTGGACAGGCCGGTGTGCTCGCCGAGCTGAGCCCGGGTCATCGGCCCGCCGGTGAGCAGCAGCTCGAGCGCCGACCGGTCGTTCAGCTCGCGCAAGAGGCTCGGCGTTCCCGGCCGTCGCTGCATCCCCCACCCCTTATCCGGCACTGACCGAAACCGACTGTACGGCGCGGAGCCGTGCTCTCGCCTGGCTTGTCAGCCAGGCGCGGCGCCGGTCCGGATCCCGCCTCGATCCCGCGACTGTCTCAATCTGGCAACGGAGTCTATCTTATAGGAAAGTTTCCTGTTAGTTTCTGCGCAAGCAACATCGTCAGGGCTCGGTCCCCGGCAGGCATCAACTCACGATAGGGGTCGAACTACTCATCTTCGACACCTACCGTGGGTGCCGCCGCCAGGCCACAGCCCGGCCGGAGACGTCCGCCCGGAGGACGTCAGATCCGTACCACACCGCCGGGAAGGGAGATCGGTCAGTGACTTTCACGAGGTCGGCAGCCGTGTTCGGCGCGGCAGCCGTAATCGCTGGAGCAGCCGTAGCCGGATGTGGCTCCAGCAACAACTCATCGTCGGGAGCCGTCCCGACCAAGCTCGTCGTCTGGCGCATGGGCGCCGCCGTCGCATCGCAGGAAACCTGGATGAATGGCGTCGTCGCCCAGTGGAAGAAGGAGTTCCCGCAGTACAAGAACACTAAGGTCGTCGTGGACTGGATTCCGTGGACGAACAGGGGCACCGACTGGACGAACGCGCTCTCCAGCGGCAAGGGCGGCCCGGACATCACCGAAATGGGCAACACCGATACCCAGGGCCTTGCCGCCCAGGGTGGGCTGGCCAACATCACGTCCAGCGTCAAGGCCTGGTCCAACGGATCGCAGCTCATCCCCGGCAACCTCGCCAACGACACCGTCAACGGCAACATCTATGGCGTGCCGTGGTTCGGCGGCGTGCGAGGTATCTGGTACAACAAGAACCAGTTCGCGGCAGCAGGCATCACCTCGACGCCTACCACCTGGGCGCAGCTGATCACCGACGCTCAGACGCTCATGCAGAAGAACCCCGGCACCTACGGCCTCGGGGCGCCGACCGACGACACCAACGCGATCGTCAGCTTCATCTGGGGAGCGGGCGGCCAGGTCGCGGCCCAGAAGAACGGCAAATGGGTTGCTGACCTCACCTCGCCGCAGTCCGAGGCCGGCATCAAGGCGTACGCCAACCTGCTGCTGACCGACAAGGTGTCGTCGAGCACCTACATCGGCGAGACGGAGATCGGCGCGCCGGGTACCGCAGGACCCGGTGGTGCCGAGGAGGACTTCTCGCTGGGCAAGCTGGACATGTACATCGACGGGCCGTGGGCGCAGTCGCAACTCGCTCAGGTCAGCACGAAGAACCAGTCGCAGTGGGCCTCGTTCCCGATCCCGAGCGAGAACGGGCCGAACCCGGCACCGGCGTTCGCGGGCGGATCGGACCTCGGCGTCTGGGTCAACAGCAAGTACAAGACGGCTGACTGGAGCCTGGTCTCGGTGATGAACAGCACCTCGAAGGCGACCACGTTCGCCGACTCGCAGGGCTTCTTCCCCGAGTTCACTTCGGCGCTGACCAGTCCGACCTACGCCCACAGCCCAATCCTCGCCGGGTTCGCCAAGGCAGCTGGGTACACCCAGATCTCGCCGCTGAACACGAAGAACTGGGCGACGGCCGACACTGGCAAGTACAACATCATTCCGAACATGATGAAGGCGCTGGAGTCCGGCGCTGACTTCCAGACCACGGTCAGCCAGGCGAACACCTACCTGCAGAACGTGCTGAACACCGGCTCCGAGTAACACCAACCGGCTGACCCAGCACCGATGGTGCTGGCCGACCCGCCGGGAGCGGGCCGGCCAGCACCCCAGCCGCGGGCGCCTGCAGACGGGCGAGGGGAGGAGTGACCAGATACATGGCCGAGACAATCCGGCCGGAAGCCGCGGTGCTGCCTGGCCAGCACTCCGGTCGCCGAGGGCCGCTGCGAGTCCGCCTCAGCACCTTCATCCGCCGGCACAAGCTGGCCCCGTACCTGCTGCTGCTGCCAGCACTCATCGGGATCGCCCTGGTGCTGCTGTGGCCGCTCATCCAGGTGGCGGTCTACTCACTCCAGAATTACGGCCTGCCGCAGGTCACCGGTGCCCTCGCGACGCAGTGGGTGGGCCTGGCCAACTTCAGTACCACGCTGCACGACCCGCTGTTCTGGCTATCGCTGCGGACCAGCGTGCTGTTCGCGGTCGTGGTGGTGCCCGTCACGCTGGTCATCGGTTCCATCGTCGGGCTGATGCTCAACCGGCTAGGCAAGAAAATGTCGATCTTCGTCAGCACGGCGGCGCTGCTGGCATGGGCAACTCCGCCCGTCTCGGCCAGCGTCTTGTTCTACTGGATGTTCAGCCCGGACGGCGGCCTCGTCGACTGGACGCTGGCCAGGATGCCGCACTGGCTGGTGGGCAGCACCAACTGGGCGCAGTACAACTGGGCCACCACCGGCGCGCTGCCCGCCTACACCTTGATAGCACTGCTGGTGGTCTGGCAGGCGTTCCCCTTCATCGCCGTCACCGTGCTGGCCGGCCTGAAGACCATCCCGGCAGAGCTGAACGAGGCAGCGCGGGTGGATGGAGCGAGTCCGTGGCGCGTCTTCCGGCACGTCACCTTTCCGCTGCTGAAGCCGATCTACCTGGTCCTACTGCTGCTGTCGGTGATCTGGGACTTCAACATCTTCACCCAGAGCTACACCATCGCCGGCCTGGCCAACGCCAACGAGTTCAACCTCTCGCTGTACATCTACCAGAAGGCCTTCACCTTCCCGCCAAGCTACGGCCTCGGCGGGGCACTGGCGTTCATCTTCGCTGCGATCCTGCTGATCGTCACCGTCGGCTATGTGCGCTCCTCGGTCCGGCAGGGGGCCCTGACATGACCGGCACTGGCGTAGCAACGGCCAGCCCTGCGTCGCCGCCCGCGACCGCGGCCCTCGGCAGGGACCGCGCGGCCGGCCGGGCTCGGTCGACCAGACGGCTCAAGACGGCCAGCCTTAACGGATTCGGCCTGCTCATCGCCCTGGTAACGCTGTTCCCGATCTTCTGGATGATCAGCACCGCGTTCAAGCCGGCGCACGATATCTACTCGCTGACGCCCAAGCTGCTGCCAACGCACCCCACGCTCGGCAACTTCCGCGCGGTGATCAGCGGGCAGGCCGATGGCGGCATCGGATCGGTGTGGCTGTTCTTCCGCAACAGCTTCGCGGTCTCACTCGTCACCGTGCTCGTCGCATCGCTGCTGGCGCTGCTGGCGGCGGTAGCGGTGGCCCGGTTCCGGTTCCGGCTGCGCACCGCCTTCCTGATCATGCTGCTGGTCGTGCAGATGATCCCCGGTCAGGCGCTCATCATCGCGCTGTTCCTGGACTTCAAGAGCCTTAACCTGCTGGACAGCCTCACCGGCCTGATGGTGGTGTACTCGGCCCAGGCGCTGCCGGTCACCATCTGGATGCTGCGCAACTTCGTCGCGACGATCCCCAAAGAGCTCGAGGAGGCTGCGGCCATCGATGGCGCGTCCGCGCCGAAGATCTTCTGGCGGATCCTGTTTCCGCTGGTCGCGCCGGGCCTGGTGGCCACGAGCATCTTCGCCTTCATCACCGCGTACAACGAATTCATCGTGGCGCTCACATTCCTGGGCCAGACACACTCCGACTACACCCTGCCGATCTACGTCACGTACTTCTTCACCCGCAGCGGCGCGGAGTGGGGGCCGATCATGGCCGCCTCCACGATGTACACGATCCCCGTGATGATCTTCTTCCTGATCGTCCGGCGCCGGCTGGTCGGCGGGCTGGTCGCCGGAGCGGTGAAGGGATGACAGCAGAGCTCACGACCGACCCAGCGCTGGGCCGGCTGGCCGACGCGGTCCTGATACCGCCATTTCCCGGCAGCCACGCCCCTGACTGGATCCGGGAGGCCCTCCAGGACGGCCTGGCCGGGGTCACGCTGTTCGGCCCGAACGTGCACGACCGCGGGCAGCTGACAGCGCTCACCGCGAGCCTGCGCGGCGCCGCCGCCGAGCCGGTCATCGCCATCGACGAGGAGGGCGGCGACGTCACCCGTATCTCGCACCAGACCGGCAGCGAGTATCCGGGGAATGCGGCCCTGGGCGCCGTCGACGATGTCGCGCTGACCAGGTCGGTGTACGCGGCACTCGGCGCGGACCTGGCGGCGCTCGGCGTCAACCTCAACCTCGCCCCCGCGGTGGATGTCAATACCGAAGCGCGGAACCCTGTCATCGGTACTAGATCGTTCGGCTCCGATCCGTGCCTCGTGGCGCGGCACGCCGCGGCTGCCGTGGCGGGTCTGCAGTCGGCGGGGGTGGCGGCCTGCGCCAAGCACTTCCCCGGTCACGGCAGCACGACGGCGGACTCGCATCTCGAGCTCGCCACCGTCGACGCGTCGCTGCGCGTGCTCAGAGCCAGGGACCTGCCCCCGTTCGAGGCCGCGATCGCCGCCGGCGTGCGCGCCATCATGCCCAGCCACCTGCTCATCCCCGAGCTCAGTGGCGAGCTACCAGCCTCGCTGTCCCGCGAGGCGCTGACCGACCTGCTGCGCGGCGAACTCGGCTTCACCGGCGTCATCGTCTCGGACGGCCTGGAGATGCGGGCCGTCATGGACAGGTACGGCATCCCCGAGGCCGCCGTACAGGCGATGATCGCGGGCACCGACCTGCTGTGCCTCGGGCGCGATCAGGATCAGCTGAGCTTTCTGGCCGTCAGGACCGCGATCATCGAGGCAGTGCGGTCCGGGCGGCTGGCGGGTGAGCGACTGGAGGAGGCCGCCGCCCGGGTCAGCGAGCTACGGGCGTGGACCGCGGCTCACCACGGCGACGCGGCGCCGGGTCAGGGCCACGTCAGCGCGGGCAACGGCGCTGCCGCCGACGGCGACGGTCACCCCATCGGCCTCGCCGCCGCGCGCCGTGCGCTGTCCGTCGATGGCAGCCTGCCGGCGCTGCACCATCCGCTGGTCGTCCAGTTCGTGCCACCCTCGAACCTCGCCGTTGGCGACGTCCCGTGGGGGCTGCGTCCCTGGCTGACCGATGGGAGCCATCGCGAGGTGAGCACCGGCACGCCGGCCGCAGAGCTACCGGGCCTGGTGGTGCGGCTGCTGGCTGAGGCCAGGGGGCGGTCCCTGGTCGTCGTCGTCCGGGACGCGCACCGGCATCCGGTCGCCGCCAACGCGGTCAGCCGGCTCGTCGCGGCCCGGCCGGACGCAGTGGTGCTGGAGATGGGCCTGCCCGTCTGGCGGCCCGCTGCCGGGCGCTACGTCGCCAGCTACGGAGCCGCCTACTTCAACGCCCAGGCGGCCGCCGAGGTGCTCGGCCTGACCGCTCGCTGACGTCGCGGCCCGGAGCCGGGCGGTGCGCCACCCGCCAGCACCCCCGCGTTGGCTGCATAATGCTTGCTATGCGCCTGTCCGCCCGCTCCGATTACGCGCTGCGCGCCGCCATCGAACTGGCTGCAGCCGGTCCCGGTCACGTGACGGCGGATCAGCTCGCCCGGACCCAGGGCATGCCCAACAAGTTCCTTGAAGCGATCTTGACTCAGCTGCGCCGGGCTGGCCTCGTGCGCAGCCAGCGCGGGCCGGACGGCGGCTTCTGGCTGGCCCGGCCAGCCACCGAGATCTCGCTGGCGGACATCATCCGGGCAATCGACGGTCCGCTCGTCGGCGTGCGCGGGGAGCGCCCGGAGAACCTCGGATACACCGGTGCGGCCGAGCCGCTGCAGGCGGTCTGGATTGCGTTGCGCGCGAACGAGCGCGCGATCCTCGAGGAAGTCACCCTCGACCACATCGTGACGGCGAACCTGCCCCCGGGCGTCCGGAAACTCGCCGAAGACCCGAAAGCCTGGACGTCTCAGTGGGCTAATTAGACGGCCCGCGCCGTCCGGACGGCGCGGGCCACTAGTTCTCGATTCTGCGCAAGCTCTACCCAGGTTAGACCGGGACCATATCGGTAATGTCGCGCCCCACCTTGTCGAACTTCGGCGGCGCACCCGGCAGCGTCACGGGCTCCAGCACCGGCTCCGCCTGCGCCATGCGCTGGTCGGCGCCGACCTTCATGGCGCGCTGCGGCATGACCAGCCGCTGCGGCGCGTCGGCCGGCGGGATTCGCACGGCGCCGCGCGACTGCGGGGCGGCACCGACAGGTACCCGCCGCCCGGAGGCATCCTCGATCGCGGCCGGCTGCGCCTGGCCACGCGCCAGCGCGGGCTCGAACGGCGCGATGCCGAACACGGGCTCGTTCTGCAGCTCCGCCAGTGCGAAGCCATCCGAAACCTCGCGCAGAACCTGCGACAACGGAGCCCCGAGGGCGTCGCAGATGGAGGCAAGCAGCTCGGAGGACGCTTCCTTCCGGCCGCGCTCGACCTCGGACAGGTATCCCAGGGAAACCCGGGCCGTGGCCGACACCTCACGGAGAGTGCGACCCTGGCGAAGACGCAGTCGCCGAAGCGCGTCACCGAGCAAGTGACGAAGCAGGACCATCGTCGCGCTCCCTCCCCGAGGCCGATGTGCTGACTCTTCTACCGTACCTGCCCGGGCGGACTGGGCGGGAGAGGGCACAGCTGCGTGTTCACAGACTCGTAACACTGTAATCAGGACGCGTCTTCCCGAAGGGCTGCCACCAGCATGGACAAAGCCCACCGAACCGTTTGGTCGCGGACTTGCTGCCGGTTGCCGACGAGATCCAGGCCGTCGCACCCCGAGGCAGAGCGCCCGGCGAGGGCGACGAATACGGTCCCTGGTGGCTTGCCGTCGGCGGGCCCCGGCCCGGCCACGCCGGTGGTCGCGAGCCCGTACGTGGCTCCGAGCAGCCTGCGCACGCCGCCTGCCATTGCGGCGGCGACGTCGGGATCGACCGCGCCCTGCCGGGCAAGCAAGTCGGCCGGCACGCCAAGCAGCACGGCCTTGAGCTCCGTCGCGTAGGCGACAACGCCGCCCCTGACGACGACTGACGCTCCGGCGATGCTCGTGAGCGCCCCGGTGACGAGGCCGCCGGTCAGTGACTCAGCCACGGCGACCGTGCCCCCGCTCGCCGTCAGCAGGTCAACAGCCAGCCGTGCCAGTTCTCCGGTATCGTCCAGCTCCGTATCGGCCGGGGCTCGCCTCACCGCACAGCCCGCCGCAGCCGGATCGCCCGGGCTGTGTAGTCGGCCCCGGTGACCACCGTCACGACCAGCGCCGCCCCCATGACGACCGCGCGTACCAGGTCGACGTGCCAGGGCAGCACGTACAGGCTGATGGCGATGATCTGCAGCATGGTCTTGACTTTGCCGCCCCTGCTTGCCGCGATGACGCCGCGCCGGATGACCCAGAATCGCAGCGCCGTGACGCCGAGTTCCCTGACCACGATGACGCAGGTGATCCACCACGGCAGCTCGCCGAGGTAAGACAGCGTGATGAGGGCGGACCCGGTCAGCGCCTTGTCGGCGATCGGATCGGCGATCTTCCCGAAATCCGTGATCAGGCTGCGCCGCCTGGCCAGCTCGCCGTCCAGCAGGTCGGTAACCGAGGCCACGGCAAACGCGACGAAGGCGATCGCGCGGTCGCCAGTGCCGCCCGCGAGCAGGAACCAGACGAAGACCGGCACCAGCGCGAAGCGCGCTACGGTCAGCGCATTCGCGACATTGACCAGGCCCGGCGCCGCCAGGGTGGCCGTCTCGGGACTCCGCGCCACCTCGCCCACCGCGCGCTGGTCACCGCCCGGCGGCGTGCCCGCCTGCGCTGGCCCGGTGTCGTCGCCGTCGGTATCGGGTGCCGCCCAGCTCACTGGTCGCCCGCGTCTCCCGCCGTAGCGGAGTACCGATCCGCCTGGCTCCGCCGCAGGCCGGCGACGGCTGCCGCACGCAGGTCGACCCCGTCGCTGTCCGTGACGACGACCTCGATCAGGTCGCCGACGGCGAGCGGTCGCTCGCTGTGCACCTCGGTGGCGCCATCGACCTCGGGGGCCTGGTGCTCGGCGCGGCCGAGGTAGCCGCCGTCCGGCAGCACCTCGTCGATGAGCACCTCCATCCGGCTGCCGATACGGGCCGCCGCCCGCTCGGCCATCAGCTCGTCAGCCAGGCTGGCCAGCTCCTCGACCCGGCCGGCGACCTCGTCCTCCGGTAGCTGCCCTGGCAGCCCCGCCGCTTCGGTCCCGTCCTCGTCCGAGTAGCCGAAGACGCCGATCGCGTCCAGCCGGGCAGCAGCCAGGAAGTCCTGCAGGTCGGCCACGTCTGCCTCGGTCTCACCGGGGAAGCCGACGATGAAGTTCGACCGGATGCCGGCGTCCGGTGCGAGCGCTCTGATCTGGTCGATGAGCTGCAGAAACCGGTCCCCGTCACCGAACCTGCGCATCGACCGCAGCACGGTGCCGCTGGCGTGCTGAAACGACAGGTCAAAGTACCGCGCGACCCCCGGCGTACCGGCGAGCACCTCGACCAGTCCCGGCCGCACCTCGGCGGGCTGCAGGTAGCTCACCCGGACGCGGCGGATGCCGGGTACGCCGGCGAGCTGCGGCAGCAGCGACTCCAGCAGCCGGATGTCCCCGAGGTCCTTGCCGTAGGACGTGGAGTTCTCGCTGACGAGGAACAGCTCGCGCGCGCCGTGCCCAGCGAGCCAGCTCGCCTCCGCGAGCAGGTCGGCCGGCGGCCGGGAGACGAACGCGCCACGAAATGCCGGGATGGCGCAGAACGTGCACCGGCGATCGCAACCGGAGGCGATCTTGAGCGGAGCCACCGGGCCATCCCCCAGCCTGCGGCGCAGCACGCGCGGGCCGGATGCGGGGGCAATCCCCGGCGGCAGGTCGGGAACACCGGCCGGCTGCTGGGGTCCGGCCGGCTGGCCGTGTCCTGGTGGATGCGCGGCCGGGCTTCCGGGCCGGTCAGTCGGCGCGAGCGGCAGCAGTGTGCGCCGGTCCCGCGGCTCGTGGGCGGCCCAGCGCTCGCCGGCGGCGACCGCATCCAGCCGCGCGGCTATGTCCTCGTAATCATCGAACCCCAGGACCTGAGCTTCTGGCATGGCCTCGGCCAGCCCGGACCCGTACCGTTCCGCCAGGCATCCGGCGGCCACGACGGTGGCGCCGCCGCCAGCGGCAGCCAGCAGCACGTCGATGGACTCCTGCTTGGCAGCCTGGATGAATCCGCAGGTATTGACGAGGACGACCGCGGCGTCCTCCGCCTCCTCGGCGAGCTGCCAGCCGCCTGCCGCTAGCCGGGCGGCGAGTTCCTCAGAATCCACCTCGTTGCGCGCGCAGCCCAGCGTCACCATCTTGACCCGACGGGCGACGGCACCGGAGCTTTGCTGGCTGGACGGCACACCGGCAGACTACGGTAACCGGCCCGATGCCAGCGCAACCGCCGCTCGGCTCCGGCAGCCGGTCTAGCTGCAAATCGTCTTGCTGCACTGCAGCGTGACGGGGTGCGTCGTGTCGTAGGCCTGCAGCTTGCCGTTGAGGTAGAGATTCGCGCCGCCTGGGTTACCGAGCTGGACCGTCATGCCGTCGGCGGCCGTCGAGGTCAGCTGCGGCAGCCCGGCCGAGGAGCCGACATCACCCTGGAAGAGCTGCTTGCCGTTCGCCGCCGTGAGCAGAGCCCAGGTCACCTCCCCCGGCTTGGCGACGATGAGGATCTGCACCTGCGTGGCCGCCGGCGAAGCCGCGGCCGGCGAGACCGAGGCGGGCGGCTTCGCGCTGTGGGCCGAGTGATGACTCGACGCTGCCTTGGGCGACGGCGAGGCACTGTGCGAGAAATAGCGGAAGCCGACGATGCCGGCCACCACCACCAGCCCGGCGAGCAGCACTATGGTCCAGTTCGGCCGGCGTCGCTCCCTGAGCCTGACCGGGGTGAACGGCTGGAATACGTCCGCGGCCGTGATCGGCTGCGGCGGCGCCTGGCTCGCGTCGTACTCTCGCACCATCTCGTCTGGATCGAGCCCCACCGCGCGGGCGATGCTGCGCACGTGCCCCCGCGCATAAAAATCCCCTCCGCAGGCCGAGTAATCGCCCCGCTCGATACCGCGGACGATCGTCTCCCGAATGCACGTCCGCTGGCTAACCTGCGTAATGGTGAGGCCGGCCTGGCGGCGCGCTGCCGCGATGGCATCACCCACGCTCAGCGCGGTGCCTTCATCAATCATTCTTGCGTCCCGCCTCCCGGGCAGCCGCTCAGCTGGCCAGCACGCCCGACTTTGGCTTCCCCCGAAAATCCACTGGCTTGAGACGGTCACCCAGTGTAGACAGCCGTGTACACTCCGCCGTTGGCCGGGCCGATAATCAGGGTCGCTTGGCGCCCGGCACCCGCCCTGGCCAGCGGCGCCCCCGAAATCACCGGCGCCAAGGGGCGAGGCTGGCCGACCAGACTCAGCCGCCCGTTCTCAGTCTTCGCCGCGCAGCGACGCCAGCAGTGGCGGCAGGTCGTCGGGCCGGATGAGCACGTCTCGCGCCTTGGAACCCTCGCTGGGACCCACCACGCCGCGGCTCTCGAGCAGGTCCATGAGCCGTCCAGCCTTCGCGAAGCCGACCCGCAGCTTGCGCTGCAGCATCGACGTCGAGCCGAACTGCGTGCTGACGATCAGCTCGGCTGCCTGGACGAGCAGGTCCAGATCGTCCCCGATGTCCGCGTCGATCTCGCGCAGTCTGGCCTCGCGGGTGACGACATCCTCGCGGTAAACCGGAGCCGCCTGCTTCTTGCAGTGCGCGACGATCTCGCGGATCTCCCGCTCGGTGACGTAGGCGTTCTGCAGCCGGATCGGCTTGCTGGTACCCATCGGCAGGAACAGCGCGTCGCCCTGGCCGACGAGCTTCTCCGCGCCCGGCTGGTCCAGGATGACCCTGCTGTCGGTCAGGCTGGAGGTGGCGAACGCGAGACGGGACGGCACATTCGCCTTGATCAGGCCCGTGACCACGTCAACGCTCGGTCGCTGCGTCGCGAGCACCAGGTGGATTCCGGCCGCCCGGGCGAGCTGCGTGATTCGCACGACCGCGTCCTCGACGTCCCGCGGTGCCACCATCATGAGGTCCGCGAGCTCGTCGACGATTACCAGCAGATACGGGTACGGGGCGAACACGCGCTCCGAACCTGGCGGCGCGGTAACCCGCCCGGCCCGGACTGCCTTGTTGAAGTCGTCCAGGTGCCGGAAACCGGTGGCGGCGAGGTCGTCGTAACGCCGGTCCATCTCGCCGACCACCCACTGCAGGGCGTCCGAGGCCCGCTTCGGGTTGGTGATGATCTGCGTGATGAGATGCGGGATCCCGGCATAAGCAGCCAGCTCTACCCGCTTCGGGTCGACCAGTACCATTCGCACCTCGTCCGGCGTGGCCCGCAGCAGGATCGAGGTGATCAGCCCGTTGATGCACGTCGAATTGTGTGTGGGGACATAGGAGCGGCTAGCCAGGTAGAGCCGGCTCGGGCTGTCCACCTGGATGCACCGAACCGGGACGGACGCGACCGGCCGAACTTCGACGATGTACCGCTGCCGGGCAGGGCTCCGCGAGCTGATCGCGACCTGCCGGGCTAGCTTGCGTCCCAGCCGGAAAACCGGAGCCTGCGGGCGGAAGCTGACCGTATACACGGTGGAGGTGCGTTCCGTCCGGCCGCTGCACGGCTTCGTGCGGAGTGTCGCCTTATGGCCCAGCCCTAGCACCAGGTCGAGCACATCACGGGCGAGCCGCTCGGTCGTGACGCTGAAGTCCGCCTCGCCACGCAGGCTGCAGGAGCCGTCGGTGTCGAGCAAGCCGGCGAGCAATGCTCGGCGCTGATCTATGGATGACCGCAGGTACACCTCCGGAATGTGCTTGTTGCCAAGGAGGTCTAGCCGCCGAAGGTGCGGCAGGAACCCTGCACGGGCCAGCCGCCAGGCCGATCCGGCCCCTTGCTCCCTGATTCCGTAGTTAAGCGCTGCGCTGTGCTTGGTCACCGCGTAGCCCTCGCCGCGGATCGCGTCGATGATCTCCTCGTCGGCGCAGGTGATGCGGGCGGCCGCAGAGTGTCCGTCACCCAGCCAGGCACCCAGCGTGTACGGAGCCACGGGAAGCTCGCGGACGGGATAGTCCAGCGCATCGCACACCGGGATGGAATGGTTGACGCGGCCGTTCGCTGTCAGCGACCGGGCGATCTCAGCCGTAGTCACGGGCATCGCCGCTTCAGGTCCCCGACGGCTGTAGCCGGCCGGAGCGGTGACCCGGACAGCGAGGGACTTGTACAGCAGCTGTCGCGAGTATGTCTGCACCCAGAAGCTGACTTCGCGCCCGTTGCGGATGTATGTCTGCCTGGCCTTCCGTCCTTCCCCGGGCAGCTGGCCGGCGATGGCCAGCAGGACATTCCGGAACGACGGCCCGACGTCGGCCAGCACCTCGGCAGTCGTAACCGTCCGGTCCGGCTCGGCCAGCACCGCCACGGCGCGCTCGATCACGCGTGCGACGTCGGCGGCGGGCCAGTACGGCACACCGCGCCGGACCCTGGCGCGCCGGGCGCGCTCCGTGGTCGTGGTGGTCTGCCAGAGGTGCTCGGCATCGGCCACGATGACGGTGCCGTCCGAGAACTCGACTTCGTAGCACGGCCGGCCGTGCATCACGGGCGTGGCGGCGACCACCACGCAGCGATCGCCGGCCTCGTCAAAGACTTCCTCGCCTTCTTGAATGGCGCCCATCGTCGTCCAGCCACGCGGCGTGGGGATCGGCGTATCCAGGGCGAGCGCCTTGCCAGCCCCGGTTGCCCCGGCGATCAGCATGTGGGGCATCTTGGCTAGGTTGGCGATGACGTTGGTACCTTCGACGTCCTTGCCGAGGCCGACCACCATCGGGTGGTGGTCCGCCCTTGCCACCGGCGAGCGGAGCACGTCGCCGAGGCTCACGATCTCCCGGTCGGCGTTGGGGATCTCGATGCCGATGGCGGACTTCCCTGGGATCGGGGACAGGATCCGGACGTCCCCGCTCTTGACCGCGTACGCGATGTTCCTGGACAGCTGGGTGACGCGCTCCACCTTGACCGCTGGCGCCAGCTCGATCTCATAACGGGTCACCGTGGGGCCGCGGGTGAACCCGGTGACCTGGGCGTCCACCTCGAACTGCTCGAGCACGGCGGTCAGCGCCTCGACCACGATGTCATTGGCTCTGGTCCGCGGTCGCGCCACACTGCCTGGCTTGAGCAGCGCGATCGGCGGCAGCGTGTAGCTGCCATCGGTGACCGCGGCCAGCGTCAGCTGCTCCGGCTTCCGCGCCGTGTCGACGCTGGCGCCAGGCTCGGCGTCCCCGATGCCCGTCAGCGCGGACACCGCGCGCCAGCCGTCGTCGGCACCGCCGACCCCGCCCGCCAGCAGGCCGCGCGCC
>JBAUAR010000471.1:0-2163 GCA_049675875.1 Streptosporangiaceae bacterium
CCAGCAGGTAGTCGTAGCTCATTTCGGTGGCCAGTGCCGGGATGTCCGTCCTTCGCCAGGGCCGCAGCATCAGTGCCTGGCGACCGCTCGCCGGCGGCACGTGCAGCTCTGGCCATCCCGGTGCGCCTGTCATGCCGGGAATGGTGCCGGGCCGTCGGCATCGCGCGCAACCAGGTATTCGCGACAAGCTGCCGGTTGGATTAGTGCGCAATTCTTGCCGCCAACCCGCCCGAACCTGCAGGTCAGAGTATCGCGCTGACCAAATCTCATCGATCGTGAGCCAACTCAGGTACCTGAGTTGGCTGGTCCGAAAAAAGGACCTTAGCCGGGCAGGCGGCAGCTCCCGACGGCGTGCCAGCGCTGCCGGGTTCGGGTTGAGTGTTCTGGCGGTCTAGCTGGCTGGGGCCAGGAGTTCGCCGGTGTCGGGGTTGATGGCCTGAATGATGACCTTGTAGCCGAGGCGTTCCAGGCTCTTGACGTGGTTGCGGGCCTGGCGGCGGGCGTGCATGCGGGTTTCGTAGTAGTCGGCGCCGAGGTCGGCGTAGGTCGCTTCAGGGTCGGACAGCAGGGCGTGGACGATGGTGAGCATGGAGTTGCCGGTCGCGACGAGGGCCTTCTTCTTGGGCATCCGCCTGGCCATCCGCCGGTACCTGGCGCCGAGGAAGGACTGGGTGCGGCTGGCTCCGATCGCGGCCTCGCCGAGGGCGGCGCTCAGGTAGGGGTTGCCGCGGCCGGTGGCGTTGCTGCCCTTGCGCTTCCCGGCGGACTGGCGGACCTGGGGTGACCATTTCGCCCAGGAGACCAGGTGGGGGGCGGTGCGGAACACCGTCATATCAACGCCGGTCTCGGCGATGATGTCCTGGGCGCAGATGGTCCCGATGCCGTGCACGGCGTCGAGCTGGGCGACCTGGGGCAGGTAGGGCTCGATCAGCTCCTCGATCCGGGCGGTGAGTTCCTCGATCTGGGTGGTGTAGTGGTCGATGGTGGCCAGCATCATCGCCAGCACGGCGGCGTGCTCGCCGGTGAAGAACGAGCAGTCCAGTGCCTCCTCCAGGCGGCGGATCTTGCCGCGCATGGTGCCGCGGGCCAGCTGGGCCAGCGCCTTCGGGTCGCGCTGCCCGGCGACGATCGCGTCCAGCATGTCCCGGCCCGAGACGCCGTGGATGTCGGAGATCACACTGGACAGTTTCAGGTGCCCGTCCTCGAGCAGTTTCTCGACCCTCTGCTTCTCGGCGGTGCGCGCCTGGGTGAGGTGCCGGCGGTACCGGGTGTGGGTGCGCAGCCGGCGGATCGGCTCGGGCGGCACGAAGCTGGAGCAGACCGAGCCGCGCTCGGTGATCCTGGCCAGCCAGATCGAGTCGGCCCGGTCCGTTTTGGGCCTGCCCGGTAGTGCCTTGACCTGAGCGGCGTTGTACAGCTGGCAGTCGAACCCGCGCGATTCGAGGAGGAAGAACACCGGCTTCCAGTAGTCCCCGGTGGCCTCCATCCCGATCTTGGTGACGCCCCAGCTGCGCAGCCAGTCTCCCAGCGACTCCAGCTCGCGGCGGGTGGTGCCGAAGGTGCGGGTCTCCTGCTGGCGGCGGCCCGCCCTGGTGTCGCTGGGCACCCGGATGGTGACCTCGACCTCGGCCTTGGCGATGTCCAGGCCGGCGACCCGCTCGGCGAACAGCGGCTCGTCCTCGACGTCTTGCATCATCGGCTCCTACGATGAGAGGGCAGTTGCGGTCGCGGCCGTTCGCAGGAGCCAGGGGCGAGTGGAAAGTCTGGTCCGCGGGCTCGAAGCACCATTGAGCGGCCCTGAGGGTTGGCTCCCGGCGTCAGACTCATTTACGGGGTCAGGCCCGCCAAGAAAACACGACGTCAGCGAACGGCCGCGGCTACAGCTTCCCAGGCCATCCGAGCCCGCGCGGGGAACATCAGCCGGCCAAGGCCCGCGGGTGCGCGCGCGGCAGCGCCCGGCGCAGCCGGGCCCTCGCGACGGCGCGGCTCAGCTGCCCAATTTTCACGCATAGCGGCGTCACCCTGGGGCATCAGGACTCATTTATCCCGCTCGCTGCTTCTGCAGAGCTCGCCGCCGCGGACCCGCCCCGCGGAGCAGCACGGCGCCGGGCCTCGCAGGTCACGCTTGGTCTGCGCGTTGTGTTCACCGATGGAGCACTGACT
>JBAUAR010000472.1:0-10628 GCA_049675875.1 Streptosporangiaceae bacterium
CCGCCACCCTGGCCGCACGGGCCCCGGGCTGCGAGCGCCGCAAGGGCCGCAAGGGCCGCCGCGGCCGCGAGCGATGCGAGCCCCGCCAGCCACCCAGGCCGTACGAGCTGCGGGGCTGCGGGCAACCCGGTCCCGGCTTGCTCCAGCGCGTGACGTCAGCCGAACTCGATCAGTTTCTCCCGGACAGCCACCATCACGGCCTCCATCCGGGAGTGAATCTGCAGCTTCTCCAGGATGTTGCGGACGTGGTTCTTGACGGTGTTCTCGGAGATGAACAGCTCCTTGGCGATGTCCCGGTTGTTCATGCCGCGGGCGACCAGGCGGAGCACCTCGATCTCGCGGTCAGTGAGCCGCGGCGCGGGCACCTGCTGGGGCGGCTCCTCCGCCTCCCGCCGCGCGAGCGCGGCGAACTCGGTGAGCAGCTTGGCCGCCATCGACGGGTTGATCAGCGACTGACCGCCGTACACGGCGCGCACGGCCGCCGCGACCTCGTCCAGCGGGATGTCCTTCAGGAGGTAGCCGCTCGCCCCCGCCCTGATCGCGTCGAACAAGTCATCTTCCTCGTCGCTGATCGTCAGCATCACGATCTTGGCGCTCGGCGTCACCTCCTTGAGGGCCCGGCACGCCTCGATCCCGCTGCTGCGGGGCATCCGGATGTCCATGAGGACGACATCGGGGAGCGACTCGCCAGCCGTTCGGACGGCCTCCTCGCCGTCGCTGGCCTGGCCGACCAGGTCGATATCCGGCTCGGACTCCAGCACCATCTCCAGGCCGCGGCGGAACAAGGCATGGTCATCGACGATGAGCGCGCGGATCGGTTCCGGCGCGCCCTCGCCGCCGCCTGCCGGCCCGCCCTTCACCTGGCGGCCTGCTCTCCGGCTTCCCGCCTCCGCAGGCGGCGAGCCGGAAATGCTGGCGTTGTCGTCTTCCGGTGCCTGCGGGCTCACGCCGGCGCTGCGGCCCATGATTCTTCCCTCCGTGGCGGCCGGCCGGTGCTCACTGCCCGGACGACCCGCCAGACGCTGACCCGCGACACAGGTTCCGCACTCGTGCCTACGGCGAGCCCCGCGGCAATCCGCCCTGCGGACGGCCGTCCGGTGGTTGCGACCCTACCGTCCTTTGGGGCTTAGCTCGCCGACCCCTACTCGGGATCGACTGTCGCCGGTCCGCCCGGCTGGCCGATCTGGCCGATCTGGCTGGCCCTGCTTGGCGGCGAGGCCTGACCGTTGGCCGACTGCTCGCCAGGACTGCGCGCCTCGCCGGGCAGCAGCCCAGGCCCGTCCGGCGAGCCGGTCGCGTGCTCCTCGAGCAGCCTGATCACGCCGTACTGGTATCCGCGCCGCCGGTAGACGACGCTGGACAAGCCGGACGCTGCGTCGGTGAACAGGAAGAAGTCATGACCGACCAACTCCATTTCGAACAGCGCCTGGTCGATGCTCATCGGCGTCGCTGCGTGGAATTTCTCTCTGATCACCAGCGGGCCGTTGCCCTGCATGTCGACGGGAACCTCGCGGGTTTCCACATCGGCCGGCTCCGCCTCGGCCTTGGCCGTGTCGGCCGCGTCGGCCGCATCCGCGGCCGCGGCCATGGCGCCGATGGCCTGCGCGCCGTTACCGGCCAGCAGACCGCCGCCCTGGCCCAGCCTGATAGCCGGCAGCTCGGCGTCGGACGCCAGGTCCGCCTCGGGCAGGTCGGTCAGCCGGATGGCCGCGTGCGCGCCATGCCGGCCCTTCCGCCGATCGCATGCCCGCCGCAGGCGCGACTCCAGCTTGGCGAACGCCTGGTCGAAGGCGACGAACCGGTCCTCCGCCGCGGCCTCAGCGCGGATCGCGGGCCCGCGCGAGGTGACGGTGAGCTCGACCCGTTCCCGGCGATCGGCCGCCCGCACGTTGGGCTCAGCGGTGATCTGAACGTCGATCCTGGTGGCCTTCCCGTCCAGCTTCTCGATCTTGGCGAGCTTGGCTGACGCGTGCTTCCGGAACGGCTCCCGGACGTCTGTGTGCCTGGCCTTGAAGATGATGTCCACGAAGGCACAGCTCCCTTCTCGACCGGTCTGAACGGCACCCGCCCGGCCGACCTGGTCTTCTACCCCACATCCGCCTGCTGAGGGGTTCGCGGCCTGCTGCCACTACTACCCTTCTCCCGGCCCGGTGGACATCCAGTCCCCCGGCGGGGCAGGACTTACTTCTAAGCCGCACCGTGATCGGACGACGACAAGTCGCCTTACGTGGGCCGCTTCGCCTGCGGCTGGCATCGGCTAGCCAGGCTGGCCTGGCGCAACCACGGACCCGGACGGGTGCCATGACACGACGTTAGCCGCATGGTTGCGGAATGTCAGGTGCGGATGCCGCCGGGGCAAACGACGCGGGCGTGACCAGCCAGGATGGAGCGGAACGTCGGCGTGAGGGGCCCAACCCGGCGGCGCGGTGCCGGGGCGTGCTGGGATTAACCCCGTCACCCGGTTAGCCCGGATATACCGGATCTGCCCCCTGGGGCACGACCTGTGCCCAGTTCGGTGCCGACACCGAGGCCGCGAAGACTCCGCCGCTGCTGGTGCCGACGACGAATTCGCTGCCGTCGGTCGTGAGCGATACCGCCCCCTGATATGCGGGGCCAAACAGGTAAGGCGCCGCGCCAGGCTGCTGCCCGGCACCGCCGGTCAGCGGAACGTCGTATATCCCGCCGGCGGCCAGCACTGCCAGGTGGTACGCGTCATACCAGCTCATCGCCAGCGGGTTGCTGAGTCCCGCGCCGACCGTGATGGGCTGGCCGAGCGCGGCAGTCCCGCCGCGCAGCCGGACCGCCGCGAGCAGCAGCCTGTTCCCTGTCGACTTGCCGCTCGATGTGTGCACGAGCAGTGCGGCTCGCACGGCGTCGGGAGCCATCCGCAGCGCCAGGATCTGGCTGCCGGGCGGGAGGCTGCCGGCCAAGGCGGACAGGTCTACCGGCACCGGAGACCGGTTCGGCTGCATGAACCATGCACCGCTGCCCGCCGCGGCCCACAGGTTGCCATTGGCGTCGTAGCTGAGCGACGTGCACGGGCCGACCGAGCCGGGCAGCAGATAAGGCTGGTACTGCGAGTTGTTACCGGAGCGGACCTCGACGGCGCAGCCGCCGCTCTCCTGCACGGCGACCGCGAACTGCTGCACCGGGCGCTGCTGATCGGGCGACGCGGCGACGGCCGTGACGTTGGCCTGGCCGATTTGTGCCGGGCCCAGCCTCGGCTGCAGCTTGCTATCTGGCTTGGGCACGGCGGGCAGCTGGCCGACGCTATCGCTGCCGGTGATGAGCAGCACCTGGCTCTGGCCGCCCGCCACGCTCGCCACGCTCGGCACCAGGCCGATGGACGCCGGGACCGGCTGCAGAGCGTTGTCGATGTAGAGCTTGAGCCGGCTGGCCAGCGGCAGCGAGTACTCACCGTCGCTAAGCGTCGCCTGGAGCTGAGCTGCCATCGACAGCACGGTGATGGGCTGCGCATGGTGGGCGGCCGCCCCGCCGAGGTCTACCAGGGCCGTCTTGCCGGTGATGGTGACCTTCTTCAGCAGCGTCGTGCCCCGCGGGAACGCCGACACCGTAGCGCCGGACAGCCAGCCGCCCTGACCTTTGAGCAGCCCGTTGACCAGCCCGGTGGCCAGGTCGGTATTGAGCGCGCTATTGGAGTTCTCCTGCGGCGCGTAGACCGGGTCGGGTACCAGCACGCTCGGTGCCTGTCCGGCACCTGGCGGCTCGAAGAAGAACAAGTTCCGCGGCTGGTAGACGTCCTGGAAATCCGACTCGGTCAGCAGCAACTGCTTCGGGAGTGACTGGATCAGCCACACCCCGTTGGTCCTGGCGAGCGTGAACGAGTACGACGCGTTCTGGCTCTGGCCGGGAGCGTACTGATACTGGCCAGTCTGGCTGAGCGTGGCCAGGTGCTGACCGCTGAATTTCACCGTCACCAAGGGGGATTGGCTGGCGCCGGGGATCTCCGGGAAAATCTTGAGTTCCGGGGGCGTGGGGGCGCCGACGACCGCGACCGGCTCCTGGCCCGGATGCCACTGCTTACGTACCTGCGGCAGCAGGTACTGTTTGGCGGCAGCCGGATCGAACGCGTAGCTGGCGCTGGCGTGCAGGAAGCCCAGCACGACCTCGGTCTCGGTCCATCTGCTGGTCGGACCGGGAGCCGGCAGCTGCTGCACGTAGGCCTGCACCTGGTTGCTCCCGCCCGGCGCCTGGCGTGGCGGGCCTCCGGAAGGTGCCGTGGCGCATCCGGCCACCGCGAGCGCCGCGACGAGTAGCGCCAGCGGCACCGGCAGCAGGGCGCGTCGCGAGGCCGTCCTAACCACGCGCCGCCACCTCGCTGATCACGTTGGTGCCCGCCGGCTGGCCGGCCGGCGCGCCACCGTTGCCAGCCGACGACGTGTGATCGGTCGACATCGTGTGCTCGGCCGCCGTCGTTCGATCGGCCAGCATCGTGTCATCGGCCCGCATGCTGTCATCGGCCGACGCGGAGTCATCGGCCAGCATCGTGTCATCGGCCGACGCGGAGTCATCGGCCAGCATCGTGTCATCGGCCGACGCGGGCTCGGCGCCGGCTTGGCCGATCGCGGCCGGCCCGGCTTCGGCACGCGGCTGACCTAGGCCATTGGCGTCCGGCGCTATTGCGTCGGAGATCGTCAGGTCGGCAAGGCCGGGCAGGTCGGCGGCATCGAGCCCGGCCGAGTACGGATTGAGCGGCAGCGGCGAGCCCGGCAGGTCCCCGCCGACGATCCGCGGCAGCGTAAGCCGGAACACCGAGCCCTTGCCCGGCTCCCCCCACGCCTCGAGCCAGCCGCTGTGCAGCCGGGCGTCCTCCAGCGCGATCGCCAGACCGAGGCCGGTGCCGCCCGAGGTCCGGGCCCTAGCCGGGTCCGCGCGCCAGAACCGGTCGAAGACCAGCTGCTCTTCGCCCGCTGCCAGGCCGACCCCGAAGTCACGGACCGAGACCGCAACGGCGGCGGAATCCACCGCAGCCATCACGACGACGTCCTTGTTCTCACCGTGCTCTACGGCATTCAGCAGCAGGTTGCGCAGGATGCGTTCCACCCGCCGCCGGTCTACCTCGGCAATGCACGGCTCCGCTGGCAGCCGGAACTCGATCTTGGTGCCGCGCCGCTCGGCGAGCTGCTGCGCCACGTCCGCCGACTGCCGGACGATCGCGGCCACGTCGACGGGCTCCGCGTCGAGCGTGGCCGCGTTGGCGTCGTAGCGGCTGATCTCGAGCAGATCGGTGAGCAGCGACTCGAACCGTTCCAGCTGGCTCTGCAGCAGCTCAGCCGCCCGGCCGGCCGCTTGGTCCAGGCCATCTTTCGCGCCGAACAGCACGTCCGAGGCAATCCTGATGGTGGTCAGCGGGGTGCGCAGCTCATGCGACACGTCAGACACGAACTGGCGCTGTACCTTCGACAGATCCTGCAGCTCCGCCAGTTTCTCTTGCAGGCTAGCGGCCATCTCGTTAAATGACGTCGCGAGCGCGGCGAGCTCGTCATTGCCTCGGACTTCCATCCGCTCGTTGAGCGCGCCGGCCGCCAGCCGCCGCGCACCGGCCGCAGCCAGCCGAACCGGGATCACCACCCAGCGCGTCACCAGCCAGGCAATCGCGACCAGCAGGAAGACTACCGCGATCCCGACCAGCAGCAGCGTCCGCTGCATGCTGGCAATGCTCTGCTGCTCAGCGGCCAGCGGGAAAAAGTAGTACAGCTGATAGCGATAGTCGTAGCCAAAAGAGCTGCCGATGAGCAGGCCGGGAACCGGCGTGCTACCGGTCGCGACCACCGCCATGCTCGTCCAGTACTGCTGCGGCGCATGATGGGCTGAGTTCTCCGTCAGCACCTTCTTGACCAGCGGCTGCGGCAGCAGTGGTAGCGATCGGAAGAAGCCGACGGCGGCGCCGCCACTGTAGACCGGCGGGCCCTGGTCTGCGGTCGGCAGCGTGACCTCGAGCGCGTACGGGGTGCCGCCGGTCGAGGCAAGCTGCTGCGCGAGGATGTACATCGCCTGCCGGGTCTGCGAGTTCCGCGGCTCATTGAAAGCCGCGACTCCGCTCGCGATGGCCAGTCCGGGATCGGCAATGTTGGCCGACGACTGGACCTTGTCGCTATACAACTCGGTCACCAGGTGCTGCGTCAGCACGTAGCCGAGCACGCTGACGACGATTGCCGACAGCACCAGGGTGGCGGTGATCACCCGCAGTTGCAGCGACCGGCGCCAGCGGTCGCTGAGCCACCACAGCTGACCACGCAAGCCCGCTGGCGCCGACCGGACAGCCCAGTGCGACGAGCCGGGCGGCCGGACGGCCCGCGGTGCCCGGACCAGGGCCAGCGGAACCCGCGCTCCCGGCGCGCGTAGCAGCCGCGATAGGCCGTTGGGCACGGCGCCCTCGAGGAGCGCGTCGTTGGGAACGATGCCATCGGCAGGCAGTGCGCGCATCCCCGGCAGTACCGGAGTCGAGGACGGTGCCGCAGTCGAGGGCAGCGCCGCAGTCGAGGACAGTGCCGCAGTCGAGGGCAGTGCCGCAGTCGAGGGCAGGGGCGCCATGAGCCCTCGCCACGAAGGCGCAGACCGCCCTGGCTCGCGCTGCAACGCCCGGCGCAGCTTGCGCAGCCCGCCCTCGAGGCTGGCTATCACACTGGCTGCTGCCCGCATTGACCCTTCTCCGCCGAGTGATCGGCTCGCGCGCACGTCCGGCCGGCGGCCGGGCAGGCGCCCGCCGCGATCAGCCCGGACCCGCCTTGTAGCCGACACCGCGGACCGTCACGACGATCTCCGGCCGCTCCGGGTCCTTCTCGATCTTGGCCCGCAGCCGCTGCACGTGCACGTTGACCAGCCGGGTGTCCGCGGCGTGCCGGTAGCCCCAGACCTGCTCGAGCAGGACCTCCCTGGTGAACACCTGGCGTGGCTTCCGGGCCAGGGCGACCAGCAGGTCAAACTCCAGCGGCGTCAGGTTGAGCGGCTCGCCCGCGCGTTGCACCGAGTGCCCGGCAACGTCGATCGTCACATCGCCGATCGTTAGCGTCTCCGGCGCGGGGTCATCGGTCCGGCGCAGCCGGGCCCTGACCCGGGCGATGAGCACCTTGGACTGGAACGGCTTGACGATGTAGTCGTCGGCACCGGACTCCAGGCCGAGCACCACGTCGACGGTGTCGCTCTTGGCGGTGAGCATGACGATGGGCACCCCTGACTCGGCCCGGATCTGGCGGCACACGTCGATGCCGTCCATGCCAGGCAGCATCAGATCCAGCAGCACCAGGTCCGGCCGGAAGTCGCGGAACACCTCCATCGCCTTGTCCCCGTCGTAGACGAAGCTGGGCTCGAAACCTTCCCCGCGCAGCACGATGCCGAGCATCTCCGCGAGGGCGATGTCGTCATCGACGACAAGCACGCGACCTTTCATGACCTCATAGTTCCACGTAGACAGCCGTTTTGGGGACCCGTGTCAGTGCCGTCTGGAGTTCCCAGGACTCGCAGATTACCCGGAGTGACCGGGTGTATCAGCCCTTGTTCGGTGACGAGAGCGGTGATCAGCTCGGCCGGGGTGACGTCGAACGCCGGGTTGTACGCCTCCGTACCGGCCGGCGCGACGGGCTGTCCGGCCAGGCAGGCAACCTCAGCGGCGGGCCGGTGCTCCACCGTGATCGATGCCCCGTCCGGCGTGCCGAAGTCAACTGTGGAGACCGGCGCGACGACAGCGAACGGCACGTTGTGGTGCCGGGCCAGCACCGCGAGGCCGTAGGTACCGACCTTGTTCGCCACGCTGCCGTCCGCTGCGATCCGGTCCGCGCCGGTGAGCACGAGATCCACCTGCCCTGACGCGAGCAGCGACCCAGCCGCGCCGTCGGCGAGCAGCGAGTGCGGGATCCCGGCCCGGCGCGCCTCCCAAGCCGTCAGCCGGGCGCCCTGCAGGAGCGGCCTGGTCTCGTCCACCCACAGTCGCGCGAGTCGCCCGGCCCGGTGCGCGGCCAGAATGACCGCGAACGCGGTGCCAGCTCCCGCCGACACCAGGCCGCCGGTGTTGCAATGGGTGAGGATCCGGGCACCGGGCGGCACAAGGCTGAGCCCGTGCGTAGCCATCGCGGCGCTGGCCGCCGCGTCCTGTTCGGCGATCGCGCGCGCTTCCGCAAGCGCAGCCGCGGCGCGTTCATTCTGGACGGGAACGAGGCCGTCCGCCGTCTCTGCCGCTCGCCAGGCCGCAAGAGCCCGGTGAACGCCCCAGCCCAGATTCACGGCCGTCGGCCGGGCCGCGGCGATCGTCGCCGCGGCAGCCTCGACGTCGTCGCCGCGGCTGGCGGCGAGGCCAACGCCGAACGCTCCCGCCACGCCGAGCAGCGGCGCGCCCCGGACCGCGAGCCGACGGATAGCGTCGACGAGCTGGGGGACGTCAGCGCAGGTCAGATACGTCTCCTCGGCCGGGAGCCTGGTCTGGTCGAGCAATACGATGGCGGGCCCGGCCGGCGGGTCTAGCCAGCGCAGCGCGGTCATCTCGGCTGCCATGATCCGCTGGCTGCCGGGCCCCGCGGCCGCGTCCGGCTCGCTCGTCATCACCTCCCGAGTGTCCTGCAGCTTCGGCGGCGCCGCCACCCGACCGCGGGCGGCGGCCGCAGCGCAGCGGTTGCCGCCGGGAGATGGGTTGGCCCGCCGGCCGTTTGGTGGCGGCCGACTGGCCCGGAGTGCGACCATTGGCCCTGCTTTGCAATCGGGCCGACTGTCCAGTTCGGTCCGGTGAAGGAGATGGCGTGACCGACGAGATGCCGCCCGGCCCGGACGACCCGGCGGACCCGGTGCCGCCCGGCCAGCCCGGCCCATACGGCCAGCCAGGCCAGCCCGGCACGCCTGGGTACCGGCCCGGCTACGGCGAGCCCAGCCCGTACGGCCCGCCCGGTCAGCCCGGCACTCCTGGGTACCCGCCCGGCTACGGCCAGCCCGGCTCGTACGGCCAGCCTGGGTACCCGCCACCCGGCTACGGCCAGCCCGGCTCGTACGGCCAGCCCGGCCCGTACGGCCAGCCCGGCTACGGCCGGCCCAGGCCGGGCGGCTGGTCCGCTGCTCCGGCGCCTGGCGGCGTGCCGCTGCGCCCGCTGTCCCTCGGCGACATCTTCAACGGCACCGTCACCCTTGCCCGCCGCAATCCGGCGGCCACGTTCGGGCTGACCGCCATTGTCATGACCGTCTACGGCATCGCCGCGGCGTTGCTTCAGCGGCTGTACACCACCCGGATCGTCAGCCTCCAGAACACGCTGAAGACCGGTGCGCAGCCCACCCAACAGCAGCTCGATCACGTGATCGGCTCGTTCCTCGCCGTCGCGCTGCCGGCCATAGTCGCCGTTTTCGTGATCGCGCTCGTAGTCGACGCGGCGCTCACCGGACTGCTCAGCAATGTCATCGGCCGGGGCATGCTGGGGCGCAAGATCGGGCTGTCGCAGGCCTGGCGGGCTGGCCGCCCCGGCGTCGTGCTCGGCGCCACCGTCCTCCTCCTGCTGCTCGGCATCGCGGTGCCGCTCCCGGTCGTCATCGCCGTCGTCGTGCTGGCTGTGCTGCACCTGACCCCGGTCGCCGTCGCCATCGGCGTGCTCGGCGGCATCGGCACGATCGTCGTCGAGGTGCTGCTGGTGATCCGGCTCAGCCTGACCCTGCCGGCCGTCGTACTCGAACGAATCTCCCCGACGGCCGCGATCAGGCGGTCGTGGCAACTCACGCACGGCAGCTTCTGGCGGCTGTTCGGGATCCTGCTGCTGACAGGGCTCGTGGTGGGGGTGGCCGGCTATGTGCTGACGATCCCGTTCGCTGTGATCGCAGCCGTCATCAGCGGGTCCGGCGTGTTTCTCGCGGAGGCTGCGTCCACCTCGGTCGCCGCGCTGATCGTCAGCGCCGTCGGGTCTATCGTCGCCGCGACCGTCACCAGGCCCGTGAGCGCCGGCGTCAGCGTGCTGCTCTACGCCGACCTGCGGATGCGGCGCGAGGGCCTCGACCTCACGCTGCGCAACGCCGCCCAGAACCAGATGCTCACCGGCGACGAGTTCGCAGCCGTCTGGCAGCCGTCCGCACCGAAGCCGGCCCCTCCCGCTGCATGGTGAGCAAGAACGGGAAACCCGGATGACCGGCAGCGCTCCAGGCATCGGCAGGGATCACGCCAGGGAGCTGGCGCGGCGCGAGCTAGCCCGGTCGATCTACCAGCCGTCGCTGCTGTCCCGGTGGTGGCACGACCTCCTGCACTGGCTGTCCCCGCCTGACGGCGGCCTGAGCTGGTGGGGCGTGCTCGCGCTGGCCATCGTCGTGTTCGCCGCCCTAGGCGTCGCGGTGGGCCTGCTCGGTTCGGCGCGGACCAGCAGCCGGCTGTCCGGCCGGCCGGTCATCGGCGACCAGCCCCGGCGCGCGGACGACTATCGAGCCGCCGCCGAACGTCTCGCTGCGGCCGGCGAGTACGGCGCGGCCATCGTCGAGCGAGTCCGGGCCATCGCGGCCAGCCTGGAGGCTCGCGGGGTCCTGCCACCGGGACCGGCCCGCACGGCGATCGAGCTCGCCGCGGCGGCCGGTCGCGCGTTTCCGGCCACCGCGGACGAGCTGACTGCCGCCGCACACCTCTTTGACGAGGTGCGGTACGGCGGCCGGCCCGG
>JBAUAR010000473.1:0-4471 GCA_049675875.1 Streptosporangiaceae bacterium
CTTCAAGCCGTGCTCGTACGGGTTCCGGCCGAAGCGGCGCGCCCAGGACGCGATCGCCGAGATCCATCTCTTCGGCACCCAGGGTTACCGGATGGTGCTGGACGCGGATGTCGAGGCGGCGTTCGACAACCTCTCCCATGCGGCCGTGACGGGCCGGGTCCGGGCGAGGGTGAAGGACAAGCGCGTCCTGGCGCTGGTCAGGGCATTCCTCAAAGCCGGCATCCTCACCGAGGCCGGCGGCTACGAGGACACCACGGCCGGCACGCCGCAAGGCGGCATCTTGTCCCCGCTGCTGTTCAATATCGCCCTCGCCGTGCTCGACGAGCACATGACGGCGCCATGGGCAGAGGGCGGGAACATGTCGACCCAGTACAAGCGCCGGGCCCGCCGTCGTAACGGCCTGCCGAACTGGCGATACGTCCGCTACGCGGACGACTTCGTCGTGCTGCTGGACGGCAGCAGGCAGGCCGCCGAGACGGCACGCGAGGAGATCGCAAGCGTGCTCGTTCCACTCGGGCTGCGGCTCTCCGGGGCCAAGACCCGCGTGGTGAGCATGAGCGAGGGGTTCGCCTTCCTCGGCTTCCGCATCCAGTGGCGGCGCAAGAAAGGCACAAAGCAGTGGCACGTCTACACCTTCATCGACCAGCGGCCCGTCAAGTCGCTGAAGGCGAAGATCCGCGCCCTGACCCCCAGGACATCACAGCAGGACCTCGGGTACGTGCTGACCCGGCTGAACCAGGTCATGCACGGCTGGGCCAGCTACTTCCGGCACGCCGTCGCCAAGAGCACCTTCAGCATGCTTGACCACTTCACCTGGCAACGGGTGATCCGCATGCTGAGCAGGCGGCACCACTGGAGGTGGAAGGACGTCCGCAAGCAGTACACCACCCTCCAAGGGCGGTGGCTGCCCATCAACGCGGGCGAGGTTCGCCTGCAGCGGATCGCGGCGATCCCGGTCACCCGGTACCGCTACCGCGGCAGCAACATCCCCAGCCCGTGGACTGCCGGGCAACCAGCCTGACGGCAGCAGCCATGGAGAGCCCGTTGCGTTGAGAGGCGCACGGCGGGTTCGGCGAGCGGCCTGGGCTTTGCCCAGAGTTCACGTGAACTGAAGGGTCTTCAGCGGGAACTCAGGAGTGCTCATGCTCTCTGGGTGGTTCTGGTCCTTGGGTTCGCGGGAGCTCGCGGGGAGCGTGGTGCTCGGCGGGGGTTTGCAGGAGCTGACGGGCGATGGCCGCGTAGCGGATCGCGGTGGTGTCGTCGATGCCGAACACCGCGGCGAGGTGCAGCGGGTCGGCGCCGCAGGTGAGGGCTTCCTCGAGTTGCCGATCGACGCGGAGGCGCTCGAGGGTGGCGGTCAGGCCGCGGCATGTTTCGGTCAGCCAGTTCTCGCTGACGGCCCTGGCGGTCATGGCGGTCTGCTGGTTGATGATCAGGTGCGGGTTGGCGGTGCCCGGCCACCGGCCGCGGCGGTGCTCAAGCCAGGCCAGCAGCAGGCAGCGGGTCAGCTCATCGAGCGGACGCGTGCGGCCGGTGACGGTCAGCCGCCGGTTGCCGAGGTCGATGTCGCCGAGGTGGAGTTCGCGGATGGTCTTGGGCCGGGCCGCGTGCACGGCGGCCAGCGCGACCGCGAGGCGGGCGGCGGGCGTGACGGCGGCTGCGGTGGCCTGGTCGATCTCAGCCGGCTGGAGCGGCTGGATCAGCGTCAGAGACCGCTGGCCGGGATAGATGCCCCAGGTGGGATCGGCGAAGATCCTGCCGGTCTTCTTGCAGTGCCCGAACAGCGAGCGCAAGGCGAGGACGGTCTGCCGGCGCAGGCTGCCGCGCAAAGGCGCGGTGGCGGCGATAATGTCGGCGGCGGTGACCTCGCGCAGGTGGCCGTAGCGCCCGGCCCATTCCAGCAGCAGCGGGTGCACCCGGTTGAGGTTCTGCCGGACGGTGTGCTCGTTGCGGGGACGGCTGCGGGGCCCGCCCTCGCCGCGGGTGCGCAGCCAGTGCCCGACATCGGCGGCGATCGGCGCCGGCAGGACCGCGAGCCGTGTTTGCATCAGGGCGGTGAAGGAAGGGACCCGGTCGTCGTGCAGAAGCCCGGCGAGCTGCAGGATCTCGGCGGTGCGGGTGACGCTCAGGTCCCGGGAGTGCAGGGCCGGTGACAGCGCGGACCAGGCGATCATGTCTGGGGCCTGGTGATCGGCTAAGACGACGGCTAACGCCCGGCCGGTCTCGGTGACGATCCGGGGGTTCCAGCCGCGGGTCCCGGCGAGCTCGGCGGCGATGTGCCTGGCCTGCTGCAGGGCGTCGTTGGTGATTTTCGACGCCACCCAGTGGGCCTTGTCGAAGTAAAGCGACTCGCCGGGAATCGGTAGCTGCAGCTGTGTCTGTCCAGCGGATGGCACGGATGGCTCGGGGCGTTCGGCTGCCGGAATCGCAGGCCGCGGGCCGGTGTGGCCGAGCTGGCTCATCCCCGCGAACGACAGCTGCCGGCAACCGCCGCGGCGGAAGTCCGCCGGGGTGATCCTGCGGCCGGTAGCGGTAATGCTGGCCTGCAGCCAGCACAGCCTGCAGTGTTCCTTCTTGACTGCGATGACCCGCCCGCAGCCGTTGCACTCGCCCCGCTGGTAACGGCGGGTGAAGTCGTAACAGGCCCGGCAGTAAGACCGCAGGCCGTAAGACGCCCCGAACGACAGGCAGTCCGGGCAGCTGGTGGCCGGGCGATCGGGATCCGGCCGGCCAGCCATCACGCGGGCGGCAGCGAGCGGCCGTCACGGCGCCTGGGCGTGACCGCCAGCATGCCCTTCGCCGACGCCGCAGCCGGCTCGCCGTCCTGGCCGGCGGCCGGCCTGGTGACTGCGGCAGGCTCGGCGATCAGCAGTTCCTCCACCCCGCAGCCCACCACCGCGCAGATGACGTCGAGGTCGTCGAGCTTGATGCTGGCCGGGCTGCCTGACCACAGCCCGGACATCTTCCCAGCGCTGATCACCAGGCCCGCATCGGCGAGCATCCGCTGCAGCTCGCTGGCCTTCCAGATGCCGCGGTTGGCGGCGGCCAGCCGCAGGTTCCACTTCACGGCGACAGTCCCTTCATGCGGCCGGCCGCGCGCTGCTGGCCGGTGATCCAGGCGTCCTCGATATGGGTGGCGTGGACGTGGATGTAATTCATCGTCGTGGCGACCCAGGCATGGCCGAGGGTCTGCTGGATGGCGATCAGGTCCATCCCGCCGAGGTAGAGCTGCGAGGCGCAGAAATGCCGCAGCACATGCGGGGTGACCCGGTCCGGCCAGTCCGGCAAGTGCTCCGCCGCCGCGACGGCCGGCGCCGACCGCAGCGTCTCATTACCCACCCTCGCGGCCGTCCCGTCGGCGTTGCGGCGCTCGGAGCAAAACAACGGCGCACCAGGCCGGGCATGATCGTCATCGAAGCAGCACCACACGTCCTGGATGAACCACCGCAGCGTCGCCCCGGCGTCGTTGATCAGCGGCACCATCCGCTCGCGGGGACCAGAACCGCGGGCACCCTTGCCCTTGCTCACGTGCAGCTTCCCGAACCGGCCCAGATCCCACTTCACGTCGTCCAGGTCGAGGTGGCTGACCTCGTTCACGCGCAGCCCGGTCTCGGCCATCAACCGGGCCGCCGCATAACTGCGCGCAGCCGGGGCGAACTTCCGGCACGTCGCCAGCTCGCGTCGCCACCCGGCAAACAGCGCACTCAGCTGCGCCGCTGAGGGCGGGATCCGCAGCGACGCACGGCCCGACCCCCGCGGCCGGTTCATCTCATCGACCGGGCACTCCGCGACACGGCCGGTCAGCTGATGGATCTCGACCTTGTGCCGGATCTCCAGGAACAGGAAATACGTTCGCAGTGCCTGCGAACGGCCCAGCCGGGTGCCCTTCGCCGCGCCCCGCAGCACCACGCCGAAGTAGGCATCAGCATCAGCGGGCTCCATCTCCCATAACGGCCGGCCGAACCACGCCCGCACCTGCTCCAGGTGCAGCACATCCGAGCGGATCGTGCTGTCGGCCAGACCAGCCGCCGCCCGGGCGAGCACGAACCCGGCCAGCACGTCTATCTCGAAAGCCGCCAGCTCATCCGGCCCAGCCGGGACACGAGCCTCACGCAGATCCCGCACGACCGCCAGGCTCAACCGAAGCTCCCCGCCCTAGCCTTCACTGATCCAGCAAGACCAGCGATAGAAACGATAAGCCCTCAGGAACCCCGAGAAACCTTCATACGACAGACCCGTGACGGACCGAGGGAACAAGCCCAGGTCCTGGGACTGAAGACATCACCGAGACCACAGGAAACTCCGAGGTTATTTATTAGCAGCAATGCGTCCCGGCTACCCGACCGCCGGTTAGATTCTCGCTTTCCCGACGGGCCCCCGGGCATCCCGTGGTGATCCGCGCAAGTGGGAGGTGCCGGTGATGCGGAAACCGCAGGAGATCGAGGATCAGCCGTATGAGCAGGTCCTGAGC